>DASWTW010000125.1:0-17323 GCA_036401895.1 Herpetosiphonaceae bacterium | reverse complement strand
AGGACGTGGTGCCGCGAGATCACGATGTCGATCTCGCGGGCTCCGGCCTGCACCGAGGCCTCGATCTCGCGGAGCTTCAGCTCGAACGGATTCAGACCGGCGGGAAAGCCCGTCGAGACGGCGGCGACCGGAATATTGGTTCCCGCCAGCGCCTCGACAGCCGTCGGGACGAAGGCGTGATACACGCAGACCGCGCCGACCTTGAGCTTAAGCTGCTGCACGCCCAGCGCATCCAGCAGATCCGGCCGCACGGGCTGCCGCGCTTTGGCGCACAGGCGTTGCACCGTTCCCGGCGTGTCATCGCCCGCCAGCGTGGTCAGATCGATGCAGGTGATCGCGCGGAGCAGCCAGGCTGCCTGCCAATCCTGCTTGACGCTGCGGCGGCCCGGTAGGGTGGACGCCCGGCGCTCGACGGCGCTGCGGTTGACGTGTACCTCTTCGATCCAGCCTAGATCGAAATCGCAGCCGGGATTGCGCTCGACATGCTGGATCGGCTCAAGCTTTTTGACTCGCTCGCGTTTGCGCTCTTCAATCATCTATCTGTCCTTTTTGACTATTTTTTGCAATCGATCTATTCAAGCCCGATCTAGCTTTCACGACTCTGGTCAGACTTTTGCAGCGCTACCCGTATCGCATGCAACCTACCGGCCACCGCTGAAATAGCGCGCTACAAACACCAAGATCCCGCAAACGATGTCGTTTCGGGTCGCTAGGGGCATGATAGCACAGACAAGAACAAAGGAACAAATGAACAAGAGAACAAACGGAGAACAAAGGAACAAAGGCAGTACCGCTACTCGCCTTCTCCTACGGCGGGTACCCTCAGGGTGGAGGCCCGCCGAGGTTTGGGGAAAGGGGCCGGGGGATGAGGGCCAAGGACCACCTCAAAAGATCGATTGCTCGACGCCCAGACGCTCGCAGATCAGCCGCATCTGGTCGTCCGAGAGGCCGCCGCTGGGCTCGCCTGACTGAAGGTTGAGATACTCGTAGCGCGCGGCGGCCTCGGCATACTCCACCAGATCGCCCGCCTTGCTGATGCTGCCGTCGGTGCGCGTAACGATGCCGTGACGCTGCCAGACAACGGCGCGATGATAGCGCATGGCGCACATGGTAGCCTGCGCTTGCTCGGGCGAGCTTGGTACCTCAAAGGGCAGCATCGCGATGCCTTCGGGAAACTCGATGATCGTCTCGGCCTGCCAGCGCAGCAGCCGCCGGTTCAGCGCCGTCGTGTCGCCGTAGCGCTCGATGTGGCTGAGATACGTGAGGTAGGGCGGCTGCGCGTGCAGCACCACATGCCGGCTCAGCCCACGCCGCGCAACCTGATCGTTGTGAACGGCGAGATGCGAGTTCAGCTCGCTGGTCGGCCGAATATCGGAGCCCACAAACAGAGCGGCCTGCTGTCCGTGCTCGTGAATATGCAGCCAGCAGAGCGTCGTCGCGGGCGTGGTGCCCACGTCGCGCAGCCGCCGTCCTGCGCCCGTAACCAGCAGCCAGCCGCCGGCCAGTGCCGGCGCGGCCAGCGGCAGATCGATCACGCGGCGCTCGCCGGCGTAGTCGGGCGGCGAATCGAGGTCGCGCAGAAACACCGAGATATTCCCGGCCGCGCCCTCGGCGGCGTCGATCTCGGTCATGCGCACGCCCACCGCGCCGATCTCGGCGATAAGGCTAGTGATACTCGGGCCGCTCATGCTTTCATCTCCTGCCGCGCCGGCGCTGCTAGCCGCAGTACTGCTCGACAGTATCCAGCAGCCGGTTCAGCTCGATCGGCTTTTTGATAAAATCATTGGCGTTGATCGCCGCCGCCTTGGTCGGCAGGTCGCTGTCGGCGGAGATCACCACCACCGGCACCGGCGCGAGCACCGGGTCCTGGCGCTGCTCGTCGCGAAACTGCCAGCCGTTCATCACCGGCATCATCAGATCGAGCAGGATTAGACAGGGCAAGGTGCTGCTCCGCAGCAGCCGGATCGCCTCCTGTCCATTGGCCGCGTTCAAGACCTGGTAGCCTTCGCTTTCCAGCACATCGGTCAGCACTTCCCGAATCGCGTTATCGTCCTCGACAACTAAGATCATTGGGCATGGATGGTTTGCCAGCGCCATGACGCGTTACTCCTTAAAGCTGGTATCTGCTGCTTAGCCGTCGACGACCGCCGGTTGCGTCACGCTGGCCTGTGGCAACATCACCACAAATGTCGAGCCAACACCAGGCTCGCTTGTTACCTGAATCGAGCCGCCAAGCGACTCCACAATCTGCCGAGCAATATACAGGCCCAGTCCCAGGCCGCCGTAGTTACGCGACGAGACCGCCCGCTCGAAGCGGACGAAGATTCGCTCAAGATGATCCGGCGCAATGCCGATGCCGTGATCGCGAATCATCAGCCGCGCGCTGGTCGCCGTGGCCTCGACGGCGATCTCGATCGGCTTGCCCGCGCCATATTTTATCGCGTTTGACAGCAGATTGGTGACGACCTGCTCCAGCCGGATGCGATCGGCGCTGATCATCGCACCCGGCTCGGCATCCAGCACCAGCGAGCAGCCCGCCGCCTCGATCTGATCCTCGAAGCGCAGCACAACATCGCGCACGGCCTGCGTCAGATCGATCTCTTCCAGGCGCATCTCGATCCGGCCTGAGCGAATTCGCGCCACGTCGAGCAGATCGTTGGTCAGCTTGGTCAGGCGCTCCGTCTGCTGGGTGATCAGATCCAGCTTGTGTAGCAGACGCTCCTGGCCGATGCTGCTCAGTCCGCCCTTTTGGGCGCTGCGCATCAGGCTTTGGGCTTGCAATTGCAGCGACGTGATCGGCGTTTTCAGCTCGTGCGATGCGATCGACAGGAACTCGTCGCGGGCCAGAATGCCTTCTTGAGACTCCTGGTATAGCCGCGAGTTATCGACGGCGACCGCCGCGCGCTGGGCCAGATCTTCGGCCAGCGCCAGATCCACCTCGGTGTAACGGCGGCCCGACTCGGAGCTGATAAAGGTCAGTACGCCCAGGATGCGCTGGCGGGCGATCAGCGGCACACACATGTATGAGACGATGCCCGAGGCGCGCAGACGCGCGAGATGCTCTGGGCTGCGGGCGCTGGTCACAAACACCTCGTCGGTGACCTCCGCGAGCATATCCGACTTGCCCGTGCGCATGACGCGGCCAATGCCGTAGGCGGCGTTGGGATTGTACGGGTAGTGCTGATGGACCTGCTGCGCGACCGCAACTTTGGCCGGATCTTTGTGCGCCACCACCAGCGATCGCACGATGCCGTCGCCGACGACCATATCGATCGAGCACCAGTCGGCGCGGCTGGGTACCACCAGATGCGCCAGCGTCGACAGCGTTTTCTCGTAGTCGAGCGACGAAGCCAGAATCGCGCTGGCCTCCGCCAGGAAGCGCAACGACTCCTCGGCCTGCCGTCGCGCCGTCACATCTTCGACCAGCGACAGCACCGACACGGGATTGCCCGCGCTGTCGAGCAGCGCTGAGCTGTACCAGACGCAGTGGATCACGCGGCCGTCTTTGGTAAAGTTGCGATTGTTCGTCACGGTGCGCAGCTCGACGCCGCCAAGCATTTGCGCGATCGCCTGCGCCACGATCTCGTCGTCGTCGGGATGAACAAACTGCCACTCGCTGGGACTCTTGCCCAGAACCTCGTGCGCCTGCCAGCCAAAGATGCGCTCGGCACCCTGCGACCAGCGCAGCGCGTGGAAGTGCTGATCCCACTCGATCAGGCCCAGCGGCGTGTTTTCGACGTGGAAGGTCAGACGCTGGAGCGCGTTCTGAAGCGCGTCACCCGTGCGCGTGCGCTCGATCGCGATGCCCGAGATATGCGTGGCGATCTCGATCAGATGCTGGTCGTCGGACGAAGGGCCGCGCGGCTCGCGGTAGTACATGGCGAACGAGCCAAGCACCCTGCCGATGCTTGACATAATCGGCGTCGACCAGCATGCGCGTAGGCCGTGCCCAAGCGCAAGGTCGGCAAATCCGGCCCAGCGCGGATCGGCGGCAATGTCGGTGACGATCACCTGCTCGCGGAGAAAGACCGCGCTGCCGCACGATCCAAGATTCTCCCCAACCGGAATCCGCTCCACAGCCTGTTTATAGCTCTCGGGAATACTGGGCGCCGCGCCATAGGTCAGGTATTCGCCGCTCTCGTGCAGTAGCAGGATCGCACACAGCGCGCCGCTGGATTGCTCTTCGATCAGCAGCGCCAGCGCATTGAGCACATCCGCCAGCGGCGCTCCCAGCGCGATCATTTCCAGCAGCCGCTTTTGCCCGTTGACGAGCGCCTCGGCCTCGCGGCGTTTGCTAAGATCGGTCATGGCTCCGATCATGCGCGCCGGCTTCCCGGCCGGATCGTAGATTACGTAGCCGCGATCCAGCACATAGGCGTAAGAACCGTCCATGCGGCGAAAGCGGTACTCGTCCTGCCACGATTGCTGGCCGCGATCGATTACGGCATGAATCCCGCCATAGATTCGATCCTGGTCGTCGGGGTGGATATGCTGGCGCCACCAGTCAGCGGTGGTGTGGAACGTGCCGCCTTGGTAGCCGAACAGCCGCGAGGTCGCCTCGTTCCAGGTCACCTCATTGGTCACCAGATCCCAGTCCCAGATCGCGTCGTTGGTGGCGCGCACAACCAGGTTCAGGCGCTCCTGGCTATCGCGGATCATTGCCTCGGCCCGCTTCTGGTCGTCGATGTCGGTGCAAGTGCCAAACCATTTGACGATCGCGCCCGAGCGATCGCGGAGCGGCATCGCGCGGCCGAGGTGCCAGCGATACGCGCCGTCGGAGCCGCGCCGCAGCCGGTATTCGATCTCGTAGGTCTGCCCGGTCTGAATCGCTCCGGTCCAGCGCGCCAGACAGCGCTGGAGATCGTCGGGATGGATTGCGAGCTGCCAGCTCCAGTCGAGACTTTGCTCGACGCTCATCCGCGTGTAGTCATACCAGCGCTGGTTGAAGTAATCGGTGTAGCCGTCGGGCCGCGCCGTCCAGACCATCTGTGGAATCGCCTCGATCAGCAGCCGGTCGCGCTGCTCGCTGGCCTCCGACGCGGCACGGGCGATCTCCTGCTGTGCCAGCAGTTCGGCGCGCTCCTGCTGAGCATCCGTCAGCTCGTCAAGCAGGCAGATCACAAAATCGGCCTTGTCCACTGTACTGCGCGCCAGTGACAGCCGTAGCGAGATCCATGTCGTCGAGCCGTCTCGACGCGTATAGCGCCGCTCCTGTGTGTACGGCGCCTGATGATCGGCGAGGAATTGGCGAAGGCTCGGGTGTGCGCCGGATGGCTTGGCCGGGAGCAGATCGTATAGCGAGCCCGTGTCGAGATCGGCCTGGCTATAGCCGAGGATCTCGCACCAGCGGCGATTTGCCGCCAGCCAGCGTCCATCTAACCCCGCGTGGGCGATGCCAATCGCGGCCTGATCGAATGCGGCGCGAAAATGCTCTTCGTGCTCGGCAGGCGTCGCATGGGGCGGTGGCCCGTCGTGCGATCCAAGGCGGGCTGGTCTGCCGAAAGGAGAGTCGGACATGCGAAGGTTCCTAGTTCTAACAAACGAGCCGTTCAAAACGATCGCTTGAGCTGAGCGGATGGCGGATCGGCGATCGACTGGCGAGCAGCGAGTCAGGACGCTGAGAAAGCGGCGGCGCTGCACACGCCTGGGGAGTGGTCACACCTTCCATGCACCTGGCGCGGCCGATCTGCGCTCCACCTCGCGCTGCGGACGACGATCAAACGATGCTGCCATCAGATTATAGCCGCTCCTTGCCGGATATTGAAATTGAAGCGGTTTTGGCGCAGCTATTATAGGTATCAAGCGCCGCTTATAGCAAGAAAGACACCAGAAGTGATTAAGCAACAGATTACAAATGCGCTCCGGCGCTCCTGGTACAGTACAGGGAGCGCCGGAGCGGATCTGATGTTTATAGGAGCCGGGCGTATGAATCGGCCTATGCTAGCTGTGTGGTGAGCGTCGTACCAGTTGGATGATGGACGAGGCGACGAGGCCAAGGCCGATCAGCAGCACCAGTACGCCAAGCATATCGGCCATGAGCGTTGTAGTGAACGCGATGAGCACCGGCCCAAGGAGCAGAAAAAACAGTCCCAGCAAACCTGTTACGATCGGATGCATGCGCGTGCCTTTCGGTTCAAATAGTTGTATGTTTGGAGAGTACGCGGTTTTTGCCGCTTGTGTTGCACAGCATACTGTCAGGGAGCGAAGATGTTTAATCCATCAAATCCGGCAATGGGCCGTGGTATGCTGCTGTTCGCGGCGATCGCGGCGGGCCTGGGTATCGTCGTGGGCGTTGGGCAGCAATCCTGGCGCGACGCGATCTTCTGGCTGGCACTGGCGATCTTCAGCGCCTGCTACGGCGCGATCACGCTCAACGCGCTGCCTCGGCTCCAGCGGCTGCTGCTGATCGTGGGGCTGGCGGCGGGCGGCGTGGTCTTCTGGCTGGCGCTTCAGTCGTCGCTGGGCGCGTAGTGCGGCGGCGGCTGACGGCCCGAGCCAGGTGTTATAATGCTAGACCATCGCCGAACCACATACTGATCGAATGTATAGATTATGGAAGTGCCTACTTTTACCGATGCGCTTTTGCGCTTTAATACACTCGTCGCCCAGATCATCCTCGTCGTTACGTTTTCGCTGCTGTTCTACATCGCCACGCGCAACTGGCGCAACATGGTCACGCGTGCGACGGCGCTACTGCTGCTGGGCGTGGTGATCGTGTTCAGCGGCGACGTGCTGCTGGACAAGGCGGTGCGCGAAAGCACGCGGCAGTTTCTGCTGCGTGCGCAGTGGCTCGGCATTGTGCTGGTGCCGGCGGCGTATCTGCATCTGTCGGACGCGATTCTAACCTCGGTGGGCTTGCAGTCGCTGCGGCGGCGCTGGGGCGTGGTGGCCGGCTATATCTGCGCGCTGATCTTTTTTGCGCTGGCGGCCGGAACCAACGCGCTGGTGCGCGGCCGGATCGAGAACGGGCCGCTTGAGCAGCTGGCGGCCGGTCCGCTCTTCTGGCTGTTCACGATCTGGTTTGGTCTGGTGACAGTTGGCGGCCTGTACAATATCTACCGTGCGCGCCAGCTGCACACCACCACAGCCTCGCGGCGGCGCATGACCTACCTGGGTGTGTCGTTTCTGGCGCCGGGCCTGGGCGTGTTTCCCTACCTGGTCGTCGCCAGCCTGGCCTCGTCGCTGCCCGCCTGGATTGTGCTGTCGCTGGCGATCATTACCAACATGGGCGTCGGCGCGATGATTCTGGTGCTGGCCTACAGTGTGGCCTACCAGGGCGCGCTGCTGCCGGATCGCATCGTCAAGCAGGATTTTATCCGCTGGCTGCTGGTCGGGCCGCTGGTCGGCGTCTCGGTGATCGTCTGCTTCCAGGTGTTGCCGCTCTTCGAAAACGTGCTGGGCCTGCCCCGCGACACGATCATTACCTTCGGCGTGATGATCTTCACCGTGGTGATCCCGAATCTGATCGACTATGTCCGTCCCCGGCTGGAAAATCTGTTGCTGTGGCAGGACCGCGACCAGCTTCAGCTGCTGCGGCGCTTCGATCGCAAAGCTTTTACGCGCACCGATCTGCGGCATCTGCTGGAAAATACGCTGGTGACGATCTGCGGCGCGATGCGGGCCGAGTGCGGTTTTGTGGCAGCGCCCGAGGGTGACAGCGCCGTGGTCAAGGCTTCGGTCGGGCCGCGTCACGTCGTCAAGCATTTTTTCAGCGAGCACAAGCTGCCGGATCTGCTGGAGCAGTCCCGAGATCTGCCGTCTCGCAAACATGGCGCGGTGCCCGAAGAGATCAACTTTCTGCCGATCGACGGCTATTGCATTCTGCCGCTGCACTCTTCCAACGGCACGTTCCTGGGCGTGGTCGGTGTGGCCTGTCCACCCTCCGGCACAACGCTGGAAGTCCGACGGCTGATCGGCGTGCTGGCGCATCAGATGGAGCTGGCGCTGGAAAATGTGCAGCTTCAGGAGCGAATCTATGCCACGCTGCAAGGCATGACGCCCGAGATGCAATCGCTTCAGCAGATGGCCTCGCATCTTGATCATATCTCGCCGGCTTCGCTGGAGCAGATCGACGCCGACGTGGCGATGCTGCCCAACTTCGATCAGCTGGTCCAGGAAGCGCTCAAGCACTACTGGGGCGGGCCTAAGCTTTCGGAAAGCCCGCTGCTGGGGCTGCGCTCGGTGCGCAACACGCTCAACGAGACCGGCAGCTCGACCAAGGCGCTTCAGCTTGTGCTGCGCCGGGCGATCGAAAATCTGCGCCCCGACGAGCAGCTAGAGCCGACCGCGCAGGAGTGGGTGCTGTATAACATTCTGCATCTGCGCTTTCTTCAGGGGCTGCGCATCCGTGAGATCGTGCTGAAGCTGGCGATGAGCGAGTCGGATTTTTACCGGAAGCAGCGCGTGGCCGTCGAGGAGGTCGCGCGACAGCTGGCGCTGATGGAAGAGCATGAGCGGCGCTAATGGAGGAGCAGGTGATGATCGGTGTCGACGGTGACAGGCGGCCAGCCGGGACGTGGCTATGAGCGTGCAGATGTTGATGATCGGCGATTGCACGCTGGCGACCAGCTATATGCCGTCGCGCTACAAAAACGAGCGGGCGCTGACCGATCGTCTGCGCGAGCTGTATCCCGATGATTCGTGTACTATCGTCAACGAGGGCCTGGACGGCGAGTCGATCGGCAAGTTCTTGAAGCGCTACGAGCGCACACTGCGCCGCTACGAGCCGCCCGACTATGTGCTGATCCGCTACGGCGTCAACGATCGCCGCGAGTATGGCGTGGATGGCTTTCGCGATGCGCTGAACCAGCTCTGCGAGCGTCTGCGCTCCGATCTGCCGCGCGCCCGCATTCTGCTTGAGACGGGAGTGTATGTGGATTATCCCGCTCACTACGAGTTCGATCGCAACACCGTGCTCCAGCCGATCTACGAGGCGATCCGCGAGGCAGCGCAGTGCTACGAGATGCCGGTTGTCGATGTGTATGAGCGCATGAGGCGCGAGACTGAGCAGGGCAACTGGGATCTACGCGTGCGCGGCTACGGCGTGGTCGACGAGGATATTCCGGTGCTGGGCGCCGGACAGGATCATCTGCACGAGGGCGACGTGCGCTGGTGGACAAATATCCATCCCAATCCTGCCGGCATCACCGTGATCGCCGACGAGGAGGCGCAGGTGCTCAAGCAGCACTGGCCCGACACACTGCGATTCTAATCACCAGATTCTGTAGGGGCGTGATTGATCACGCTCGGCGCGTTTTTGACAATATCTAAACAGAAGGAGCAAGCAGCATCATGACACAGCCAACTACACCCACGATCACGGTCTATACCTCAGGCCCGCGCTGCGTGGACTGCAACACGATCAAAAGCTGGCTCAGCCAGAACGGCTATAGCTTCACCGAGCGCAACATCCGCGAAGACCCGGCCGCGCTGGACGATCTGGCGCAGCTCGGCTATCAGTCGGTGCCCGTCACGGTGATCGGCGCGACCGCGATCGACGGGCTGGAGATGGACGACATCAAGGCCGCGCTCGGACATCAAGCTTAAAAGCACCAGGACCAGACGAACGCTCGTCTGGTCCTGGCACCTAAGGGGAGGAACTGAAATATCTTATGCCATGCGGCGACGCAGCATGAAGCCGCTCACCAGAGCCAGCGCGCCCAGACCGAGCAAGATCAGGCTCAGGTTCTCGCCCACGCCCGTGTTCGGCAGTGAGCTTGGCGCACCTTCTGCGCTACCGCTGCCAGTCGTGCTGGCCTGCGCCGCGTAGGTATCGACTTCCGCCGAGATATTGGCAAGCTCGCCTAGCGCCACGACATCATAGATCGTGCCGGCTTGCAGCGAGGTGTTCGCCAGATCCAGCACCACATCGTTCGCGCCGGCCGGCGTCACCTGAAGATTGTAGCTGCCGGCATCGACGGGCAGATAATCGCTGGCATTCGGGAAGGCCAGGCTGTCGATCAGCGTCGCGCCGCCCGCAACCTTGACCGAGACCGCCGGAGCGTCGGACGAGGCGTGGATCACGCGGACATGCGCTTTGCCAGCCGCCGGAGCAGCCAGATTATCGCTGTAGACCTGCGCCTTAATATCCGCCAGCTTGCCGACCGCCGCGATCGTGTAGGCCTTGCCGGCCTCAACCGTTGGGTTGGCGGTGATCACCGCCGCCGCTTCGCCCTGGCCCGCCGGCGCGACCGCAACCTTGTGCTCGCCTGCCGGAACTTCCAGATAATCGCTGATCGCCTTGAACGCGACGTTGGTCAGCGCCGCCTGGCCGTCCACGAACACATCGACCGCCGGGGCATCGGGCGAGGCGTGAATCACACGCACCATCGCGTTGTTATTCTGGGCTGCCGCCGGAAGTGCGAAACCGAGGACCAGTAGAGCCATCCCCACGCTGTAAAGTAATCGCCGCAACATCTTGGGACTCCTTCCAATTAGCTATTCCATCCTCAAAAGCCGTCTTGCCAACTCCTGCGCGCTTGGTCGGTTCTGCGCGAAATGGCCTGTTTCGCGCTGTTGGTTACTTATACGCAACCTTGATTGGTTTGGATCTAGGTTTTGCACATGAATTGCAAATGTCCTGCAAATTCATTATACACAGATTTTTGATCTTGCACAGGATTTGCAAAGAAATTGCTAAAAGTAGTGGTTAAACAACAACGCGCTTAGCTGAAGCTAAGCACGTTTGCCCTTGAGTTCTGGTAGCTGGTTATAAATCGCCGAAGAGGGCCTGATTCTCGCTAGGATGATCCGTGGGCTCGGTTTTTTCGATCGTCACCATAATCCACTTGTAGTGATCCATCGGCTCACGGGGCTCGATCGCAACCTGGATTGTGTCGTCGGCGGGCGGCGGATTGAAAGTCGTTAGCCCCTCCTGCATGCCTTCACGAGCGACCCACACCTTATAGGTCTGGCCTGCGCTCAGCGGTGGCAGGTTACGGATCACCAGCAGCGCTTTGTTGCTGCCGGGCTTCATAAATGTATTGGCCACGGCATATTGTGATGATCCCTCGCCTTTGAGCGAACGAATCTCCTGGACTTCCGCGAGCATGCCTTCCAGCTCGGCGATCTCACTGCGCGCGCGGGCCATGTCGCTGCTCATGCGGCCGATCTGGCGCTGAAGGCTCACGCCCCACATGCCGGTCGCCATGAACAGCACCAGCGCAGCAACGGTAGCCCACGTCGAAAAGGGCGAGACCATCTGAGGGCGGCGGGTCGGCGTGTGCAAAAACTGCTCGCGCTCGATCTTTTCCAACACTTTGAGCTTACAGCGAACTGGCGGCGCAATCGGCGCGGCGACAAATCCAAGCATGTGAACGGTTTCTTCCGTCACGCGCAGCTGCTTGCGGCATGGCGGACAGCTTGATGTGTGCTGATCGACCAGGCTGCGCTCTTCCGGGTCCAGGGCGTTGAGCGCATAGCCCTCGATTAGTTCTTCAATGTGCTCATGCTCAGAATGAGTCTTCATTTGACTACCAAACCCTGTCGTTCAGGATAGATGACCTGTGGCCTTTTAATCGACAAGACCTTGATCTTGTAGGAGCCCGCGCAGTTTTTGTAAGCCCAGGCGCATCCGTGTTTTGATCGTACCCAGCGGATTTCCGAGCCGGGTTGCAATTTCTTGCTGTGTCAGGCCGCCAAAGTAAGCTAATTCGATCGCCTGGCGCTGTTCGGTCGGCAGCTGCTGCAAGGCATCGGCGACAATCCGCTGCTGCTCGCCTTGCAGCGCGCGCTCACTCACATCCGTCGTATCGGCGATGCTGCTTAACACGGGATGATCGTCGTCTTCATAGACCGGCTGAGGCCGCGCGCGCCGACGCCGAAGCTCGTCGATGCAATAGTTGTGGGCGATCCCGAAGAGCCACGGCGCGAAGGTGCGGCTACGGTCGAAGCTAGCAGCACGCTGCCAGACGCGCCAAAAAATCTCTTGTACCGCTTCCTCGGCGATCTGCCGATCGCCAAGCGTTCGAAGCGCTAAGCCGAACACAGCCGCAGCATAGCGATCGTATAGTTGCTCAAAAGCCTGGCGGTCCTGGCGCGCCACGCGCTCGATCAACTGCTGATCGCTGGTTGCTTCTTCAGGCCGTTGTTGTACTTGGGCCAAGTTTCGGCTTCCTTTTGAGTGTACGCACCCCGGCGTATCTTGGTTCTCTCATTTTGGATGGCTTTATCTTACCATACGCACCGCCCGTCGCGCATTTGATCCGACCCTCATCAGGAATCCATCAGCCTCAGCGCTCGACGCGCTCGACCTCGACCAGATTATCGTAGAATGTCGCGCCGCCGCCCATATCGGTTGTTGCCTGCGAGGTCGTGTGGTTAACGCCTTTGTTGTCGGGCGTGAGCGTGCGCCACCAGATCGAGGGCGCGACGACCAGGCCGGGCTTGACGCGATCGGTGAGCGAGGCCGGCAGCTGGAACGAGCCGCGACCGTTGAAGACGCGCACGCGATCGCCGTGGCCGATCTGACGGTGCGTCGCGTCGACCGGGTTGATCTCTAGCACGGGCTCGCCCTCGTAGCGCTTCAGCACATTGACAAAGGTCGTGTTCAAGAAGTGATGCGCGGGCGGCGTCAGCAGCGCCAGCGGATATTTCGCGGCCAGATCCGGCGCTGCTGCCGGGCTCTCGGCGGGCGGCGTGAATGCCGGCACCGGATCGAGACCGGCCGCATCCATCCTGGCCGAGAACAGCTCGCATTTGCCGCTGGGCGTCGGGAAGTTGCCCTCGGCGAAGGGCGCCCACTCGGCGGGAACGTTGAGCCGCAGCCAGCCGTGCTCCTTGAGCGCCTCTAGCGTAATGCCGGCCAGCGCGGCATGATCCGACTGGAGCACCTGTCGCGCCATGTCCTCGTCGGAGTCCGCAAAGCACGGATCGTCGAAGCGCATGTGTGCCGCCAGCCGCCGGAACAGCTCGGTGTTGGGCAGCGCTTCGCCCAGGCGCTCGATCGCTGGCTCGTTCCAGGCGAGGTAGAGCTGGCCGTAGGCTTTGTGAATATCGCCGTGCTCAAGCTGCGTCGTCGCGGGCAGCACAATATCGGCGTACTGCACAGTATCGGTCGGGAACTGCTCATGGACGACCACGAACAGATCGTCGCGCATCAGGCCCTGGTGCACACGCTCAAGGTCCGGCGCGACAACCGCCGGATTCGAGCCATAGACAAAGAGCGCTTTCACGGGCGGATCGTTAACCTCGGTCAGCGCCTTGCCCAGCTCGATCATATTGATCGTGCGCGTGCCGGGCGGAATCAGATCCGGCCGCTCCAGCGCCGCATAGTTGAGCGGAAACGTGCCGCTGGTGCTGAGCAGAATCCCGCCCGCCGGGTGTCGCCACGCGCCGACGATCGCGGGGAGCGCTGCGAGTGTGCGCACGGCCATTCCGCCGCCGGCATGGCGCTGCAAGCCATAGTTGATGCGGATCGCGGCGGGCTGGGTGGTGGCGTACTCACGCGCCAGCGAGATGATGCGCTCGGCGGGCAATCCCGTGATCTCGGCGACGCGCTCCGGCGGATACTCGGCGGCTCGCGCGCGCAGCTCGTCCTCGCCCAGCGTGTAGTCGCGCAGATACTCGCGATCTTCCAAGCCCTCGGCCAGAATCACATGCATCATGCCCAGCGCCAGGGCGGCGTCGGTGCCGACATTGATCGCCAGGTGCTCGTCGCACTGCTGCGCGGTTCGGGAGCGATACGGATCGATCGCGATCACGCGCGCGCCGTTGGCTCGCGCCCGCTTGACGAAAGGCCAGAGATGCGGATTCGAGGTCAGGGTGTTGGTGCCCCAGAGCAGGATCAGCCGCGCGTTGGCGAACTGCTCGGGATCGGTGCCGATGCTTTTACCGACGGTGTATTTATAGCCCTCGGTGCCGGCCGTCGCGCAGATTGTGCGATCCAGGAGCGAGGCGCCGAGCTTGTGGAAGAAGCGCCGATCCATCGAGCCGTACATGAGCAGGCCGAGCGAGCCCGAGTAGGAGTAGGGCAGGATCGCCTCGGGGCCATACTCGGCGCTGATCGACTTGAAGCGGCCGGCGATCTCGTCGAGCGCCTCGTCCCAGGTGATGCGCTGCCACTGCCCGGAGCCACGCGGCCCGATCCGCCGCATTGGGTACAGCAGCCGATCCTGATGATATGTGCGCTCGATGTAGCGCGAGACCTTGGCGCACAAAAAGCCCTGCGTGACCGGATGACTCGGATCGCCGCCGATTTTGATCGCGCGGCCGTCTTTGACCGTGACCAGCATCGCGCAGGTATCAGGACAATCGTGCGGGCAGGCGGCGCGAACTATCTTGAGTGCCGGATCGCTGACGGTTGCCATAGGAGTATCCTTGGATAGGAGATGAACAAGGGAACAAGGGAACAAAGGCTAGTAGGCGATCGTGTGATCTCAAGCAATAACCCTTTTTGTTCTTTTGTTCTTTTGTTGCTTTTGTTTGCCGCCTTTATGATACCATGCCAACCCGTATGATTGACGCTCACACTTCCGATCGATCCTCAGATCTATTGCCGGCTCGCCGCTGGATCGTGCCGCTGGTGGTCGCGGCGCTTACACTGCTGGCGCTGGGCCTGCGCTGCTGGCGGCTGGGCCAGACTCCGGCCGGGCTGCACTTCGACGAGGCAGCGCACGGGCTGATGGTCCAGGATCAGATTTTTCGCGGCGAAACGCCGGTGTTTTTCTCGTCCTATACCGGCCACGAGGCGCTGTTTCACTACACGCTCGCGCCGATCCTGGCGCTGCTCGGCCCCACGGCGCTGGCGCTGCGGCTGCCGGCGGCGCTGTGGAGCGCGGCGCTCGTTCCCGTGATCTATCTCCTCGGCGCGCGGCTGTGGAGCTGGCGGCATGGACTCGCGGCGGCGCTGGCTGTCGCGTGTGGTGGCTGGCTGGTGCATGTCGGGCGGATCGGGTTTCGGGCCAACACGCTGCCGGTGGTCTCGGCGCTAGCCATCTGGCTGCTGTACCGAGCGCTCACCCAGCAGCGCCGGCGGGACTGGCTGCTCAGCGGCGCGATCTTCGGCCTGAGCCTGTACACCTACCTGGCTGTCCGCGCGCTACCGCTGCTGGCTCCGCTGCTGCTGATCTACCTGGCGATCGGGCATCGTCCGCTGCTGCGCCGCAGTGGGCGCGGCCTGCTGCTCTTCACGATCGCGCTGCTGGTCGTGGCGACGCCGCTGATTGTGCATATGGTGCGCGTGCCCGGCGATCTGTTTGCGCGCGTGGAGCAGATCTCGGTGATCGATACGGCCGGCGGATCGTGGCTGGCGCTGGTTGGACGGCAGACGCTCGCGACGCTGGGCATGTTTGGTGTGCGCGGCGCGGCCAACGGCTTTTTCAATCTGCCGCTGCGTCCTGTCTTTCCCGGCATTGCGGCGCTGCCCTTCTACGCGGGTGTGCTCGTCGCGCTCTGGCGCTGGCGCAGTCTGGCCCACGCGCTGATCCTGCTCTGGCTGGGCGTGATGCTGCTGCCCACGATTCTCGCCGCCGACGCTCCTCACTGGCTGCGGGCGATCGGCGCGGCTCCGGCGATTTATCTGCTGTGGGGGCTGGGCTTCGGCGCAATCTGGCAGTGGATCGCGGATCGCCGGCGCTGGGGCATGGCTGCCGGGCTGCTCGCCGTGCTTGTGTGCGGGCTGTGGTGGACGCAGACGACGGCGCACGAGTATTTCCAGGTCTGGGCGCGGCGGCCCGAGCTGTACTACGAGTACATGCAGTACGCCACCGACGCTGCGCGTACAGCACAGGAGATTCCCGAGGATCAGTCGCTGCTGATCTCGGAGGATTACTACCGCCACGCGACCTATCTGTTTCTCGCGCCGCGCAGCCGCAGCGCCCAGTGGTTCGACGCCCGCCACGCGATCGTGTGGCCGCGCACCGCTCCCTGGACCGCGATCGTAAGCTCCAGCACGCCGACAACTGACGACATTCAGCCCTTGCTGGTCACGGCGCGCGGCGAGCCCTACGCGCCCAATGGTCAGTACGCCTACATCAAGCTTCAGGGCGAGACGATCCCACCGTTCGAGCCGCCGACGCCACTGCAAGCGCGCTTTGGCTCGATCCTGGATCTGGTGGGCATGACAGCTACCGGCTCGATCCAGCCCAACGAGACGCTGCATGTGCAGCTTTTCTGCCGCGCGCTGGCCGGCGCCGAGCACGAGCTGCGCCTTTTTGTGCATCTCGAAGACGCGCAGGGCCAGGTGATCGCTCAGCAGGATGCGCTGGGCTACGATGCGCGCGAGTGGCAGCCGGGCGATCAATTTATTAGCTTTCACGACCTCAAGCTGCCCGAGTCGCTGCCCGCGGGATCGCTGAGGCTCGTCGTCGGCCTGTACGATGCCGTGACAGGCACGCGCTATCCAGTCAGCGGCTCAGGCGCGCCCAACGATTTTGTCGAGCTGCCGCTGCCGTAACTATGTCGTTTGGTTTATTGAGCTAAAAGGACAAGCCACGAGAGGATTGTGGCACTGATCCAGACGGCGAAAATCATGCTCCGCGAGGCGTGACGATGGAAGATATTGTAGTTGATCGCCTCGACCGAGCCGTTGGCGAATGGCAGCATCAGGCTGCCGATCATCAGGAGCAAGAATACATCATTCATATTGTTAGGATAAATCCCGGCGGCGCGGTTTTATCTGCACTCGTACGAGCGGTCATAGAAATATCTGGCGACTGCATCTAGTGGTACAGTAGAAACGATCGAAGGAGTTGATTTATGCAGGAAGTTGCGATTCTGGGATTGGGAATTATGGGCAGTGGCATGGCGCATAATCTGCTCAAGGCCGGGTTTTCGCTCACGGTTTATAACCGTAGCCGCGATAAGGCCACGGCGCTGGAGTCGGCGGGTGCGCGGGTAGCAGATACGCCCCGAGCGGCGGTCGAGTCGGCCGATGTGATCGTGGCGATGGTCGCGAACGACGAGGCCTCGCGTGCGATCTGGCTGGGCGATGATGGCGCGCTGGCTGGTGTGCGCTCGGATGCGCTGCTGATCGAGTGCAGCACGCTGACGACCGGCTGGGTCCGTGAGCTGGCGGATCTGGCCCAGCAGCGCGCCGCCGTGTTTCTTGACGCGCCCGTGACCGGCAGCAAGCCTGTCGCCGAGTCCGGCCAGCTCGGGTTTCTGGTCGGCGGTGACTCGGCGGCGTTTGAGCGCGCCCGCCGATTCCAGCGCCTTGGCCTTATCGCGGCTGCGGTTATAGACCGTGAGCGAAAACCCGGCCTTGAGCAGATTATGCGCCATACCGCTGCCCATAATGCCGAGTCCCAGAAGTGCAACTTGCTGCATGATCAACTCCTTCGATCGTTTTCACTGTACCACCGGATTCGATCGCCAGATATTTCTA
>DASWTW010000124.1:0-7262 GCA_036401895.1 Herpetosiphonaceae bacterium | reverse complement strand
GTAGCGGTGGGCGTATGAGTCGGCGTGCTGGTGGCGGTGGGCATGACCGTTGCCGTGGGCGCACTGCGGAAGATCGCAGCGGCTGCCTGCGAGCCCGAGGAAAACGATCCAAGCGCCTGGCTGCCGAGCGACTCAAGGATCGCCGAGTCGCTGTTCATCTGTAAGCCCCAGGCCAGAGCTGCGGTCGCCGCCAGCACGGCCAGAACTTGAGCCTGACCGGGAGTCAGCGCCGGCTGTGCAGCCGTTCGCGAGATCAGACCGGTCTCAAGCGCCTGAGTCGTGATGCCGAATAGCTCGGCGAGCCGCTGCTGCTCGGCGGGCGCCAACGCCTGCCCCTGGTATTCGAAAGCCGCCAGCCGACGCACCGGAACGGCGGTAAGGACCGCGAGCTCCGAGAAAGAAAGCGCGTAGGTTCGACGAAGAGCGTGCAGAGTCGTCATCAGAGGATCTGTTCCCTAGAAGCCAAAGGATTAAAGGGTATACCGGGGCCGGGCGGCTGCGGTTACGGGATGAGGACGATCGGTGCAGCTTTTGAGGACGGAAGTGTCAGGCTGTGAGCGGTTGCGCTGGGAATGCACAGCCGCTCGCAGCCTGTGTCGGGGACCGTTATGGCGCGGCGGCCACAACCTTGAGCGCGTCGAAGACCATTGCATAGTTGCCGAACGGATCAGTGTTGCGCAGCTGAACATAGCCGTCGCTGCCTGGCGCGAAGCTATAGCGTCCGAGCAGCGCCCAGGTGCCGAAGGTCGCGCGCTGGTTGATCGTTACGAAGCTATCGCCCTGCGCGTGGTGGATAATGTACTGCGCCGCGACGGTAAGCGATCCGGTCTCGGGACACGGCGGGATGAAGGCGTACACATCGTAGGTGCCGCCGCGCACAGCCGGTCGCCAAACAGCCTGGTGAGTCGCAACCTGGGACTTGTTGATCGTCGTGGTCATACGAGCCTGGCCGCCGTACGCACACTGACCGGCTAGCTGATTCCACCCTTCGCCCTGGCTGAAGAAAGACTTGCCGGTATCGTCGACAATAATATCGGGCTCCGGCGGCGGCGTTGGCTGCGGCGTGGGTGTCGGCGGCGTCGGCGTGGGCTCAGGAGTCTGCATGATCTCGCCCGATGGCCGCTGGGAAGGCTTGCTGTTGAGCGGCTTGGGATTGGGGCCAGGATCGCGGCCTTTCCACAGGAATGTGACGTCGACAGTCGCCTGCGCGCCGTCCAGTCCTAGCGCCCAATATGCGCCATCGCCGATATCGACGGCAGTCGGGAAGCGCACATAGCCGCGCTCGGCGCGTCCGCCGTTATGCTTCTCGTAGTAGGCGGCATGATCCTGCGGCCAGCCGACGGGTAGATCCTTGTACATGGCCCGATTTTCGTTCCAGTAGTCGTCGTTATGATTCCACGGGCCGTTGTCCCACACCGGCACGACAACGCTCTTACCGTTGGCCGAAAGCCGAACCTGGTACTCGTTGCCGCCACGGCTGGACAAAGCCCGGCGCGAGGGCAGCGAGACAAAGAAATCGTTGGGCTTAATAATATGACCGTTCGCGGTTCGACCACCGACCATGCCCTGGCGAGTAACACGGAGGCGGTAGGTTGGCGCGACAGCCGGCGCTTCGTTCTGCGCCTTGAATCCGCGTGTTTGCTGTGGCTCAAGCGCGACGCTCGCGATCGTCGGCGATGCGGCGCTATTGCTGAGCAGCACAACCCGATACTGCGCCGAGGTCATCGCCTCGGCGAAGCGTACGTTCGCGCCGCTCTTGACGTCGAGCTGCCACTCGCTCCAGCGGTCATCGCTGGTGCTGGCACGCACATCGAGACGTGCGCGATTAGCGGCCGGAGCCGTGCGCTGAAAGGAAACGCGGAGTTGATTGAAGGATTTAGGGAACGAGGTTGTGGAAGAGTCGTAGATCCCGAATCGCTGGAAGGAACCATAGGTTGCGGGTGCTTCACTGGCTGTCTTGGCGAGACGAAGCGTTCCTTCCGCTGTAACCTCTACATCCTGTGTTGTTGCGTGAGCCGTGCTCAGCGCTTCCCTGGCGCTTGCCGGTGTCACAAGTAGCGAAACTAGCCATGCGCCGGCTAGAATCAGCGCTACTAAACGGCTGCGGACGAACCGCATCCAATGCATCTTTCCCTCCTCACACTTGGTAGGATTGAAGTCGGCACAGGGCGACTTCGTTGCTAATATACCATAATATCAGCAATTTGTCAGCTTCTTATAATCCGCTTGTTTTTCGCTTCATCAATCATGCATCTTTAATAGTTTTTAAATGAAAATTAAACCAGCGGAATATCGAAATTAGAATTAAATTACAATTCTAATTAACTTGTCGTCTCGGCGCTAATTTAGAATTTCAGGGCTGTATATTCGAATACTTGAGGTAATTACACATCGTATGCTCTTCGTTGATCCGCATGTGAACCTGTCTCCGCTTATGGCATGTATTCTGCTGAAAGGTCACAATAGATGCTATACACAGGAGGTGTTATATATGACCCAACCATCCCAGAATATTCAATTCGATCGCAGCGAGATGTTCGCGATCGGCGCGGCGGCGGGAGCAATTGTCACCGCTGCGATCAGCGAATACCTGGAGCGACGGCGACCGAAAACGCCGTGGGAGAAGGCGCAGGCGCGTGGGGCCGAGGCGCTCTCCACCCTTTCGGACACGGCCAAGATCGGCTCACAGCGCGCGAAAGAATACGTCGACGTGGCTAGTGAGTATATGCAG
This sequence comes from Herpetosiphonaceae bacterium, assembly GCA_036401895.1. GTDB lineage: Bacteria > Chloroflexota > Chloroflexia > Chloroflexales > Kallotenuaceae > LB3-1. The sequence goes on along the minus strand of DASWTW010000124.1, from coordinate 4,531 downwards.
GATGTGATCGACACCACGCCGAAGAGCTGGCAGAAGACCAAGAAGCGCGCGAAAAAACAAAGCAAGCAGGCGCGCAAACAGGCGCTGGGCCTGAAAGAAGCAGCCGTAGCCGCGATCGGTGCATCGGCGGTAGCGGGTGTAGCCGACAAAGTGCGCGACTATGCCTCAAGCACTGCTGAGCGTGTGGTGGGCGATCCCTACGCGGTCTCAGGATCGATCAAAGAAACCCTGAAGGAGCGCTTCGGCTCCAGCGGCGCGGGCAATGGTCACCTAACCGACAAGATCCAGGATGCCGGCGGCTCGGCCTTTGAAACGCTGAAGAGCGTCGCCGCTACCGCCGCCGACACAGTCAAGGACTACGCCAGCACAGCGCGCGAGACGCTGAAAGACGCCGAGCTGGGCGACCGCGCACGTACCGCCCGGGCTACTGCCGCCGATACGCTCAAAGACTACGCCAGCACGGCACGCGAAACATTGAAAGAGGCAGAGCTAGGCGGGCGAGTGCGCAACGTCAGCGCGACAACCACGGACACGCTGAAGGACTACGCCTCGACAGCGCGTGAGACGATCCGTGATGCTAAGCTTGGCGACAAAGCCAAAGACTACAGCGCGACAGTTGTCGACACAGTGAAAGACTACGCCAGCACGGCGCGCGAAACGCTGAAAGATGCCGAGCTGGGCGAGAAGCTCAAGGACTACGCGACGGTCGTCGGCACGACGGCTGCGACCTATTCCACCGAGGCGACCAAAGCCACGCGCCGCGCCGCCAAGCAGAGCGCGGCCAAGGTCTCGGAGAGCGCATCGTACCTGGCCGACGCCACCAGCGAGCAGGCGACGCATCTGCGCAAGAGCGCACGTAAGAGTGCGACGCGTACCCGCCGCCGCGTGCGCTGGGGCCTGCGCGCGTTCATCATCGGCCTGGCAGTGGGATTGCTCGCCGCGCCGCAGAGTGGACAGCGCACCCGCGACGCGCTGACATCCTTCATCGAGAGTATCCTGGATGTGATCATGCCTGACAATCACAGCTAGATCAGCCAGATCTCGACAAGCGAACGTAAAACGACCGGCCTACTTCCAAGGCCGGTCGTTGTTTTTGTGGATTTTGAAACTAGCGCCGGTAGCGACGGCGGACGGGCTGCGCCGTTGGGCGAGCGATCAAGCTTCCCAGCACAGAGATCAGCAGCGAGCCGATGCTGGCTCCGATCACCGCCACTGGCGCTGGGTCGTTAGGGATCGGCAGCACCAGGAATTGATCCAGAACGAAATATTGCTGCTGCACAACCCAGCCGCCGACAGCGCCCAGACAGGCCAGCACATAGGCCATCAGGCAGCCTTGCAAACTATAGCCGACCAGCGCACGGGCGATCAGCGCGGCGATCGCGGCAATTACCAGCAAGACGCCAAGCGTTTCGATATTCATAGCACGATCTTTCTTCAATTGATACGTCGATTATAACATCGGCGCTGCGACAACCAGGCTCAGGGAATGTCGCGGAAAATTAACAAAAGAAATGCACATTTTTGGGATAACTTGTGGAAAACCCTGTTGATATGTTGATAAACCTGGAAACTTGTAGAGAACAAAGGAACAAAGAACAAGGGAACAAAGAACAAACGCGAATGAATGTAGCAGGTACCAGCGTACTCTGTGCCCAGCCAGCATCCGGTTCTTCCTATTAGACGCATTGATATAGAAACAGGTTTGAATCAAACAAGGCACCACTCGATCGAGTGATGCCCCTGATGAGTGTACGAGGAAACCAGCTAGGCGGCTTCGAGCTGTACGCTAGACTCGCCGAGCAGACCGGAGAGCCGCGCGACAAGCTCCTGAGTTGCGTTGATCCGCTCCATCGGCTCCATCACCACAAAGACCTCATCTTTAGGCAGATACAGCCGCACTTTATGTTCGCCTTGAAACTGCTGAAGATGCTTGGCAACTTCCTGCATACAGCGCAGATCGTCGATGTAGTTATCGGTGCGCGGTAGGTAGATGTGTAAAGTACACTGCGGTCCGCTTGGCTGTGGCGCGGCCTGTGGCGCCGGCGCTTCTTCCTTGCGCTTGATCTCGATCCGCTGGCGAGCGCGAATCACCGTGACTGGTGTTGCCTCGGCAGGCTTCCCGCCATCATTGCCGGATTCACTCTGTCCCATTGCGCTGTGACCGTTTCCGTTGTGCGCGTGTGCGCCGTTCCCATTACTGTGGCCATTGGCTGCGTGCGCATCATGACCATTGCTGTAGCCATTGCCGTTGCTGTGGCCGTTGGCATGGCCGTTCCCGTTGGCGGTGACTGTGCTCGGCCCGCCGCTCACCAGCGCCAGCGATGACCAGGCCGGATCGTCGGGCGGCGGCGCATCATCGCCGGCGTAGACCATGCCGCTGTCGAAGCCGTTGTAGGCCATGTTGACCTCGACCGGCGCGGCTGCTGCAACCTCGGTATATTCGCTCACGTTCTCACAGACGAGCTGCAACGAGTCGCGGCGGTGCTCGACTTTGGCTGTAATTGCGACAATATTGTCGCTCTGCCAGAAGCTGGCGTACTTCTCGTAGACCTTGGGAAAGGCCACCATCTCGATCGAGCCGTCCAGGTCTTCGATCATCGCGATCAACATCACGTCGTTTTTCTTGGTCGTCACGCGCCGTAGCTCGGTCAGCATGCCGATCAGCGTGATCTTCTGTCCAATGTGCTCCTCGCCGATCCGCGAGAGGGTTAGCCGGTTGGGATCGTCGGCGATACCCTGGAGCGCCTGCGCAACCGGATGCGCCGAGACGTACATGCCGAGCAGCTCTTTCTCCCAGCTCAGCTGCTCTTTGTAGTCGGCGGGCGTCTCGTTGATCGTCGGGAAGCTAACGCTGAAGCCGGATGACTGATCATCGCCGCTGCCGAACATCTCGAACATGCTGACCTGGCCCTGCTCACGGGTTTTCTGGGCATCGGCGGCAGCGCCGAGCACCTGATCGAGCACGGCCAGCTTCTGGCGACGTGAGCCGGGCATGCTGCCATCGGCCTGTGGGTCGAGCGCACCGCTCTTGACCAGCGCTTCGACTACGCGCTTGTTGATATGATGGCGATCAACTCGATCGGCCATCTCCTCCATCGACGTAAACGACCCGCCCTTCTCGCGCTCAGCCAGGATCGCCTCGATCGGACTTTCGCCGATATTGCGGATCGCGCTCAGGCCGAAGCGAATACCCATGCGATTCTCGAACTCAGGTAGTGCGCCTTCCGGCAGCGGCTCGATCTTGAAGCCCGAGGCGCTCAGGTTGATATGAGCCGGCAGTACAGCCACACCCAGCCGCCCGCACTCGGCCACGCCCTTGGCCACGTCTTCGGCCACGCCCGCCGCCGCGCTGAGCACCGCCGCCATGTACTCGGTCGGATAGTTGACTTTGAGCCAGGCGGTCTGATACGAGAGCAAGCCATAGAGCGTCGAGTGTGGGCGGTTGAACGAGTAGCCGGCAAAGGGCAGGATCAGCTCCCACAGCTGATTGGCGATCTCGCTGCTGATGCCCTGCTTGGCGCAGCCCTCTTTGAAGCGCACCGAGTTTTCGGCCATCAGCTCTTTGTTCTTCTTGCTGATCGCTTTGATCACAATGTACGCTTCGCCGAGCGTGTAGCCCGCGATGGTCTGGAGCAGCTGCATGATCTGCTCCTGATACACAATCACGCCGTAGGTGTCTTCGAGGATCGGCTTGAGAATCGGGTGCAGATAGCGAATCGCGTGCGGATTGTTTTTGTTCTGAATATAGACCGGAATCTGTTCCAGCGGGCCGGGCCGGTACAGCGCCACCATCGCGTACAGGTCCTCTACGCGCGTCGGCTTCAGCTCTTTGATGTAGCGCGTCATGCCCGCAGATTCAAACTGGAACACGTTGGTCGTCTCGCCGCGCCCCAGGCTATCGAAGGTTTTCTTGTCGTCGAGCGGAATGTCGGACAGCCACATCTTCTGTCCCGTCGTCTGCTCGATGTAGCGCAGCGCCTCAGCCACGACCGAAAGGTTGGTCAGGCCCAGAATATCCATCTTGAGCAGACCCATCTTGGCCAGCGTCGGGCCTTCGAAGGCCGCCATCACCGCGTTCTCGTCTTTGGTTGTGCGCTGCAACGGCACGATCTCTTCCAGCGGATTGCGGCTGACGACCACACCGCAGGCGTGCGTGCCGACGCTCTTCATGCGCCCTTCGACTTTACGCGCCCAATCGATCAGCTCGCGCATCTGCGGCTCGCTGTCGTAGATCTTTTTCAGCTCGGCCACGCGCTCCAGCGCCTGCGAGATCGTGGTTCCGACCGGCAGCGCCGGTATCAGCTTCGCTACTCGATCGACCTCGCTGAGCGGAACTTCGAGCACGCGACCCATATCGCGCAGGGCGGCTTTCGCGCCGAGTGTGCCGTAGGTGATGATCTGTGCGACGTTCTCACGACCGTACTTGGTGGCGATATAGTCCAGAATCTCGCCGCGCCGCGAGTCCGCGAAATCGGTATCGATGTCGGGCATTTCGAGACGCTCCAGCGACAGGAAGCGCTCGAAGAGCAGC
>DASWTW010000123.1:0-1926 GCA_036401895.1 Herpetosiphonaceae bacterium | reverse complement strand
CGGCGCGACAGCATACTACTCGACTGGTTGAAACGTCCGCACGTCCGCAACCCGTTCGCCTTCTGCGGCAATGATCCTATCAACAACACCGATCCAAATGGTCACTGGGCCTTCGGCGGCGTGTTGCTCTCGGTGCTGGGCGCGCTCTGGACCTTGCCCAATACCCTGATAGGTATTGCGCTTGAGATCACCTGCTTGATCGGCGAAGTGATTCGCTGGGTAGTCTCGCTAATGAGCGGCGGCAGGGCAACCTGGGAGTCGCCAGGTTTTGATGTCGCCGCTTCCGGCAGGTTGAACGCCTTTGCCCTAGTATTCACCGGCGGGTGGCTGGGATCGTTCCGCAGCTTGCTGGGCATCACCTTCGGCAACGTCTTCTTCGTCTACAAAAAATGGCGCGAGACGCCCTTGTTTAACAATGAGCGCCCAGTGCATCCTTCGGCCTACCATGGCACCCTGGAACTGCCCCGCGATCAGGCGCTGTACGAGCACGAGCTACGACACACCAACCAGTACGGCTGGTTCGGCCCGTTCTACCATCTCGGCCTGCCGATCTTTGGCGTGTACGAGTGGGACCTGATCATTAACGGCTACCACAATGCCTGGACCGAGCGCGACGCACGTGCTCATGGCGGCATCGACGATTACGATCTACCGGCACCGGTGTTGATCCATCGTGTGGTGACGACACTATCGTCAACCCAACCGCCAGCTACACCCCCAGCCCAGCCACCAGGTCTACCGCCCGCACCACTGCCCGCGCCGACGACGATCTATGGCAATTACGCGCTACGGCGCGGTGATCGTGATGATCAAGGGCGGTACGCTGGTGCGCCGCGCTCGGCCCCAGCCGACCACATGCCGCAGATCGGGGAGACGCCATTCGTACAGCAGCTTCAAGAAGACTTACGCACGCTCGGCTTTACCGTGATCGAGCAGGCCAACGGTCGCTTTGAGCTAACGACCGAGTGGGCGGTACGCGAGTTCCAGCTCTACGCGAAGATGACATTCGCGGCACGGGAGGCCAGTGGTGCCGGCGCTCCGGCGCTCTATGTTGACCGGCTGAGTCAGGTAGCGGTGCCTGAGCCGCAGCGCTACAACGGCCCGATCAGCGGTGTTGCCAACGACGCCACGCAGCGGCTGATCCGCCACTGGATCGCCAATCGCTGGCGCTGCCCGGTGGTCATCTGTGCGTGGCAGATGGCGAGCGGCCACCGCCAGTCGATCGTTCACGAGAACATCTGGCGTCACGATCACGTCGCCTCCTCGGGCCAGCGCATGTTCGCCCGCGACTTCAGCAGCGCTTACACGTTCCCGGCGACGCAGAACGCCAACGACTGGATCGTGGTTGGCGATTTCCAGAGACACCAGCGCTGGAGCGGTCCGCGCTCGGTGCCGCCCACACATACCTGGCCGGAAGCTGAAATGTTGCCTGAGGCGCTCGTCGGGCAGCCGCTGAATGCCCTTTCTCCAGCGCAGCTTGCAACCTACAAGGTGGTGCGGGCAGCCGCCGAGGTGGAATGCCTGGGCTTCTTCGACAGCGTGAACGCCTACGACAATGCTTTTGTCTCGCTGGGGCCGTGCCACTGGACGCTCGGCATCGTGGATAGGCGCATGGGGGAGGGTGAACTGTGCGGCTATCTCGCGTACCTGCGCCACGCCGACCCAGCCGCGTTCGAGCAGGCGATCGAGCGATTCGGTGTCCGGATCGACAAGAACTGGGTGGCGACTAGGGGTCCCACAGCGGGACAGCCCAGCGGCAGCGATCTGTTCAGCGGGCAGCGCAAATACGCTGGCTGGGTGGCGCTCCAGCAGGAGGATGACTCCTTCGCGCGGATGGCGCTGACGGAGGCTGAGGGCAATTACTTCAAGACCTGGCACTGGTTCTATCGCTTCGAGATGGCTGGCCGCACAATTGAGGGCTTTCGG
>DASWTW010000122.1:0-35901 GCA_036401895.1 Herpetosiphonaceae bacterium | reverse complement strand
GTCGCGCCGGCCAGCGCCTCGACTTCCTGCTTGCCATGATGCACCCGATTCGGCACATCGTCCCAGGTGCAGTCGTCGGCGAACAGCGCGACCAGCCCGGGCACATCGCCGGACGACCACGCGCGGAACCAATCCCGGTAGATCTGCTCGGTTGTTTCCTTGCTCATGCGGTAGCCTCCTGTCATAGGTGAGCGAGCGGAGACCATGGGCGAAGAGGATCATGGAGCCGAAGTATAGCATCTCTCCATAGGCTGAAACAATCGATCTCAGGAAATACACATGCTCCGCCTATACCTGGCGTGTCAAGCGTAGCGAAGATCCTAGCGCGTCAGGCGATCGAAGGCCGCCGCCAGGACGCCATGATCGATGCCGAAATGCGCGCTGAGGACAGCAGGAACATCGCCGCTGATGGGATAGTCGATGCGCTGGCCGTCGACAAAGGTTTGCAGGTGGTAGGGCTGCTCGTGATTGTTGAAGCGCCAGATCTGTCCGTCGATCAGCTTGCGAATAACCAGCTGATCCAGGAACAATCCCGTCTCGGTGTAATCGTTGATCGTGGCGGCGCAGTAGACCGTCTCGTCAACCGGCACGTCGATCAGATCGAAGAGGTAGGGCCTGGGCAGCGGCGTTTGCTCGACAACATAGCGGCCGGGCGCCAGCGCGTGCAGCGTGTAGGTTCCTACGGGCGTATCCTGCTGCGCTACAGGCGTGGCGTCGAGCGGTAGCGCCGCGTGGATCGGATAGCCCGCGTCGACCAGCCAGTGCTGATCCTGGCTCTGGATCACAAGCGCAGTATGGCAGCCGATCGTCTCGTGCATATTGTTGATCGTGAGATAGCCGCCATAGCCCAGGCTGCGCAGCAGGGCAAAAAAGGCCAGATTGCTTTCAAAGCAGGTGCCGCCGGTTCCGAGCCGGATCGCATCCTGCCAGAACTCGTTCGGCCAGCGCGCTGCCTCAGCCGCACTCGCCGTCCTGGCGCGCTTCGCGATCCGCGAGGCGCTCTCCCACGGCACGCGGCGCACGTAGGCCGCAATCAGCGTATTGAGCAAGGCCAGATCCGGCGTGTCACGGGCAACGCCGAGATAGCCGAGCACCGCCTCGGCAAGCTGGGGAGACAGCGCGGGCGCCGCTACGCCTGGCTGTTTGGGCTGGTGTCCAATTTGAGAGTCCACTCTTCGACTCCATCCTCGCCTGTTTCCTGGCCACAGATCGTGAAGCCCGATTTTTCCAGCACGCGCATCGAGGCGCGGTTGTGCTTTACAACGTGCGCATACAGCGGGCGTGTTTTGACGTGATCCACAAACGCCGCGAGCGCGGCGCTGGCTACGCCCTTGCCCCAGTATGACCTGCCAAGCCAGTAGCCGATTTGTGTTTGACCATCCTGCTCAAAGGCGCCAATGTTCCCGGCTACGGCTCCGGCGAAGAGAATCGTCTGCTTGATGAGCGTGTCGTTGGCTAAAATCTTACGCCAGTGGGCTATGAACGCGTCCCACTCCCGCGACGGAAAGGCTGCCATCGCGCATGCCTCGGGGTCGAGCTGCTGCTCAAAGAAGATCGGCAGATCATCCTCGCTCACGTCGCGCAGCACGACGCTGCCGGTTGTCGAGTCTGATGCGTGGTTGGACATGTGTGCTCCTGTGGTCGTTTGGTCTACGTTGATCGGGCTCATCACCTGCTGCGGCGCTCACTCGATCCGGTCCTCGATCTCCCAGATATGATCGAGCATATGCCAGGTGGCACGCCGCACAAAGGTGCGCGGCTTCCAAAGCTTGCCGCCGCGCGGCCCGTGCTCCGGTACGCCCTCGTGTACCGCCGCCGCCAGCGCATCGTGGATCGCCTGACGGTTGTCGTCGATCGCCTGTTGCAGGCTGGCATCCTCGGAGCGCTTGGCCTTCCAGGCGATCTGCCGCAGGTAGCCATAGTTGGCGTCGATCACATGATGGATGATCGTGTCCAGCTCGCGACCGCCGCCACGCGGGCCTTTGCGCAGCTCCTTGCCGGTCGCCGCTTTGACCGCCGCCTCGATGCCCTGCCAGTACGCTGCAAACAGAGTCTGAAAGCGTTCGAGCGTGGCCTCGTCGATCGGCTCCGAGTCGCTGGCGAGCGCAATGTTGGGCGCGCCGAAGTCGGTGGTGGAGTTGCCCTCAACGCGCTCGACCACGTTAAAGGCCGCCGCATCTTTGGGCGGCTTGAAGGCGATCTTGGCGGCCTTGAGCAGCCGGGCATAGCGCGGCGCGCTCTCGGCCAGCGCCTGGAGCGCCGACTCTTCGTCACGACCGCTGCGGCTCCAGCCCGGCCAGTCGATCGCGCCGGCGAAGACGCGTTTTGTGCCAATTTCCAGATACACATCGGTAGCGCTCGACGATCGTGTCACTGATAGCTCCTTCGTATGCTAGCTGTAGCTACGGTAGCACAGGCGTCAAACGAGATCGGCTGCTGTTCATGGCGTATATGCTGCTGATGACGGCGCAGTCACAAAGGAATCGCTATGTAGAAGCAGCGCGACGAGATCTTTGGCGCGCTCGATCACATGGTCTACGCATCGGACTGGATCAACAGCATGCGCAGGAGCAGTGCGACCACAGCCATACGCTCACCCAGCAGGCGGATCAGCATTTCCTCGCAACATGCGACAAACTTAACGCTACCAGTTCCGTCCTCGCCGACCTCAACCAGCACATCCACCACCTGCAAAGGCTGCTGGACGTATAGGCTCAATAGCCCGCAGTATGCTTGCTCCAGATGTAAAGTGTTTCATTCGCCACCGCTTGTTCTTCGTTTCCGTGGTACGTGTATAATTATGCATTGTATCACGATCTGGTACACAAAACGCTTGACAGATCGATCTGCTATATGCTATAATCTGCTTACAACTTAAAGCAGTTCGCCCCGGTGCCAACACACCGAGACGAACCTAGACCACAACAGGAGAAACTGTTATGGCCGTGCCGATGATTCTACCACACCTCACCCCCGCTGCCGTCTGCCTCCAATTTCCCTACGACGAGATCACCGCTCTGGCGCTGGATCTGATGCACGACGAGCCGTGTATGCAGCTGCTTGAAGCGCGCAGCCATGCCCTCGATCTGCTCGACGAGCTGATGCTCTACGCCGCCGCCTGGGATCATCTGGCCGGCGCTGTCGGTAACGCCGACGCCCTGCCCGGCTAGCGCTGGGCTACCGCAGCGGGGACGGTTGCGCGCCGTCCCCGCTCACCTGTGCGCTAAACATCAGTCCGCGTCGACGACATAGGTTTCGAGGAATGCGTTACGGAACTTGCCCTGTGGATCGTAGGCGCGTAGCAAGCGTTGAAAGTCGGGCAGCCGTGGGTAAAGCGTTTGCAGGCGCGCCGGAGCCATCGTAAACAGCTTGCCCCAGTGCGGCCGAGCATCGAGCGGTGCGAGTCGCTCTTCGATCAGCGGCAGCACCTGCTGCACCGCAGGCCAGTTTTGTGCCCAGGTGAAATGGATCGCGACGCAGGGCTGCTCGTAGCACGGGCTCAGCCATAGATCGTCGGCGGCGATGGTGCGGATCTCCGAGATCAGCAGCAGCGGCGCCACATGCTCGCGCAGGCTATCGATCGCGTGCAGCGCGGCGAACGCGTACTGGCGCGGCACAAAATATTCGCTTTGCAGCTCCTCGCCGCTGCTGGGCGTGAACTCCATGCGGAAATGCGGCAGACGCTCATGCCACGGGCCGGCAACGCCGAGCTGCTGGGTGCAATTTTCCACCGGCATACCATCAATCGGGTGCAGCTGGCGCGTCGCGCGGGTGGCCTCGAAGAGCAGCGGCGCGGCCTCAGACGCTGCGCCATCTGTCGCAAGACGCTTCAGCCAGACCTGGTTGAAGGTAGCGCTGCGCCAGTCGGTGAAAAGGCTCACGCTGTAGCCGCTGGATACAACCTCGTCGAAGTGCTGCTCCAGCTGTGCCAGCGGCAGGTTTTGGTATAGATCCTGGCGCATCTCAAACGCCGGAACCAGGTCGAGCGTCAGCCTGGTGACGATGCCCAGACCGCCCAGGTTGATCACCATGCCCGGAAAATCGGCGTCGTGCTCGCGGGACAGCGTGACGATCTCGCCGTCGGCCGTGACCAGCTCCAGCGCGGCGACGGCGCCGGCCAGGTTGCGATTGTCGACGCCCGAGCCGTGCGTGCCCGTGGCGCAGGCGCCGCCGACCGAAATATGCGGCAGCGAGCCCATATTGTGCAGCGCAAAGCCCTCGCGATGCAGATACTGGCAGAGTTGGCCGTAGCGCGTCCCGGCCTCCACGGTCACCGTGCGGCGGTCGCGATCCAGCGCCACGATCCGATCGAAGTGCTCCAGCGAGATCAGATCCTCGGACGTGTCGGCGATGCTGTTGAACGAGTGGCGAGTGCCCAGCGCCTTGACGCGGCTATGGCCGCGTACCAGCGCCTGAAGCTCTTCCGTCGTCGTGGGAGCGTGCAGCCTGGCGGCGCTGTAGGTGTAGTTGCCGGCCCAATTCTTAAGATTCGTCGTCATCGGCTTGTTCCTCAATCAAAGGATGAAACCAACCTGGCTTCGTATCTGGCGCTCAAAAGCTAGCCTGGCTTATTGTACAACTGAGGAACCACCGCAGCTACACGATGCAGCAAATGAATAAGCGGCGCGCCACTATCATCTTCTGCAAGGCTGAGAACGCTCTATTGCAGTACACGCGGCAATAAAGCAGGGAAACATTAGCTGTTGGGCAAACTCTTCTTTAATCTCCCGGCATTAAAAAGTCTTCGCTTGAACCACCCGCGTTTTCGTATCTTGCCGTTCTTGATTCTTCCGTCTAGCTTAACATCAGAGTAAGGTCGCACGCCAACTGAAATGTCGATCCATTCACCCTTATTCAAGAGACCGGGAGCAATGGTGACTACATTCTGCTTAAATGTTGTCGTGATGGTGTTTCCGATCCGTTCCGGATCAATAATATCAGCGCTGAATACTTCACTCGCCGAGGCGAATTTCAAGTCTAAAGAACCGGCATAATCAATAGCTTCAGTGCCAGAATTTATGATACGAACGATAACCTTTACCTCATCGCCTTGTAGCTGCTTCCCATGCAGATAGATTTGCATGTCTCTTATGAGCTCTTTACTTGCGACAATGTACGGTTGCTTTTGGATAACGAAATAGGAAAGCTCTATCCGAGAACGTGTCAAGAAAACTTGTAAGATAACGGGAATAAAAATAGTAATAATAGTGACTACAAATGGTGAAGTGATAATATCGAGCAGTATGGCAATAAAGCTGCGTGCAGGAGGGCCGGAGTCATCAGGAATTGCGGGCGGGCCGGCAGTCGTGGTCGGAGTGGGTGCGGGCGGGCTGGCGTTCGTGGCTGTTGCAGAAGGGCCAGCGGTCGCGGTCGAAATGGCTGCGGGCGGGCGAGCGGTCGTAGTCGGAGTTGCCGAGGGTGGGCTCGCAGCTGGGGTATCGATTGCTCTAGCCTCAAGGGGCGTTTCTGTCTCAGGGCCAGGCGTGATACAGCCTGGAATCGAGACTGCTCCAGACGGGACAGTGTACTGCGCTGTGACGCCTTCTTGATCAATGGTAGTAATTTTTGCGCCCAGAGCCACACTGCACTTAGAAGGTTGAACCTCATTCGCAAGATGAAAGCCTATGGTTACCAATCCCTCAGAAGCTGGCTGTACTGCTCCCACTAGCCATTGATAGGTATGATTATCCGACTTCGTTCCGACCGGTGCCGCCTCTTCAAAAATGGCGTCTTCGTCGAAGGAAGCCGTGATAATAATGATCGAGCTGTCGGTTGTGCTCGGATTTTTGTAGTGTATGGTATAGGAAAACTTTTCTCCAGGCTGGACGGTTGTGGTATTCGGCACAATCGAATAGTTCGTCGATTGCGGCACAGCCGTACCGCCACAGGCGCATAAAACAATCAGACATAGAAGGTACATGAGGAGCCGGGGATTTTTTGAGATCAATGATCGGTAACCACGGTACATGTACGACCTCGCTATGCGCGTCTGTTAAAAAGCATGGATGTACTTCTACAATAAGACGCTTATAGAGAGCGGATCAATGGGCTACCATAATCCCTGGTACTAGTACTTTTAGAAAAGCTGCCGCCTTGTATGATCTGGATTGCGCGATTTTTCAACATCCTGCGCGGCAAAGCGCAGCCGGCTCAAGCCGGATCGTGGCTCCGACGGGCGGCGGCACAAATGGCACAAAGGCGTCGTCGCGCCAAACAAACCAGCGCAAGGCTGCGCTTTCCAGCGGCGCGGCAAAGCGAAATTCAACCTCGGCCGGTCGTCCATCGGCGGTCAGGCGCACAACGCTGACGCGGACATCCGAGAACACGATCTGCTGGCCGGAGACGAGACCTACTCCACGATCGCGAAAAACTGTGTCGAAGCCGTTCAGATAGCCGCCGGTCGGACGAACCCGCAGCGTGTAGGCGTCGGGCCGCGACAGCTCGACCTCGGCCAGCGCCGGGGCCAGAAAGCGCGTCCGGGCCGGCGCTGCCAGGCTCTCGCCGGAGCGGATCAGCGACAGGTAGCTGACCGAGAAGAAGCTGGGCGCGGTCACAAAGATCGCGGTTTGCTGTGTGAGGGCGGGATCATGGGGCAGGCTGTGGATCGCGGGCTCGATCGCGCCGAAGAGCGCCGGGCTGTAGGCGGTGAGCGGCAGCAGAAGCGGCGCGCAGACCAGATGCAGCGCGGCCAGGACCAGGCCAGCCGAGCGTCGCCAGGAGCCGCGCTGCCGAGGGAGATCCGCCAGCAGCCGCGCCAGCAAGCCCATCGCGCCCAGACCGATCACGCCCAGCAGACGATTGGCGGGCAGCGCGCTACAGGCCGGAATCGTCGCCAGGAGCATGCCCAGCGCCCAGAAGCGCGCCAGCCGGTCGCGCTGGATCAGCGGCCAGACGAGCACGAGGAGCAGCCCAAGCACCAGCAGCGCGAGCAGCCAGAGCAGCCACGACGCCGGCGGCGTGAGGAACGGGTACAGCTCGGCGGGCGGCAGCGCCCACTGGCCCAACAGCAGCACCGGCCCACGCTCGCCGATCGCCGCGATGAAGCGCAGCGGCTCCGCGCCCGGATCGATGTAGGACGTGCCGAACGCGCCGTAGCCCAGCGCGCGATAGCTCAGTCGCCAGACGAGCGTCGTGAGCAGCGCGGGCAGCAGCGCGATCAACCGCCGCCGGTCGCCGCGATCGAGCACCAGCGCGTAGGCCAGCAGATAGCCGAGCGTCGCTACGGCCGCCTCCGCCGAGAGCAGGCCGAGCAGCAGCAGGATGGGAGCGGCCAATCCGCCCCAGCGCCGGCCGTCGCGTCGCCAGTGGTCATGCGCGATTATGGTCAGACAGCAGCAGATCGTCGCGATCAGCGCGTTGCGATTGGCGATCCAGCTCGCCGCGTAGCCGCGCGCATCGTCGAGGGCGTAGAGCAGCGCCGCCAGCCCTGCGAGCCAGCCCGCGCCGATCAGCCGCCGGTAGAGAAGCGCGACCACGAGCACCAGCGCGCCAAACCAGAGCAGGCTGTGTACGTGCATCAGCAGCGGGCTGCGCGGCCACAGCTGGTAGTCCAGCCAGTGCGTCAGCCCGGCGATCGGTCGCCAGAAAGCGTTTTTGCCCTCGGGCAGCGCCCACCACGGAAACTGGCCGCTCTCGATCAGCTGCTGCGTGCGCGCCGGATCGCCGTCCATGAAGACGAACAGATCGTTCAGCGCGACGTCGAGGCTGTGCGCTCCTGAGCCCGTCAGCGCCGCGCGATGCAGATAATCGTCGAAGTGCCAGCCCGTCGCCAGCGCCGGCAGCGTCAGCGCCATGGCGGCGACCGCCAGCGCCAGCGGAAACGTGCGCGCCGCCAGCCAGCGCCGCGCCAGATCCGAGAGCCTGGGCCGCAGCGTGGGCTCAAACAGCGTGCGGATCTGCTCGTCGGCGTGCGGCTCGACGATCTGCACCGCGATCTCTTCGAGCGCCGCCAGCAGGCCAGCGCCCAGCGCCAGGTAGAGCAGCGCCGGGCTGTACCGGCCGCTCACAAACGTGTGCAGCGCGAACAAGCCCTGCAATCCGCCGCCGACGCGCGCCGAAACCAGATGCAGCCGTGGCATCCGGCCGGCTCTGAAGAAGCCCGTCAGCCACGAGGCTGCGAGCGCGGCGCTCACCAGCCCGATCAGCAGCGGATGGTCGGTGAAGATCGCGGGAAAAAGTAGCGCCAGCCAGGCCAGCGCCGAGAGCGTGAGCAGCTTGTCGGCCAGCGAGTCCAGCCGCGCGCCCAGCGCGGTTTCTTGCTTCAGCCAGCGCGCGGCGGCGCCGTCGAGCACATCGGTCAGCAGCGCGACCAGCAGACCCACGCCGATCCAGGTCGATCGTCCTTGCAGCGCGCAGAGCCACAGCACCGGCAGGAGCAGCAGCCGCAGCGAGGTCAGCAGATTGGGCAGCAGCTTGAGACGCGCGGTCACATCAGCATCTCGACGCGGCGCTCGGGCAGCGGCCGATCGCTGAGGCGTGGCTGAGGATTTTTGAGCAGGCGCAGAATATGCGGCCCGACCACGTCCAGCTCGGTCGAGGTGTAGCGCGGCCCGCCAAAGCGGCGCAGATTTTCGGCCTGGAGCTTGAGCATCGCCCGATCCTGATCGACCACGGTTTGCAGCAGCAGCCCGCCGATTGTGGGCGCGACCAGCCGCAGGATTCGCGGTACCTGGGCTGTCACCAGCACAAAGACACGCAGTTTTGTCGCCGTCTCGGGCGTGAAAAACAGATTGACAAGCAGCCGGGTATCGGCGCCGGCGCGGTACTCAAGCTGTGCGATCGCGGGCATGATGAAGCGGCCAAATGCCACATCCACGCCCGCGCCGAAGAGCTGCGAGATCAAGCCGGATTGCTGGCCCTCGTCCTGGTACTCGACCTCGACGCGCTCGGATTCGCGCCGGATGATCGCCGTCGTGCGCTTGCGCCGGCCTTCGGTGCGGATAATGCCGCTGTGGACGTAGTGCGTGTGCGTGCCGTCGAGAAAGTTTTCCAGCGCATCCGGCAGCGCGGCGTCAAAGCGGTACTCGCGTGTCAGCGATTGGTAGCCCGGCGTGTCGAGTAGCGGAAAGCGGTAGGGCGCGCTGCTCGGCGAGGCGTTGTGCGGCCAGATCCACACGTAGCCGTCGCGCTCCACGACGGGAAACGCGGCCACCCGGCGCGTCGGATGCTGCGGCGTGCCGCACAGACCGGGCACCGCCTGACACGTGCCCGCGCCGTCGAACTGCCAGCCGTGGTAGGGGCAGACCACGCAGCCATCCGCGATCCAGCCCCGCGACAGCGGCGCGTTGCGGTGCGGGCAGCGATCCAGCAGCGCCGTGGCGTGGCTGGTCGCGGAGCGAAACAGCACCAGATGCGTGTCCAGTATGGTGCGCGCGATCGGCTTGCGGCGGAGATCGCTCGATCGGCAGGCGATCAGCCAGTGCCGCGCCAGCGCCGGGTAGAGCTGGGCGACGCTCGCGCCGGTCTGCGCCTCGGTCATAGCATTCCTCTCGATCTGTTGTGTTAGAGCTTAAAGCGCTGCATGATCGGCACGATCGCGCGGCGTGTCAGCAGCTCCAGCAGCCGCCACGGGATGCGCTGGCTCCACGCGCAGTGTTGATCGTAGACCAGATTATATTCGATCGCCGGTGTGCTGCCGCGATGCCGCTTGAAGGCCGCCGCGCCCGAGCTGAGATGCAGCACCAGGCCGTGCTGCTCGGCCTCTTCGACCAGCTTGAGCGACAGCAGCCGGTACAGTCCCACGGCCGGCGGCAGCGAGCGATCGTAGCCCAGCAGCGGCGGCGTCATCACGCCGTGCCGCTCGACGTAGCCCAGCACGCCGTCGATGCGGCCGTTGTGGCTGAGCGCCCAGATCCTGAGCCAGCCGTCGCGCAGGGCGGCCGTGACGAACCGGGCGTTGAACTGCGGATTGTCAAACGAATATTTGTGGAGGTACAGATCGGCGTAAAGCTCGACGAGACGTTCGCTGGTGTCTCCATCGAGCTGCTCGGCGCTCAGCCACCGGTACTCGCTGCGCCTGGCCAGCAGCACATCGCTGCGAAACGCTTTACGCTTGCGGTAGCGCCGGCCTTCGGCCTCGGGATCGAGAATATACACCTGTCGGCTGAACACCGGCCGGAAGCGCAGCCGGATCAGATCGTGCAGCAGCGGCGCGTTGAGGCGCTGGTTGACCGAGCGAAAGATGATCGCGTGCTGCGGAAAGCGGCGGATCAGCGCGTCACGAATCTGCTCGATCGTGGCCGGATCGAGCGGCGGGTAGAGATTGGTCGAGAGCAGCCAGTTGTTGACGTAGACCACGCGCTCGAATTTGCTCCAGCGTAGCAGCGGCTTGAACGCATCCAGCAACGGCGGCACAATCGTGCGCAGCAGCCGCTGATCGTGCAGCTCAATCTCGACCTCGCGCTTGGCATAGTCGATGTAGTGCGTCGTCGGCGAGCACACATACGAGTTGCGGATTGCCGGGCGCGGCACCACCACCGGCAGCACGATCGCCCCGGCCATCAGCACCAGCCCCTCGGCGTCAACGTTGTCGATGTAGCGCTGCGGGCCGTGACGCACCAGCGGATCGAGAACGCGGCGGGCGTAATCGCCGTCAGGTGTGGCAGGCCACGGCACCTGGTCGATGGTCTCACGATCGTACAGCCGGATCATGGCGCGCCATTCCACTCGATGTCGAAGGTCGTCGCGGCGGTCAGGCTCCTGCGCTCGCGGCGGGCGATTCGCGCGAAATGCAGCGTCATCGGCAGCTGAGTCAGCAGCGGCAGCAGGTCGCGGGCGTCGGCGATCACGTCGTCGTGCGTCAGCGCTTCGCGCAGCACGCCGGGCCAGTGGCGCAGTCGGCGGCCAGCGCTGGCCAGCAGTGGGATCGTCAGCTGGCGGCAGCGTCCCGGCGGCGCAACCGAGGTTGGCTGTGATGGATCGATCAGCCCGCCGATCAGCAGCGCCGGATCGAGCAGATGCGCGCCGCTGGTCGCGCGTGGATTGCACTCAAGCAGGTACAGGCCGTCAGGGCCGCGAATGAAATCGAGCGAAAGCTGGCCGGTGTAGCTCAGCGCCACGCCCAGCCGCTCAACGATCGTCAGCGTCTCCGTGCCATCGATCGCCCGAAACTGCACACCCGAGCCGCCGCCGAAGGTGTGTGGGATCGCGTAGGCACAGTGTGCCGTCACGTGGCCGCGATGCAGCGTGCTGTAGCTGCATACGCTCGGCCCGTCGACGAAGTCTTGCAGCAGCCAGGGCTGATCGGATGTCGGATCGCAGGCGCTGAGCGGAGTCTGATCGGCGTGTGGCCCGCGATTGGTGATCACCTGCGTGGCAAAGCGCGAGTAGGCCGGCTTGAGCACATACGCCGGAAACTCCGGCAGCCGCGCCAGAAGCTTATCGCGGCTGGCGATCAAGGCGGTGCGCGGCGTGCGCAGGCCAAGCGCGGTCGCGCGCTGCTGAAAACGGAACTTGTGGTGCAGCTCGGCCAGCAGCGAGAGCGGCGACGTAAACACGTTGGTCCGGGCGCTCAGCCGATCGTGGCCGCGCGCGACATAAAACACTTCTTCGCAGGTCGGAATCAGCCAGTCGATCCGCCGCTCACACACGATCTGCTCCAGCACGTCGAGAAACGCAGCCGGCGCCTGGCGGGGCGGCGGTGTGACGATATGCGACGTGACATAACGTGAGTGGCTACCCAACGTCCAGCGCTGCGTGTCGGTCGCAAAGACCGTGTGTCCGCCACGTCCAAACGCGCGAATCAGCTCAAGCGTCACGGGCGCGCGGGTGCTGGTGATCAGAATATTCAAACGAAAGAACCTAGAACCTAGAACCAAGAGACGAACAAACGAACAAGCGAACAAAGGAACAAAGAGGAACAAAGAGGAACAGTATCTAAACACTTTACAATTTTGTGAGGCGAATTTCCGTATGGGCGTGATTTATCACGCCCTGAACTCAATATTTTAAGCTACATATAAACTTAAAACATCTTGTATCGTATATCCTTCCCCCTCTCCTATCGCAACCGAGGCAGAAGCCTGCCGAGGTTTGGGGCAGGGGGCTAGGGGATGAGGGCCAGCTAACTCCTCAAAACGTCAGCGCCAGCGCGCCCAGCGTCAGGCCCGCGCCCGTGCCCACGAGCAGCACGCGATCGCCGCGCCGGATGCGACCCGCCGCCACAGCCTCCGCCAGCGCCAGCGGGATCGACGCGCCCACACAGTTGCCGCGCGTGGCGATATTGCTAAACACCTGCTCACGGCGAAATCCCAGCCGCTCCGAAAGCTGATCGATCGCGTGACGGCTGGCCTGATGCGGCACCACCACATCGATCGTGCTGCGCTCCCAGCCCAGCGTGCGGAAGAAGCGATCCAGAAACGGCTGGCTCTGCCGCGTGGCAAACTTGAAGATCGCCAGGCCCTCCATGCGAAAGCTGTTGTGCTCGCGGGTTGTGGCCGGATCGGCCGGGTGATGCAGCGTGCCGCCGCCCAGCGCCTCGGTCAGATGCGCGCCGCTGCTGAAGGTCGCGAACTGTGCATGCCAGATCGCGCTGGGATCGTCGGGCTCGGCGCACGTGACGACCGCTGCCGCCGCCGCATCGCCGAAGAGCGCGCGTGTTTCGCGATCCGCGGGATTGAGCGAGGGCGATGTGATCTCGCTGCTACAGATCAGGATCGTGCGGTAGACGCCCGCCGCGATCAGATGCGCCGCCGACTGGAGCGCAAACAAAAAGCTGAGACAGGTCGCGTTGACATCCCAGCAGACGCTGCCGCCATCTGTGGCTCCCAGCTCATGCTGAATCAGCGCTGCGGTACACGGCACGGCCTGCTGCGGCGCTGCCGACGCCCCAACGATCGCGTCGAGGTCGTCGCTGGAGAGCCCGGCATTTGCCAGCGCCATGCTCGCCGCCGCCGCCGCCATGCCCGCCGAGGTTTCGCCCACCGCGTAGCGCCGCTCGCGCACGCCGGTCGCCCGCTCGATCCAGCTCGCCGAAACGCCGAGCTGCGCCGCGAACCATTCGTTGGTCATGATCTGCTCGGGGAGATACCAGCCCAAGCCCGCAATTTTAACTGGAAGCATCGTTATACCTTGATCCGAATCATCTGCCGATACGTTGTGCCAAGCTTACCCGCGCCGGGCTGGCTCTTCCACCACCGCGCCTGCCAATCGCTGTAACGGGCGCTACCACCAAAGCATTATGCCGCGATCCGGCGTACTCTGCGCCGCTTGATACCAGTCGCAGCCGCCGGCACGCCAGGCGCGATCGTCACGTCGGCCGGCAAACACTCGTACTGCGCGATCGTCGCGGCCACGCTCTGCCGCACCGAGTCGGCCACCGGCGCGAAGGGCGTATCCGCCGGCAGATCGAGAAAGATCCGCAGCTGGCCGGGCCGCTCCTGGACCGCCTGATATTCTGTGATCGCCGTGCTGCTGAGCAGAATCATGCGCCGGATCGTGTCCGGAAAAAAAGCGCGCATCCCGCCCGCCGCCGACTCGAAGTAGCACACGTCGTCGCTGCGCCCCTCGATCGCCCGGATCACCTGCCACGACGAGCCGCACGCGCACGGCTGCGGATCGAGCCGGAGCACATCGTTCAGTCGGTAGCGAATAATCGGCTGCGTCGTGCGCCACAGGTCGGTCACGATCGGCGTGACGCGCTCGCCTTCCAGGGGCTCGTATTGCAACGCTACAACATCTTCCTGCACATGCAGCGAGCCCGCAGCGCAGCTGATCGCGATCAATCCTTCCGTACATTGATACACCTGGTGCAGCGGCGCGCCAAAGCTAGCCGTGATGCGCTCGCGCACCTGGGGCTCCAGTACCTCGGCGACCGAGATCAGCCGCTCGGGTGCGATGCGCAGGCTGCCGCGCTCGCGCTCGCTCGCCAGCATTTCCAGCAGCGACGGCGGCCCGATCACGATCTGCGGGCGGTAGGCGTTCAATCCGGCGACGGCCTCGTCGAGCGGCAGCATCAGATCGAAGTAGCGAAACTGGATCAAGGCGCCGCCCGCGCGCTCGTAAAGATTGCTGTTCGAGCGCAGAAAAAACGCCACCCGGTAGCGCCGCGACAGGTTGTGCAGCGTGCGCGCCAGGATCGTTCCGGCCCAGGCCGCCTGCTCGGCCGGATCGGCCACGAACAGGCCGCGATGCCCCGACGTTCCCGACGACAGCCCGATCGTGAAGCCGCTCAGCGTCGGCGTGAAATCGCGGCGGCGCTCGGCCTCCAGCGCGATCCGCATCGCCTGCTCGCCGCTGAGACCACGCGTGTTAAACGTATCGAAGTTGTCCATCATCAGCCGCTTGTCGACGGTGGGCAGCGCGCGCCAGTCGGCGAGATCATGGCCGCGCCAGTGCTCGTGGTAGAACGGCGAGTGTCGATCGGCATACTGCACGATCCGCCGCGCCCGCCGCTCCTGAAAGCGCCGCAGCCGCTCATCACGTAGCCGGCGCCAGCGCCATCTGGCCCGCACAAAATGCCCGGCGATCAGCGGCAGCCCGGTGATCACGGCCCGACCTCACGCGCGAACGCTTCGGGGCAGTGGCTGGGGATGATCCGCACATCCGGCCGGGCGGCGGCAAACACATGCAGCGCCTCGATCGTCGCGCGAACGGCACGCGAGTCGTCCACGAAAAGGTAGGTCAGCGGATGCGGCGTCCGGCGCTCGCGGATCGAGCGCGAGTGCCAGCAGCTATCGGCGGCAAACAGCACCGGCCCGCTGTCGGTCTGCGCCAGGAGCCCGATCTGTCCGCAGGCATGGCCGGGCAGCGTCACCAGCAGCAGCGATCCGTCGCCAAATAGATCGTGGGTTGCGCCGAGACCAGGCAGCGCCGGGCCGCTAAACGTCGGCAGCAATTCTGTCCGCTCGGCGAAATCGGCGGGCAGCAGCGCGGGGATAAAGGCTCGGCGCAGCGCTGCGAAGCCCTGGCTCTGGCGTACATCGGCGTACGCGGCCTGCGTGGCAACAAAGCGCGAGCGGGGAAAATCGAGCAGCCCGGCAATGTGGTCGGCGTGAAAGTGCGAGACGATGATCGTGCGTATGTCGGCGGGCGTGAGGCCAAAGCGATCGAGCTGCGCGATCACTGCCAGCTCGGGCTGGATGTGCAGCGGCGTGGCGCGGCGGTAGAGCCAAAACGGCCAGCGCGCGGTCACGTCCCACATGCGCGGCGCGTAGCCGGTGTC
Source organism: Herpetosiphonaceae bacterium (assembly GCA_036401895.1). Lineage (GTDB taxonomy): Bacteria > Chloroflexota > Chloroflexia > Chloroflexales > Kallotenuaceae > LB3-1. Next base: position 20,741 of record DASWTW010000122.1, on the reverse strand, counting down.
CCAGAGCAGCCAGCCGTGCTGGGGATGGCGCAGCAGCGCGACGATCGAGTGGCACTGGATCGATCTGCGCTCGCCGCCGCGCAGCACAAGGTTTTCGTGCGCCAGACAGTAGCCGGTGTCCAGCACATGGCAGGCGATGGTTGGTGATTGATCAGGCATGAGTAGCTGTCGTTTCGGGTGAGCCCAGCGCGGCCAGCGTGCGGGCGATGCCCTCCGCGACCGAGACCTGCGGCGCGTAGCCGAGATCGCGCTGAGCGGCGCTGATAGTATAGGTTTGTGTGCGCGCCAGAATCGCCGCCGAGTAACGCGTCAGTAGCGGCTCACAACCCGTGAGCGCCGCGCGGGCCTCCATGATCGCCGCCGCCAGCAGCGCGACGTTGAGCGAGACGCGCCGCAGCTGCGTGGACAATCCCTGATGCTGCAAGACCTGGCGGATTACGTCCCAGAGCAGCGGGTGTTCGCCGTTGGTGATCGTGTAGGTTCGGCCCACGGCGGTGGGAGCATCCAGCGCCAGCAGCAGCGCGTGAACCACGTTGTCCACATACGTCAGATCGACAAGATTGCGCCCATCGCCGATCTGCGGCAGCCGGCCACGTCGCGCGGCCTGGACCAGCCGTGGCAGCAGCGAGGTGTCGCCCGGCCCAAAGATCGCCTTGGGTCGCAGAATCACCGACGGCAGCGCAGCAGCAGCCTGATTGACCTGATCCTCGCCCAGCTTCTTGGTGAGCGAGTAGATTGACGCGAAGCGGCGCGGGTAGGGCGCGGACTCGCCGAGATTCCAGTGATCGCGGCCGTCAAAGACCACGCTCGGCGATGAAACATAGATCAAGCGTCGGGCTCCGTGCCGCTGGCAACCGGCGATCACATTGGCCGTGCCGTCGACATTGATCGCGAAGAAGTCGGCGCGACGGCCCCAGGGAGCGGACAGCGCGCCCACATGAAACACCGCATCCATCCCGGCACACGCCGCGATCGTCGCCTGTCGATCGCGCAGATCCACGGCCACCGGCTGCGCGCCCAGGTTCAGCAGATCGGCCGAGTGCGTGAAATTCCGGCCCAGCAGATGCACACTGTGACCACGCAGCAGCAGCGATCGGGCGAGGTGCCGGCCCAGAAAGCCAGTACCGCCGGTGACAAGAATCTTCATAGCGTGGCTGCGATCGTGGTGCTGGTCATGCTGGCGCGTCCTTCCAAGAGCGATCGCGATGCACTATACCACGCTCCGGCGTCGGTGGCGCTGCCAGCCAAACACAAAGAGGACGACCGTGCGTCGTCCTCTCGCTGCATAGCCTGTCGCCGGGTTTTAGGTGGTGTGCAATCCCACGCGATTGCCCTCTGTGTCGACCACGACCGCGATCCAGCCCATCTCGCCGATCGATGTTTTGGGCTGCTCGATGCTGCCGCCCGCGCCCGCGACGCGCTCTAGCACCTGATCCAGATTGGGAGCGTCGAGATAGATCAGCGTGCCGGTGTTGCCGGGAACTGCTGTCTCGTGCTTAATCACCGCGCCGAACTGCGAGCCGTCCGAGTTGCAGAAAAATCCGTGCGGCGTGCCCATGAAATCGCCTTTTTCCATCTCGCGGCCAAAGATCGTGCTGTAAAAGCCGACCGCGCGGTCGAAGTCGGACGCGGGAATCTCGAACCAGCTAACAACGTCAGCCATCTGACCCTCCTTCGATTGTTCGATTCAAGCTGATCAACAGCAAGCACAACGGGTTGTTCAATCGTACATCTGTGCTGTGACAGCTACCGACACATGGACGGACGCGTCCGATGCTAAAATGGTTAAGCGGCGAGCTACGCTGCGAGAAAGAGAGGATCGCGTGTCGGAACATCTAGCGCTCGTGGTGAATGGCACCAGACAGGAGATCGAGATCGAGCCGGAGCTGGCGCTGCTGCACGTGCTGCGCGACAGATTCGGCCTGACCGGCAGCAAGATCGGCTGTGCGGAGGGCCAGTGCGGCGTGTGTACCGTGCTCGTCGGCCGGCAGCCGGTGCGCGCGTGTATCACGCCGGTGCGCGCGGTCGCCGATCAACCGGTCGTGACGATCGAGGGGCTGGCGCAAAATAACGAGCTTCATCCGCTCCAGCAGGCGTTTCTGGATCAGGATGCGCTTCAGTGCGGCTACTGCACGCCGGGCATGATCATGGCCGCCGTGGGCCTGCTGCGCCAGCATCCCGCGCCAACCACGGAGCAGATCGTCGAGTATATGCAGGGCAACCTGTGCCGCTGCGGCACCTATCCGCGCATCATTCGCGCCATTCAGCAGGCGGCTGCCGAGCTAGCGGCGCAAGGAGGCCAGGCATGAGCGATTCCTCCAGCGATACCGAGCGGCTGGCGCGGACATCCGCCGAGAGCGAGCGACGCCGCGTTGTGAGCGGGCCAGACGCGCCCCTGATCGGCGACTGGCTGCATATCGCCGCCGACGGCTCGATCGAGGTTTACACCGGCAAAGTCGAGGTCGGACAGAATATTCGCACCTCGCTGGCGCAGGCCGTGGCACAAGAGCTATGTGTGCTTCCCGGCAGCATCACGCTGATCATGGCCGACACCGATCGCACGCCGTTTGATCCGGGCACGTTCGGCAGCCAGACCACGCCGATCATGTCGCGCCGTCTGCGCGCGGTGGCCGCCTCGGCCCGTGAGCTGCTGATCGAGCGTGCGGCTACGCGCTGGCAGTGCGATCGCGGCGGGCTGAGCGTGGATAATGGGCGGGTGATCGATCGTCGCACCGGCCGCGCGCTTGGCTTTGGCGAGCTGACGCAGGGCCAGCCACTGGATCAGCCCTACGATCCCGACGCGCCGCTGACGCCCGCGCACGCCTGGACCATCGCGGGCACGGACGCGGCCAAGGTCGCCGGCCGCGCGATGGTCACGGGCGCGCACCGCTACACGCCGGATCTCCTGCGTCCCGGCATGTGGGCCGGAGCCGTGCTGCGTCCGGCTGCGTTCGGCGCGACGCTCAAGACGCTCGACACCAGCGCGGCCGAGTCGTTGCCCGACGTGGCGATCGTCCGCGATGGCGAGCTGGTTGGCGTGGTCGCGCCGGATCGCACGCGGGCTATCGAGGCAGTACAGGCGCTGCGGGCCGAGTGGACGACGACCGAGCAGCCATCATCCGGCGAGCTGTTCGACTATCTGCGCACGCATCCCGCGCCGCCGCCCGAAGACCCGCGCATCGCCGCGACGCACCGCGAGGAGCGCGGCTCGATCGAGGCTGGCTTTGCGGCCGGCGCTCACATCCTGGAGCAAAGCTATACCCACGCCTACATCGCCCACGCGCCGCTGGAGCCGCGAGCGGCGGTGGCTGAGTGGCAGGACGGCAGGCTCACGGTCTGGACCGGCACGCAGCGACCGTTCGGCGTGCGCGGCGAGCTGGCGACGGCCTTTGAGCTGCCCGAGGAGCAGGTGCGTGTGATCGTGCCGGATACCGGCTCGGCCTATGGCGGCAAGCATACCGGCGAGGTCGCGGTGGAGGCGGCGCGGCTGGCGCGAGCGGCTGGCCGTCCGATCAAGCTGATCTGGACCCGCGAAGAAGAGTTTAGCTGGGCCTACCTGCGTCCGGCGGGCGTGATCGAGATTCGCAGCGCCGTGCAGCAGGACGGGAGGATCAGCGCCTGGGAGTTTCACAACTATAACTCTGGCGCGGCCGGCATGCGCACGCCCTACGCGGTGCCGCACCAGCGGATCATCTATCATCCCAGCCAGTCGCCGCTGCGCCAGGGATCGTACCGAGCGCTGGCAGCCACCGCCAACACCTTCGCCCGCGAAAGCCACATGGACGATTTGGCCGCGCTGCTGGGTATCGACCCGCTGGAATTTCGCCTCAAGAATCTCCGTGACGAGCGGCTGCGCGCGGTGCTGACTGCTGCCGCGGATCGCTTCGGCTGGGGTGAATCAGATCGTGGCTCTGGGCATGGTGTGGGCATCGCGGGCGGCACCGAGAAGGGCAGCTACGTGGCGACCTGCGTCGAGGTGCGCGTCGATGCCGAGAGCGGGCATGTGCGGATCGTGCGGATTGTGCAGGCGTTCGAGTGCGGCGCGGTGCTCAATCCCAACGGCCTGCGCAACCAGGTCGAAGGCGCGATCATCCAGGGCCTGGGCGGCGCGCTTTTTGAGGCGATCGATTTTGCCGACGGCCAGATCCGCAACAACCGCTTTTCGCGCTACCGGGTGCCGCGCTTTGCCGACGTGCCAGCGATCGAAACGGTGCTGCTGGATCGTCAGGATCTGCCGTCGGCCGGCGCGGGCGAAACCCCGATCATCGGCATCGCGCCTGCGATCGGCAACGCGATCTTCAACGCCACCGGCCGGCGGCTGCGATCGCTGCCGCTGCTGCCCGAGGATTGCCTGCCGGAGTAATGGAGCGGATCGCTGAGCGGCGGCGCTGTGGCTCAAGCTCGGCGATCCCAAAGCATGCAAAGCGCTGATCGTGGGCAGCGCCGGCTAGCGGGCGGCGATCGGCAGGGCGAAGGTGAAGACCGTTCCCAGGCCCCTGGTGCTCTCGGCCCAGATGCGACCGCCGTGGGCTTTGACCAGTTGCTTAACGATTGTCAGGCCCAGGCCGGCACCGCCTGTTGCGCGGTTACGCGAGCGATCGGCGCGAAAAAAGCGCTCAAAGATATAGGGCAGATGCTCGGGCGCAATGCCGGAGCCGGTATCGCGGACCTCTACCAGAATCTCGCTATCGGCGGCGGCGGCGCTGATGCTGATCTTGCCGCCGGCCGGTGTGTGGCGCATCGCGTTGTTGAGCAGATTACGAATCACCTGGCCGATGCGCTCGGGATCGACCTCGATCGGCGGCAGATCCGCAGGAATATTGCAGCACAGTGTGAGGCCCTTGTCGATCAGCTCAAGCTCCACCGCGCTCGTCGCTTTCTCCACGATCTCGCTCAGGGAAACGCGCTGCGCGACCAGGCTCAGCTGTCCGGCCTCGACTAGCGCCAGCTCTTGCAGATCGTCGATCAGGCGATTCAACAGCAGCGCTTCCTCATGCAGCGATCCGATTAGCCGTGGCGTAGGATCGGCCACGCCGTCGCGCATGGCTTCCAGGTAGCCGCGAATATTCGTCAGCGGCGTGCGCAGCTCATGGGCCACATCGCTGACCATGTTGCGGCGCAGCTGCTCGACATGCTCCAGACCGTCCACCATAGCGTTAAACGCATGGGTCAGCTGGCCGATCTCGTCTTTGGAGCGCACCTGCACCCGCTGGCTCAGATCGCCCTTTTCCATTTCCCGCGCGGCTGCCGTCAGCGTCTCGATCGGTTGCAGAATCCGCCGTGAAAACACCAGCGTCAGCACCAGCGACATCAGGCCGGCCACGGTCACCGCCAGAATCAGCGAGTGGTTGACCGCGCTGATGAAGCTGGCCTCGATCGGGTCCTGGCCGGGGTTGAGCGGACGCTGCACCGCGATCGGCAGCGGCTCGGGGATCTGGTTAAGCTGGTTGTTGAACGGCATCTGCTCCGGCTGACCGCTCACGATCAGATTGTCCTGCCCGATTCGTCCGAGCGTCACGATCACGGCCTTTGTCTGCGCGTCTTGCTCGAAGCGCTGCCCGACCAGCTGATCGTCGGAGTCGGCCAGCACGTTATGCGCGCCGTCGGTCAGAATCACGCGCTCTTTGAGCATGTCCGCGAGCTGCTCGGCGGTCGCTTGCAGATCTTTGAGCCCCTGTCCCTGGTTGTAGGAGATCAGCATCGCATTGGTGACAAACTGCGTGCGCACCATATCGCGCTCGACATACTCCTGAAACTCGCGTGTCGTCGCGCGGCTGGTAAACAAGGCAACCGTGCCCACGGCGATCACGACGACGCTCATCAGGGTTAGGAGCAGACGAATTCTTAAGCTGTAAAACATGATCAACCTCACGCGAAATAGCGTCGTCGGGCTATCGATCGAGCCAGGGAAAAACCGTGCTGCGCCCCGTATGTCGGAGATAAGACTACTTCCAGGCAACGATCTCACCTGGAAGCAGTCGGTGTTGAGTGGATGCGTACGAAACAGCGCAGCCTACGGCGCGCCTGGAGGCGGCAGCACCTCCATCTCGGCGATCTCAAAGCCGCTGGCCGTCTGCGAGCCGCTAGCGATCACGAACTTGCCGGCTTCAAGCGCCTCCGGGCCAACCTGCTTCTGCTTGCGGATCGCAATGTTCTGCGCCAGCTGCACGGTCACCGTCTTGCCGTCGCCGGTTTTCACCGTGAGCTTGCTGCCGTCCACCGCCTCGACGGTGCCGCTGAGGTCGCTGTCCTGGGCGTTTTCGCCGCCGTTCTGCACCGTGTTCGGCGCGCCGCTGGGAGCGTTAGGAGCGCCCACCGACAGCGGGCCGCCGCCGAGCGCGCCGGCGGTTCCGACCTGCACAAAGTCGGCGTTGAACACATCGCCCTGCTGCTGCCCGGTCATCGATACCTGGTCGCCCTGCGCGATCTCGCTGGGCTCCGCATCGGCCTGCATCATAATCTTGGCGTTTTCTGCGAGCTGCACGGTTACTGTTTGCCCGAGCATCGGGCGCTTAAGCTGGACCGTCCGGCCATCGACCTTCTCGATGACGCCCATCATGGTTTCGCCCATAGTATTTGCTGCTCCTTCTGGGGCTGGAGAGCCTCCTCGGTCCTGTAAGAACTGGCCCGAAGAGTCGTTTTGTCCGGTGTTTGCTCCGCTCTGGGGCTGACCACAGGCGCTCAGCCCGAGTGCTAAGAGCGCGCAAACCAACAAGAACCGCTTAGGTTTCATCGTTGCCTCCATACAATAATCGAAATGTGGTAAATAGCCAATGGATAGGAATAGTGCGATGTCGGTGTACCTCCTGGGATGTGTTAGCAGTGGCTGGCATGGTCCAGGGCTGGCTTTTTACCTGGTGCGAGCCGTATGGATGGTGCTAGTCCGCGCGCAGCGCTTCGATCGGATCGAGCTTCGCCGCTCGGCGGGCCGGCTCGATGCCAAAGAAAAGGCCGATCGCCATCGCGAAGCCCACGGCCAGCACGACCGAGCTCATGCTCACCGAGGCGCGCGACTGGCCGGTCTCATTGGCGATTACCGCGATCAGCACGCCGAGCGTCAGGCCGATCAGGCCGCCGCAGGTGCTTAGGGTCAGCGCCTCGATCAAGAACTGAGTCAGAATATCTCGCTCCCGCGCGCCGATCGCTTTGCGCAGGCCGATCTCGCGGGTGCGCTCGCGTACCGACACCAGCATAATATTCATAATGCCGATGCCGCCCACGATCAGCGAGATCGTCGCGATCGCGCCAAGATAGATCGTCATCGTGCGCCGCGACTCGGTCAGTGTGTTGATCAGGTCTTGCTGGTTATCGACCGAGAAGTCGTCGGCGCCACCCTCAAGCGGCAGCCGGTGCTCCTCACGTAGCGTCAGCGCGATCTCCTGGGCCGCCTGGCGAATGCTCTGCTCGTCGCGCGCCTGCACCGTGATCGAGCTGAGCGACGGCTTGCCCGTGTAGGCGTCGCGCGCGCCGAAGAGCTTGGTCTGCGCCGTGGTGAGCGGCACCAGCACCGCGTCGTCGATCGAGCCAAAGGTGCTGCCGCCTTTGAGCTTGAGCACGCCGATCACCTTGAAGCTCAGCCCTTCGATGCGGAGCGACTGGCCGATCGGATCGGCTGTGCCAAAGAGCGTCGTCGCGACACGTGCGCCGAGCACGACGACGCTGGTCGAGCTTTTGACGTGAGCATCGCTGATGAACTCGCCGCTGTTCAGCTGCGCGTTGCGCACCTGCTGGTAGATCGGCATCACGCCGTTAACCATCGACGAGGTATTCTGCGGGCCGGCCACAATCGAGCCGAAGCTTGAATACTCCGGCGAAACGTTGATCAGCGATGGGTTGCGCGCGGAATCTTTCAGCGCCTCGACATCTTTCATGATCAGCGAGCGCGACTTGCCGCCGTCGCTGCCGAAGCCGCCCGAGCTGAGCGATCCTGAGCGCACCGTGAGCAGATTCGCGCCGTTGATCGTGATCGACTCGGCGATCTCTTCTTGCGCGCCCCGGCCGATCGCCAGCAGCGCCACGACGGCGGCCACGCCGATGATCACGCCGAGCGCCGTCAGCAGGCTGCGCATCTTGTTGGCCATCAACGTCGCGAACGCGATACGGATGCTTTCCCTCAGGCTGATGCCTTTGGTCTGCGTCATCGCCTCGATGTCGTCGTGCGGCGCGGCGCTGCTGAAGGATTGCTCAAACGTGCTCATGGCTGCGCTCCTTCGGCCGCGACACATCGCTGGCGAGCAGCCCGTCGCGAACGGTCAGCACACGTCCGGCATGGTCGGCAATATCCTGCTCGTGCGTCACCAGCACGATCGTGATGCCCTGCGCATTCAGGTCGATGAAGAGCCGCATAATCTCTTCGCTGGCGCGCGAGTCGAGGTTGCCGGTCGGCTCGTCGGCCAGCAGCAAGGCCGGCTCGGTCGCCAGCGCGCGGGCGATCGCGACACGCTGCTGTTGGCCGCCCGAAAGCTCGCGCGGCCGGTGATCCATGCGATCGTCCAGTCCAACGGCAGCCAGCGCTTTCGCGGCGCTAGCCTGGCGCTCGTCGCGCCGCAGCTCACCCTGGTAGATCAGCGGCAGCTCGACGTTTTCCAGCGCCGAGCTACGCGGCAGGAGGTTGAACTGCTGGAACACGAAGCCGATTTTGCGGTTGCGCACGGCGGCTAGCTGATCTTTATTGAGATTTTCGACCGGCACACCGTCCAGAATATACCGGCCGCCGGTCGGCGTATCCAGGCAGCCCAGCAGGTTCATCAGCGTGGACTTGCCCGAGCCGGATGGCCCCATGATCGCGACGAACTCGCCTTGCTGGATGTCGAAGCTGACGCCGCGCAGCGCATGCACCTCGATGTCGCCCATCTGGTACGTTCGCGCAAGGTTCTGCACCTGAATCATCGTCTTCATAAGCATCCTATGGTAGCGGTCGCGACACTGGCGGGCCGGCCGGGCGCGCGCCGGTGTTCGGCCCGATCTGGATCAGCGAGTTGCTCTGATCCGCGCCGCCGTTGAGCTCATCCGCCAGCGTCGCCGTCGATACTTTATCGCCTTCCTTCAAGCACTGGTTGTTGGTGTCGACACACTTAACAATTTCCGTCATCGCGCCGTTGGTCGTGCCGGTCTGAACGCGCACGGTCGCCAGCTTGCCCTGATACAGCACCTTGATGACCTTGTCCTGGCCGATGCTCTGGATCGCGCGGTTCGGCACCTGGATCACGCCCTGCTTCTCCTCGACGATGAAGCTGGCGCTGGCGGTCATGCCCACCTTGACATCCGCGTCTTTCGCGTCGAAGTCCACGCGCACCAGGTAGGTCACAACGCTATTCTGCTCCTGGGCCGTCGGCGAGATCGAGGTGACTTTGCCCTCAAAAGATTGCTCGGGCAGCGCGTCGAAGCTGATGATCACGGTCTGACCGGTTTGCACGCGGGCCACATCGCTTTCGCTGAGGTTCACATCCAGATGCAGCGACGAAAGATCGACCAGCGTAAACGCCGAGCTGCCGGCGCCGCCGGTGCTGACGTAGCTGCCAGGAACGGCGGACATCGCGGTGATTGTGCCGTCGAAGGGCGCTTCCAGCACTGCCTGATCCAGCTTGATCTTGGCAGCCTCGACCTTGGCGGCGGCCTGCGCGACAGCGGCATCGGCTCGCTCGATATCGTTCTCGGGAACCGGCGCGCGCAGCCCTTGTAGCCCGGCTTGCAGCTGCTCGACCTGCGCTCTGGCGGCGGCGATATCGGCGGCGGTGCCACCCTGGCGGAGCTTTTGCAGCTGGGCGCGAGCCTGATCGAGCTGGGCGCGGGCGCTGGCAATATCGGCGGCGGTGCCACCCTGGCGGAGCTTTTGCAGCTGGGCGCGGGCCTGATCGAGCTGCGCCTGGGCCGTCGCGACATCCGGCGCTTTCGGGCCTTTGTTCAGCTCGTTGAGCTGGACGCGCGCATCGTCGACCTGCGATTGGGCGTTTGCGACATCGTTGATCTCTTGCTGCCGGGCGTTCTCGTAGGCGACTTTCGCCTGCTCAAGGCTGGTCTCGGCCTGGCTCAGCTGAAGCTGAGCGTTGCGCAGCGCTTCTTCATACTGCCGCTGCTGGGCATCTTCCTGCCCTTCGGTGGTGAATTTCTGGCCAGTGCGCGGATCGACGCCGTTCTGCGCCTGCTGGTTGTCCCAGAACGCGCTGCTGTAGGCTTCCTGGGCCAGTCGCACGCTGTCAGCCGCTTTTTCCATGGTTTGCTGTGCTGTTGTTTTGGCAGCGGACGCGTTGGCGGCGACTTTCTGGTAGTTCTGCTCGGCCGTGCGCAGGGCTGTCTCGGCGGCGCTGATCGCATCTGGCGTGGCACCTGTCTGGGCCTTCTGGAGCTGAGCTTCGGCGGCGCGGACCGCAGCCTCGGCGTTGGCGATGTCGGCGGCGGTAACGTTGCCCGTCTGGGCCTTCTGGAGCTGGGCCTCGGCGGCGCGGACCACAGCCTCGGCGTTGGCGATGTCGGCGGCGGTAACGTTGCCGGTGCGGGCTTTCTGGAGCTGCGCCTGAGCGCCTCGGATCGCGGCCTCGGCCTCGGCTACTTTCTCAGGTGTGGTATCGCCCTCGGCGGTAGTCTCCAGCTGCGACTGAGCAGTTTTGAGGTCGGCCTCGGCCTGCTGCACCTGAAGCCGCAGCTCCCGATCATCCAGCCGCGCCAGGACTTGCCCGGCCTTGACTTTCTGATTCTGCTCAACCTCAACATTTTTGACTTTGCCGTTGGATTGGAAGAAGAGATCCACGCTCTGGGCGGGCTTAACCGTGCCGCTGCTCTCGACGGTCACCTGGATGTCGCCGCGCACCACCGGAGCCGTAGGCGGCTCGGCGCTGGCGGTGGTGTTCCAGGGCCGCCAGTAGAGACCGGCGGCGATCAAGAGTGCCAGTGCGGCAAGGGCGATCCCGATGATCGGCTTACGTAGTGAGCGACGGCGGGGAGGGCGCACGTCAGTAGGTGCTTTGTCTTGATTACGCTTGAAGGGCGTCCTCGTCTTCATCTTGCTCAGCTCCTAATGGACTCTGTATTTGGCATGTGCTTTACGTCTGGCTTTAGCCCGCAGCCTGCAACCCTCCAGCGATCTGTGGGATCGTACCGAATGGAGCGGTAAGGTGCCAACACGTGGCAGGGCGTGCTACGGGTTTTCCTTCAATAGGGTAGCAGCAAACTTGTCAAGATCTAATAAAGATCCTGTTAGGTTTCTGTTAGATCCGAGTTGACAGTGCTGGTGGCAGGCTGTTTCGTTGAAATTTCCAAATCGGCTTCAAAATAGATGCTTGACACCTTTATTAATTTTGTTTATACTTTAGGCAACCTCAAAAGAATAACTCAGTGGTGTTGTGCGCTGATCTAGCACAGAATCAGTACCAATGTACCACTGATCTTTTTTTTGCAAAAATATTCCGCCCTGTGGATATATAAAAGAACGATACGTGCAGATCGCCTTCTTGTTCACATAACGTAGATGTAGTACATAAATACTGAACAGCAATAAACATGTATAGTTGTCTCCTCACAATTATGACAACATAATAGCGTTGTAGTCTGAATTGCTGTCAAACATTTGCACTAACCATAAAAATTAGCGCTTACCACAAGGTTGATTTCGAAGCCGCAATACAACCACGTGTGGATAGTCAACTCATCGAAATAACAGAAAACTTGGTCACCGTGTGTATTCTGCGTACAGTGCTGTGCGAATATGCATTGATATTGACCGGTTTTCGAACCTGCCTTAACCTGAGCCAAAGGTTCGGGTAGTAAAACCCCTAAGCCCCTGTGAGTCATAGGTGACTTTGTTTCCGCGTGCTGTTAACGCAGTATGACGCTTACGAGTGAACGAGGCACATACTGCCACCAGACTCCTGAATGATCGTCCTCCGGGACATAAAGGGTCTTTGGCGTGTTTTTAATTATGAGTCGCGATGAGTGACTCGCTTTGTGGTGTGAGCTTAAACAGCCTCACGCGATCATTTTGTGTGTGTTAAAGGTCTAAACAGTTGCTTAAGCATAAATTAACAATGTGGACGTTTAGCAAGGCTATAATACTATCTTCTGGCATACGAAACCAAACTGATCGTCGATTGCCGAGAATAAATCGAGCAAATCGGCATTTAAATCAGTAAAAATGGTTCGTGAAGCGATTTCAAGAGGCGTGATGAGCGGTTTACTCCCCCCAAATCAGGTGTATCTAATCCATATCTATACACCTAAAACCGAATCGTCTAGCTTCACTCCTACGAATGCTTCCGATCGCAACCTAGAGCTATGGTGGGTCGTGCAGCCACTGGCCGGCACACTCGGCGATTCATGCTCGGCCCTTGCACCTACAGCTTCCCCAAAGCTTCCGATAAACACAACACCCTCTGATGAGCGGCTCGACGTTTTCGAGCTGCGTGACTGCTTGCCACAGGATCGGCGTACTCCGGCTTTCGTAAGCAGGTCGCCGCGCTGCGTTCATCGGAGCCGACTCGGCTGGAGCGGTCTGCGGATCGAGCAGCGCAGCAGTCACGATACACGGCGAGATATACCAGAGGAAGAAACTAACGTGCTGCTCTCAGCGTGAGGTTGAGTCCGGCACATGTAGAGAGATCGATACCTGGAGTGCTACGTACATGAGCGATGCCTCTAACAATAACGATGCCCTATCAGCCGAGAAGCGTAAGCTATTCGAGCTCTTATTGAAGAAACGCGGCGTAGCTGCGCCAAAAGCCCAGGGGATTCCGCGCCGCGCTGGAAGCGGACCGTGTGCGCTGTCGTTTGCGCAGCAGCGACTGTGGTTTGTTGATCGCCTGCAACCGGCGAGTCCGGCCTACAATGTGCCCTACGCGCTGCGCCTGACCGGCGAGCTTGATGTTGCGGCCCTGGAGCGCAGCCTCCAGAGCGTTGTGGCCCGGCACGAGGTGCTGCGCACCACGTTCGCCCTAGATGAAGGCCAGCCGGTCCAGGTGATCGCGCCGGCCCTTACATTGCCGCTGCCCACGGTCGATCTTTTCGATCAGCCCGCCGCCGACCGTAACGCCGAGGCGCAGCGGCTCCTGCTGGCCGAGATCCGCCGCCCGTTCGATCTTCAGCGCGGTCCGCTGATCCGGGCGACTCTTTTGCGCCTCGACACAAACACGGCGCTGCTGGTCCTGACGCTGCATCATATCGTCGCCGACGCCTGGTCGCTCAACGTGTTTATGCGTGAGCTGAGCACGTTCTACACAGCGTACCGTGGGCAGGAGCGCCAGACAGGTGTCGAGCCGCAGCTGCCGGAGCTGCCGATCCAGTACGCCGACTATGCCGTCTGGCAGCGTGAATCGCTTCAGGGCGCGGCGCTCGATAAGGAGCTGGACTACTGGCGCACCCGGCTGGCTGATCTGCCGACGCTGTCTTTGCCGACGGACCATGCGCGCCCACCGGTACCGACGTTTCGCGGCGCGCGCCAGGAATTTGTGCTGAGCCCGGCGATCAGCGAAGGGCTTCAGGCGCTCAGCCGCCAGTCTGGCGCGACGATGTTCATGACGCTGCTGGCCGCCTGGCAGGTGCTGCTGAGTCGCTACAGCGGCCAGGACGACATCGTGGTCGGGACGCCGGTTGCCAACCGCACGCGCGCCGAGGTCGAGCCGCTGATCGGCTTCTTCATCAACATGCTGCCGATCCGCACCGAGCTGGAAGGCGCGGCGACGTTTCGCGACGTGCTCGGGCGAGTCCGCGATGGGGCCCTGGAAGCGTTTGCGCATCAAGAGGTGCCGTTTGAGCACGTGGTCGAGGCTGTGCAGTCAGGCCGTGATCTCAGCCGCCACCCGATCTTCCAGGCGATGTTCGTGCTCCAGAACGCGACGATGGCGCCGCCGACCTTGCCGGGCGTGGATGTCGCGGTGCTGCCGATCGAGTACGACACGGTCAAATTCGATCTGATCCTGTCGATCGAGGAGACCGCCGCCGGGCTGTCGGGGCTGATCGGCTACAGCAGCGATCTATTTGCGGCCGAGACGATCGCACGGCTGGTTCAACATTTGCAGACGCTGCTCGCCGGGATCGTGGCGGAGCCGGACCAGCCGCTCCATGCGCTGCCGCTGCTGACGCCCGCCGAGGTGACAAACCTGCGCGCCTGGCAGGCTACTACCGCGCCGTATCCAACCGATAGTTGCGTTCCCCAGCTGTTCGAGGCGCAGGCCGCGCGCACACCCGCAGCGGTAGCGCTGCGTTTTGACGATCAGCAGCTGAGCTATGGTGAGCTGAACGCGCGTGCCAACCAGCTGGCGCATCATCTCCAGGCGCTGGGTGTCGGTCCCGAGACGCGCGTCGGCCTGTTTCTGCATCGCTCGCTCGATCTGGTGGTCGGGCTGCTGGGCATCTGGAAGGCGGGCGGCGCCTACGTGCCGATCGATCCGGCTTATCCGCAGGAGCGCATCCAGTTTATGCTGGAAGACTCCCAGGCGCCGGTGCTGGTGACGCAGGAAAGCCTGCGCGCCGCGCTGCCGGAACATTGCGCGCAGCTTGTGCGCCTGGATACCGACGCGGCCACGCTGGCGCAGGTACGCACCGACAATCCGATCGTCAGAGCTACGCCGAACAGCCTGGCGTACATGATCTACACCTCGGGCACGACCGGCCGCCCGAAAGCGGTGCTGGTCGAGCATCGCAACCTGCTCAACGTGCTGCACGCCAGCCAGACGACCTTTGGCTATCAGGCCGGCGATGTTCAGCCCTGGATCGCCTCGGTCGCCTTCGACATTGCGCTGTTTGAGCTGCTCAATCCGCTGCTGGCCGGCGGTACCGCCGTCGTGGTGGCGCAGCACCAGGCGCTGGACGGCATTCGCCTGCTGGAAGGTTTGGCACAGTGGACCATGCTGCACGCGGTGCCGAGCCTGCTGCGCCAGATTGTGCAAACGGTGACGGCGGCGCAGGGAACGGAGGCATCACAGCTGCGGCGAATCTTTGTGGGCGGCGATGCGGTGCCGCCCGAGCTGCTAGCCGATGCGCAGGCCGCGTTTCCTGAGGCCGAGATCGTGGTGCTCTACGGGCCGACCGAGGGCACGATTATCTGTACCGCCTACCCGGTGCCGCGCGATCGGCGCCCGACGCGGCAGCTGATCGGAGCTCCGCTGCCGAACATGCTGATGCGCCTGTATGACGCTCATGGACAGCTGGTGCCGGTGGGTGTGGCGGGTGAGCTGTACCTGGGTGGGGCTGGCGTAACACGCGGCTATCTTCATCGGCCCGAGCTGACCGCCGAGAAGTTCGTTGAGATCGACGGGGAGCGCTGGTATCGCACCGGCGATCTGGTGCGCTTCCTGCCGGATGGCGCGATCGAGTTCCTGGGTCGCACCGACGCGCAGGTCAAGATTCGCGGCTACCGTATCGAGGTCGGCGAGGTTGAGACGGTGCTGGCCCAGCATCCCGCTGTTCGCGAGGCGGTCGTCATGGCGCGCGAGGACGATCCCGGCGACAAACGGCTGGTGGCGTATGTGGTGCCGGACCCCGAGCAGCCGCCGACGGTGACCGATCTGCGGCGCTTCCTGGGCGGCGCGCTGCCCGAGTATATGGTGCCGGCGACGTTTGTGATGCTCGGCGCGCTGCCGCTGACGCCCAACGGCAAAGTCGATCGCCGCGCGCTGCCCGCTCCCGACCAGGCGCGACCCGACCTTGACAAAGCCTTTGTTGCGCCGCAGACGCCGCTTGAGCAGCTGCTGGCCGAGCTGTGGCAGGCCGTGCTTGGTCTGCCGGCGGTCGGCGTCAACGACAACTTCTTCGAGCTGGGCGGGAACTCGATCCAGGCGGCGATCTTTGTCAACAAGCTTCAGGAGGCGCTCGGCGAGGTGGTCTACGTGGTGGCGGTCTTCGACGCGCCGACGATTGCCGAGCTGGCGGCCTACCTGCTGAAACATAACGCCAGGGCGGCGGCGCGCATTCTGGGCACGGAGGCTCCCGCCGAGATCGCGCAGGCTGCCGAAACCGAGGCCACGCCCAAAGTGGACGCCGCGCTGCTGGCACAGATGCGCGAGGTGATCGCGCCGCTGCCGCCGCGACCGTCGCAGCTGGCCCGGCCCAAAAATCCGCGCGCGATCTTTCTGCTCTCGCCGCCGCGCTCGGGATCGACGCTGCTGCGCGTGATGCTGGCCGGCAATCCGCAGCTCTTCGCGCCGCCCGAGCTTGAGCTGCTGTCGTTCAACACGCTTGGCGAGCGCAAAACCGCGTTCGCCGGCCGCGATCGTTTCTGGCTGGAAGGCACGGTCCGCGCGATCATGGCGATCAACGGCTGCGACGCGCCGACCGCCGAGCGGGTCATGGCTGACTGCGAGGCGCAGGGCCTGACGGTCCAGGCGTTCTATGCCCTGATGCAGGAGTGGCTGGGCGCGCGGCTGCTGGTGGATAAGACGCCCTCGTATGCACTGGATCTCAACATTCTCAAGCGCATGGAAGAAGACTTCGAGGCGCCGCTCTACATCCATCTGCTGCGCCATCCGTACGGCATGATCCGCTCGTTCGAGGACGCTAAGCTGGATCAGGTGTTCTTCCGCCACGCGCACGACTTCCCGACGCGCACGCTGGCCGAGCTGATCTGGACCGTCTGCCAGCAAAACATTCGCGAGTTTCTCGCCGAGATTCCGGCGGAGCGGCAGTACAGCCTGCGCTTCGAGGATCTTACGGCGCAGCCCGAGGATGTGCTGCAAGATCTGTGTCGGTTCCTCGGATTGCCCTTCTATCCTGAGATGGCGCAGCCCTACCAGGATAAGCAGCAGCGCATGACCGACGGCATCCATGCGATGAGCAAGATGGTCGGCGATGTGAAGTTTCACCAGCACAAATCCGTCGACGCCAGCATCAGCCAGCGCTGGAAGGAGCACTACAAGCAGGATTTCCTGGGCGATCTGACCTGGCAGCTGGCCGAGTCGCTGAGCTACCGCCGGCCGGAGCCGGAGCCGAGCAGCGCGCTGATGCCGATCCAGGTGCTCCCGCGCGACGGCAGCACGCCGCTGCCGCTGTCGTTTGCGCAGCAGCGCCTGTGGTTCATCGATCAGCTTCAGCCCGATAGCATCGCCTATAACGTGCCGCTGGCCTTCCGCCTGAGTGGAGCGCTGGATCTGCCGGCGCTTGAGCGCAGCGTAAACATGATCGTAGCCCGGCATGAGTCGCTGCGCACCACGTTTCCGACCGAGGCCGGACAGCCGAGCCAGGTGATCGCGCCGGCGCTGAGCGTGCCGCTCCAGCTGATCGACCTTCAGCAGCATCCCGCCTCCGAGCGCGAGTCGATCGCGCGGCAGCTGATCACGGCTGAGGCACGCACGCGCTTCGATCTGGCGCACGGTCCGCTGCTGCGCACGACGCTGCTGCGGCTTGATGCACAGCAGCATGTGCTGGTGCTGAGTCTGCATCATATTGTCAGCGACGGCTGGTCGATGAGTGTGTTTATGCGCGAGCTGTCGGCGCTCTACGATGCGGCGCTGCGTGGCGAGCCAGACGCGCACGATCTGCCCGCGCTGCCGATCCAGTACGCCGACTATGCCGCGTGGCAGCAGGAGTGGCTACGTGCCGCTCCGATCGTGGCCCAGCTGGACTACTGGAAGCAGCAGCTAGGCCCAGAGGGCACCCCGGTGCCGGTGCTGAACCTGCCCACGGATCGGCCGCGGCCCGCGCTGCCCTCCAACGAAGGCGGACGCCAGCCGTTTACGCTGCCGGACTCGGTCAGCCAGGCGCTGATCGCACTGAGCCGCCGCGAAGGTGTGACGCCCTTTATGACGCTGCTGGCGGCGTGGCAGGTCTTACTGAGTCGCTACAGCAACCAGACCGACATCACGGTCGGCATTCCCAGCGCCAACCGTACCCGCGCGGAGACTGAAGGGCTGATCGGCTACTTCGTCATCACGCAGGTTGTGCGCACCGATCTCAGCGGCAATCCAACCTTCCGCGCGGTGCTCGGACAGGTACGCGCCGTGGTGCTGCAAGCCTTCGCGCATCAGGATGTGCCGTTTGAGCAGGTCGTGGATGCGGTGCAGCCGGTGCGCGATCTGAGCCATAATCCGCTCTTCCAGGTGATGTTCGCGCTGCAAAACGCGCCGATGGCACCGCTGCGGCTGACGAATCTAGCCGTCCAAGCGCTGGAGGTCGCGTACGGCACGGCCAAGTTCGACCTCAGCCTGGATCTGCTGGAGACCGAGAGCGGCCTGGCGGGCGCGCTGGAGTACAGCAAAGATCTCTTCGACGCGCCGACGATCCACCGCCTGGTCGAGCACTTCACAACGCTGCTCGCAGGGATCGCGACCAATCCCGAGCAGCGCATCGCCGGATTGCCGCTGCTCACCGCCGCCGAGCGATCGCAGGTGCTGACCGCGTGGAATCCACCGGTGACGGCGTATCCACGTGAGCGCGTGGTGCATGATCTGGTGGCGGCACATGCCGCGGGCACGCCGGACGCGATCGCGGTGGTCTTTGGGGACGAGGACTGCACCTACGGCGAGCTCAACGCACGTGCCAATCAGCTGGCGCATCATCTGCGGGCGCTGGGCGTGGATGTGGGCACGCCGGTTGGAATCTGCCTTGAGCGATCGCTGCCGTTTGTGGTTGGCGTGCTGGCGATCCTGAAAGCAGGCGGCGCCTACGTGCCGCTCGATCCGAGCTATCCCGCCGAGCGCATTCAGTTCATGCTTGAGGATACCGCCGCGCCGGTTGTGATCACGACGGCCGCGCTGGCACCGACATTGCCGCGGCACGCTGGACAGCTGATCTGCCTGGATACCGACGCGACCGTGCTGGCGGCGCAGCCAACCACGAATCCGGTCAGCCAGGTGACGGGCGAGGATCTGGCATATCTGATCTATACCTCGGGCTCGACGGGACAGCCCAAAGGCATCGGCATTCCCCACCGCGCGATCACCCGGCTGGTTTGCGACACCAACTATGTGCGGCTCACGCGTGAGGATAACATCGCGCTGGTGTCGAATATCTCGTTCGACGCGGCGACGTTCGAGCTGTGGGGCGCGCTGATCCACGGCGCGCGGCTGATCGGCGTGCCGCGTGAGGTAGCGCTCTCGCCCCAAGCGCTGGCGGCGCATATCCGGCAGCAGCGCATCGACACGATGTTTTTGACGACCGCGCTCTTCAATCAGATCGCCCGCGAGGCGCCGGATGCGTTCGCCACCATGCGTGAGGTCATGTTCGGCGGTGAGGCGTCCGATCCGCGCGCCGTGGCCGAGGTACTGGCAGCGGGCGGTCCGCAGCGGCTGCTGCATGTGTACGGCCCCACGGAGAGCACAACCTTCGCCTCGTGGTATCAGGTCGCCGAGGTGCCGCCGGGCGCGCCGACGATCCCGATCGGCTACGCGCTGGCGAATACGCAGCTGTATGTGCTGGACGCGGCGCTCCAGCCCGTGCCGGTCGGCGTGCCGGGCGAGCTGTACATCGGCGGCGACGGATTGGCGCATGGGTATCTCAACCGCCCGGATCTCACCGCCGAGAAATTCGTTCCCGATCCATTCGGCGAAGTTTCAGGTGGCCGGCTCTACCGCACGGGCGATCTCGTGCGCTACAGTGCCGACGGCGCGATCGCGTTTGTCGGCCGCATCGATCAGCAGGTCAAGCTGCGCGGCTTCCGCATCGAGCTGGGCGAGATCGAAGCGGCCTTGAGCCAGCATCCGGCGGTCGGCGAGGTCGTCGTGGTGGTGCGCGAAGACCTGCCGGGCGTGAAGCGGCTGGTGGCGTATGTTACGGAAGAACAAAAGAACAAACAAACAAAGGAACAAGAGAACCAAGAACTGACGGACGATTGTTCTTTGTTCTCTATTCACTGTTCTGTGCAGGAACTACGGAACTTCCTTCAGTCGAAGCTGCCCGAGTATATGGTCCCGAGTGCGTTTGTCGTGCTGCCGGCGCTGCCGCTGACGCCCAACGGCAAGATCAATCGCGCCGCGCTGCCCGCGCCGGAGCCGAGCCGCACGATCGACGATACGTATGCCGCGCCCGAGACGGAGGCTGAGACAACGCTGGCGCGGATCTGGGCTGAGGTGCTGCATCTCCAGCGCGTCGGCATTCACGACAACTTCTTTGCGCTGGGCGGCGACTCGATCCTCAGCATTCAGATCATCGCGCGGGCCAATCAGGCCGGATTGCGGCTCAGCCCGACACAGCTCTTCCAACATCAGACCATCGCGACGTTGGCGGCAGTTGCCGATACGCGGCCGGTGGTGGTCGCCGAGCAAGGGCTGGTCACAGGCACGGTGCCGCTGACGCCGATCCAACACTGGCTGTTCGCACGGCAGCTGCCGGAGCTGCACCATTTCAACCAATCGGTGCTGCTGGAAGCCGGTGAGCGTCTCGATCCCGCACGCCTGGCCCAGGCGATCCAGTATCTGCTGCTCCACCACGATGCGCTGCGGTTGCGCTTCACCGAGACCGAAGCCGGCTGGCAGCAGTCCAGCGCTGGCCTCGTCGATCCGCCACTGGTTGCCACCATCGACCTGTCGGCGTATGAGCCGGAGCGACAGAAGGCGGTTTTGGAGGCCGAAGCGCTGGCGGTCCAGGCGAGTCTGGATCTGGGGGCGGGACCGCTACTGCGGGCGGCGCTGATCGAGCGGGGCGCAGGGCGTGCGCAGCAGGTGCTGCTGGTGGGGCATCACCTGGCGGTGGACTGGGTCTCGTGGACGATTCTGCTGGAGGACCTGGAGACGGCCTATCGGCAGCTGGCGCAGGGCGTGGCGGTGACGCTGCCGCCCAAGACCACCGCCTTCGCACAGTGGGCGCAGCGCCTGCGTGAGTAC
>DASWTW010000121.1:0-19349 GCA_036401895.1 Herpetosiphonaceae bacterium | reverse complement strand
AAACGATCTCGTCGTTTGCGCGATTCCCTGCCTCTCCAGGGACGACATCTCATACAGCTATGTTGGAGGAGTGCGGTTGACCACTGGCTTTGCGGTTCGCCCAGCAACACGTGCCGATGTACCGGCGATCGCCGATCTGTTGCTCGAAGGATTTGGGCATGAAGATGGCGGGATGCTCCGCCAGCGCGCCGGCCGGCGCTTTCTTGAACGCATTCACGCGCTGCCGGGCCGCCTCAACGGAATTGTGGTGGCCGTCGACGGCGAGAATGTGCCGATTGGTGTGGCTGGGCTGCGGACGTGGGAGCTGACTCCGCGCTTCGATCGCGCGGAAGAGCAGGCGATGTTCGAAGAGCTAGGCGTCGGCTCCTCGATTGTGCTCGATCTGCGAGCGGCCGTAAGCGAGCCGCCGCCATACCGGCCGCAGCTGACCGAGGCCTATATCTACAGTGTGGCTGTGACCAAAGCCTGGCGCGGCCGGGGTGTGGCAGACAGTATTCTCGAATATCTGCACTGCCGGGCAAAAGATCTGGGCAAGACCATCGCGCTGCTTGAGGTGATCGAGACAAATCTTCCGGCCCGGCGCCTGTACGAGCGGCACGGCTATGCGCTGGTGAGAAAACGGCGTGGCCTGCTGGCCTGGCTGCCGTTCGGCGCACCGGCACTTTTGCTGCTTTCAAAAGAGCTATAATCGGTCGCTACGGAGCTGTAACGCGCACAGCCGCTGATTTTGCTGCTTTCGACGGCCGATTAAGCGCTGCGAGCCGGATTTTTGCGTGGGCGTCCGCCGCGCTTCGGTTTCGCCTGGGCTTGCTCCGGCGTGATCACGCGAAAATGAATCCGTGATTTATCTTTGATCGGACGGAACTCCAGCGACATATTGAGTTCTTGAGCGGCGGCTTTTAGGTTCTGCCGAACAGTGCGTTTCTCTTCTTCTTCGCCGAGCGATACATCACCGCCGAAACCGGGTTCTACGCCGCGTAGCGCTTCTTTATACTCTTCAATAATGCGTGTGCGCTCTTCGCTGCGTCTGCGTCCACTACGACCTTTGGGTCTTTGCTCGCGCTCTTCGAGTTGCTCTGGTGTCAGGATTCGAATATTCGCCATCTCAAGCCCCCTTTGTGCTACCCGACAAGGACTTATTGTAGCCGATTCAGGATCATCGAAGCAGCTCAAATGATCCTTCTGCTCGTTTCTTGCCTGTATTCTACAGCAACTATCAATAATTTCAAGCCAACATCCGTATGCATATTGTATATTTATGCAAATACGTCGTCTTATAGCTCCACGAAGGTGAAAAAGTTTTAATAATATTCTCTATGTGTCAACTTCGGAGTACTCCTATCTACTTCATTCGATCGTGAAAATACGGCAAGCAAAAACGCTCCTCTGATAAGAGGAGCGTCAACGTTATGCTGTCGTGTAACTATGCGTTACTGTTTGCTGCCATTTCCAGTAATACGGCTCGCGCTTTTTTTACTGCTTGTGCGCGATGGCTGATGCGATTCTTTTCTTCAGCCGGAAGTTCGGCCATTGTCACCCCCCGATCCAGCAGATAGAAGATCGGGTCGTAGCCAAAGCCATTCGTTCCTTTTGGGGCGTTTTCGATCGCGCCGGGAACTGTTCCTTCGACGAAGTGAATCGTTTTACCGGGCTCGGCAATTGCGATCACGCACACAAAGCGCGCCATACGCTCATGAAACGGCAGACCTTCGAGCTGCTTGAGCACCAGCGCCAGCTGCGCCGCGCCGGTCACGCCGCCGTAGCGCGCCGAGTAAACGCCGGGAGCGCCGTTCAGCGCCGCAATCTCCAGCCCCGAATCGTCGGCCAGGGTGAGCAATCCGCTGCGCTGGCTGTAGGCCTCGGCCTTGAGCTGCGCGTTGGCCTTGAACGTGTCGCCGGTCTCCTCGACGTCGTCGCTGATGCCGACATCGCTCAGGCTGACCAGCTTGAACGGCAGGTTGTCGAGCAGCGCGATATATTCCGTGAACTTGTGCTGGTTGGTCGTCGCGATCAGCAGAGTTTGCATAAAGCGTCTCTTTCCTTATAGCCAGCCGTTGAGCCGTAGCCAGTGGCCGAGCAGCGCCACCGGCACGAAGCGCGTGATCTTTCCGGCCAGACAGGCGATTTCGAAGCGCAGAAACGACATGCCCATCGCGCCGGCCGCCAGCCCTGCCAGGTCGATCAGCGGCAGCGGGATCGCCGCCAGCACAAAGACCGTCAGCACGCCCCGGCGCTCAACCCAGGCCGCGATCCGGCGATAGGCCGGTCGATCCTGAAAATGCGCCAGCTCGGCCCCGCTGCGTCCCGCCAGATAGCCGGTGCTCTCGCCCAGGCCCGCCGCGACCCCGGAGACCAGGCCGACCAGGATCGGATTCAGCGTGCTCGCCGCGCCGAACTTGAGCGCCGCGCCGAGCGCCACGCTGGGCACCAGCACTGTCGCGCTCGATAGCAGTGTGAGCACGAACGCGCCAAGATAGCCGAGCGCGCCCCAGCTTGCCACGTCGAGCGGCACCAGCACGAGCACGATCGTCAGCGCGATGGTGCCGAGCAGCGAGAGCAGCGGACGCCAGGGAATCGCCCGTGGTCTGGCCCGTTCGATCCGGCCATTGGCCAGCTGCTCGGTTGGTGTATCTATCTCCACAACAGGTTCCTCGATGCAAAAGCAGTGAGGAGCATACCCGCAGCCCTGGTGACTGTCAAGAATCCAGCGCTTATACGCTGCTCCGCAACCTGATCGCGCCGAGTGAGCCGCTTCATGGTATACTATCAGCGTCGATAACCTAACACCGCACTGTTACATGGCGATCCGCGCCATATTTTTTGTATTCGATTCGCTAGCAACACCAGCATACAATGACAAAAAACGTACGCAATTTTAGTATTATTGCCCACATTGACCACGGCAAAACCACGCTCTCCGACCGGCTCCTGGAGCTGACGGGCGCGATCTCGGAGCGTGATCGGCGTGAGCAGGCGCTCGACAGTATGGATCTGGAGCGCGAGAAGGGCATTACGATCAAAGCTAAAGCGGTTCGCTTGAGCTACATGGCCGAGGACGGTCAGGAGTACGAGCTGAACCTGATCGATTGCCCCGGCCACGTCGATTTTTCCTACGAGGTCAGCCGCGCGCTAGCCGCCTGTGAGGGCGCGCTGCTGGTCGTGGATGCCGCGCAGGGCATTGAGGCGCAGACGCTGGCCAACGTCTATATGGCGATGGAGCATGAGCTGACGATCATTCCCGTGATCAACAAGATCGACCTGCCCGGCGCGCAGCCGGAGGTGGTCGCCGAAGAGATCGAGCGGGTGATCGGCATGCAGGGCGACGAGCTGCTGCTGGTCTCGGCCAAAGAAGGCACCGGCGTGCCCGCGATCCTTGAGGCGATCGTTAAGCGCATTCCAGCGCCGAGCGGCGACGACAACAAGCCGGTGCAGGCGCTGATCTTCGACTCGCACTACAACGCGTACAAAGGCGTGATCGCCTATATTCGCGTGATGGAGGGCGAGGTTCGCGCCGGACAAGAGGTCTTTTTCATGGGTACCGGCGTCAAGGTTGAGGCGCTGGAGCTGGGCGTGTTCCGCCCGCAGATGATGCCCGTGGACGTGCTACACGCCGGCGAGGTCGGCTACATCGCGACGGGGCTCAAGGATGTCGGCGACGTGCAGGTTGGTGATACCGTCACGCTGCCGGGACGCCAGGCCGCCGATCCGCTACCGGGCTACCGTCCGGCCAAGCCGATGGTTTTTGCCGGCATCTACCCGGTCGAGTCCAACGACTACGCCGATCTGCGTGATGCGCTCGAAAAGCTCAAGCTCAACGACGCGGCGCTCTCGTATCAGCCGGAAACCAGCGCGGCGCTTGGCTTTGGCTTCCGCGCGGGCTTTCTTGGCCTGCTGCACATGGAGATCGTCCGTGAGCGTCTGGAGCGCGAGTATAATCTCAACCTGCTGATCACCGCGCCATCGGTGGAGTACCAGGTGCTGACGACGACCGGCGACATCGTGGTGGTCGATAATCCCTCGGAGATGCCCGATCCGTCCAAGATCGAAGAGATCGAGGAGCCGGTGATGCAGATCAGCGTGATCGTACCGACGCGCTACATCGGCCAGGTGATGGAGCTGGTCACCACGCGGCGCGGCATCTTCGAGTCGATGGAATATCTCGAAGAAACGCGCGTGCTGCTCAAGTATCGCATTCCGCTCTCGGAGATCGTGATCGACTTCTACGATCAGCTCAAGTCGCGCACGCAGGGCTACGCCTCGCTGGACTACACGCTGGCGGGCTACCAGCCGGCGGATCTGGTCAAGATGGACGTGCTGGTCAACGGCGTGCCCGTCGACGCGCTCTCAATGGTGATCCACCGCGAGTTTGCCCAGGGCCAGGGCCGCAAGCTGGTCGAGAAGCTGCGCAGCCTGATTCCGCGCCAGATGTTCGAGGTGCCGATCCAGGCCGCGGTGGGCGCGAAGATCATTGCCCGCGAGACCGTGCGCGCCATGCGCAAAGACGTGCTCAGCAAATGCTACGGCGGCGACATCACGCGCAAGCGCAAGCTGCTGGAAAAGCAGAAAGAAGGCAAGAAGCGCATGAAGATGGTCGGCAACGTCGAGATTCCGCAGGAAGCGTTTATGGCTGTGCTGAGCCTGGACGAAGATAAATAGCGAACATATCGCCAGCCATATACGATGTCGCCAAAGCTGGTACGAAGTTTGCTCGATCGAAGAGGCAGCCCCGTGGGGTTGCCTCTTCTCGTTAAGGATGCAAGCATTCTGCCAGTTCTGTAGCGGAATAATCGCGTCTTGCTTTATAATCGTCCCTCAAAGGAGGAAACAGATGAAACGGTTTTCGTTTACGATGCTGCTGACGGTGTTGATGGCGCTGGTCACGGCGTGTGGTCAGAGTGGAACCGGCACCGACACAACCGGCTCTAGCCCGGCTGCCAGTGCCAGCGCGCCCGCAAGCTCGGCTCCAACGGATGCGACCAGCGCGGCCGGCGGCAGTGTGCCGGATCTCGGCGGTCGCAAAGTCGTCGTCGGCACCGACGCGACCTACCCGCCGATGGAGTCGGTCGACGCGCAGAGCAATCAGATTGTCGGCTTTGACGTGGATGTTATGAACGAGATCGGCAAGCTGGCCAACTTCACGCCCGAGTTCCAGAACACCAGCTTCGACACGATCTTCACCGCGCTCCAGAGCAAGCAGTTCGACGCGGTCATGTCCTCGGTGACAATCACCGACGAGCGCAAAAAGATCGTCGCCTTCAGCGAGCCCTACATCACGGTCGGCCAGGTGATCGTCACCGCCAACGATAACACCACGATCACCAGCGCCGAAACGCTGGCCAGTGCGCAGGTCGGCGTCCAGACCGGCACCACCGGCGAAGAGGCGGCTCTGAACGTGGGCAAAGTTCCCGACGGCAATCTGCGCCGCTACCAGACGATCGACCTGGCTTTTGCCGACCTGGCGAACGGCACGATCGACGCGGTTGTGGTCGATAGCGTACCGGCGGCGGACTACTCGCGACAGCCGCAGTACGAGGGCAAGATCAAGATCGTGGGCGAGCCCTTCACCACCGAGGACTACGGCATCGCCGTGCAGCAGGGCGACACCGAGCTGCTCAACGCGATCAACGCGGGCATTGCCCAGCTCAAGGGCAACGGCACGATCGATCAGCTGAAGCAGAAGTACAACATCAAGTAGCCGGCCCCCATGTCGCAGGCGGGGTATGTAGGCGCATACCTCGCCGGCAACCACAGGAGAACGCCCATGGGCATAGGAAGCGAAGTCCGGCGCCGGCCAGGCGAAACGATGTTGATGGCCAGGCTGGCACAAGCTCCGTGGTGGCTGATCATTATTCTGCTGCTGGGCGCGATTGTGCTCTTCTCGATGCTCCAGTCACCCGAGTATACCCAAGCGCTGACCTACTTGCTGCGCGGCGTCGGGCTGACGATTGAGCTGTCGGTGCTCTCCTACGCGGCGGCGATGGTGATCGGGCTGATCGCCGGGCTGGGCCGCGTCTCGCGCAACACGATTATCTACACGATCTCGACGGTCTATGTCGAGATTATTCGCGGCGTGCCGCTGCTAGTGATTATTATCTACGCGCAGTTTGTTCTCGCGCCCATGCTGGGCACGAACCGCAATCCTCTGCTGTCGGGCATTATGGCGCTGGCGATCGGCTACGGCGCGTATCTGGCCGAGGTCTACCGCGCCGGCATCGAGTCGATCGAGCGCGGACAGATGGAGGCGGCCCGGTCGTTGGGCATGAGCTATCCCCAGGCGATGCGCCATATCATCCTGCCGCAGGCGATCCGCCGGGTGCTGCCGCCGCTCGGCAACGATTTTATCGCGATGCTCAAAGACTCGTCGCTGGTCTCGGCGATCGCCGTCAACGAGCTGACCAAGCTCGGCCAGATCGAGGCGGCGCGCACGTTCAATACATTTCGGACCTTCAACGCGGTGGCGATCCTGTATCTTATTCTCACGCTGTTGCTGTCGCTGGGCGTGCGCGTGATCGAACGGAGGACAAGTGGTGGCAAACGCTAGCATGATTCAGATCGAGAACGTTTCCAAGCGCTTCGGCAAGCTCCAGGCGCTCGACGATGTGAGCATCGAGGTCGATCGCGGCGAGGTGATGATGATCA
This sequence comes from Herpetosiphonaceae bacterium, assembly GCA_036401895.1. Taxonomy (GTDB): domain Bacteria; phylum Chloroflexota; class Chloroflexia; order Chloroflexales; family Kallotenuaceae; genus LB3-1. The sequence goes on along the minus strand of DASWTW010000121.1, from coordinate 12,710 downwards.
TCGGGCCGTCGGGCTCGGGCAAGTCCACGCTGCTGCGCTGTATCAATCATCTGGAAGTGCCGGATCAGGGTCGCGTGACGGTCGACGGGATCGAGGTCAACGACAAGCGCGGCAATATCAACTCGGTGCGGGCCGAGGTCGGGATGGTTTTTCAGCGCTTCGAGCTGTTTCCGCATCTGACGGTGCTCGACAACGTTTGCCTGGCGCAGCAGCATGTGCGCAAGCGCTCGCGCAAAGAAAGCGAGACCGTCGCGATGGATCTGCTGAACAAGGTCGGCATTCCCGACAAGGCCAGCAGCTTTCCGAATCAGCTCTCGGGCGGCCAGCAGCAGCGTGTGGCGATCGCGCGCGCCCTGGCGATGCAGCCCAAGATTATGCTTTTCGACGAGCCAACCTCCGCGCTCGATCCCGAGATGATCAAAGAGGTGCTCGACGTGATGCTGGATCTGGCGCGTGAGGGCATGACGATGGTGGTGGTCTCGCACGAGATGGGCTTTGCGCGCAACGCGGCGCATCGCGTGGTCTTCATGGATCAGGGCAAGATCGTTGAGCAGGGAGCGCCGGATCAGGTCTTCGGCAACCCGCAGCACGAGCGCACCAAGCTGTTTCTGTCGCGGATTTTGCACTGAGCAGGCCCTCACCCCCTGCGTCCCCCTCTCCCGCCGCCGCAGGCGAGGGGGAAGGTATGAACTTTTTTGTTCGCTGTTCTCTGTTGTGACTAAGTTCTTTGTTCCTTTGTTTGATTGTTCTTTTGTTATTCTATGAGTAACGCAACCCCAACGTACAGCGCCGTCGTGGTGGCCGATGCGCCAGCCTCCGATCTTCTGCCGTTTCGATCGCTGTTGCAGCAGGCTGATCTGCGTGTCGCGGCGGATGGCGGCGCGCGCTACCTATTGGAGTTGGACCTGCTGCCGCAGATCGCGGTGGGCGACTTCGACTCGCTTGCACCGGCTCAGCTTGAGCTGCTGGAGCGGGCGGGCGTCGAGGTGCAGCGCCACTCCGTTCACAAGAACGAGACCGATCTTGAGCTAGCGCTGCTTCAGGCGATCGAGCGCGGCGCGACCTGCATCTATGTGCTGGCGGCGCTAGGTGGACGACCCGATCAGCATCTCGCAAATCTTCAGCTGCTGACACATCCCGCGCTGGCCACCGCCGATGTGCGCATGCTCCACGATCGCTGGGAGCTGTTCGCGATCCGCCAGTCGGCGCGCATCTTTGGCGCTCCCGGCGATGTTGTTTCGCTGCTGCCGATGACCGACGAGGTCGCGGGAATTGTTCCCGATGGGCTGTACTACCCGCTGCGTGACGAGTCGCTGATCCTGGGGCCGGCGCGCGGTGTCAGCAATGTCCTGGTCGGCACCGAGGCCAGCATCACCGTGCGCAGCGGCATTTTGCTATGTATGCACGAGCTGCCGGCGCCGCTCAGTCCGTTGCGGGACAACGCCTGACGATATCTTGCTGGTGGTTGCTTCACGGCCTGAGCCTGTGGTACCATCGCCGCGCAATTTCGAACTACGAAGGAGCGAAGGTATGCCCGTAGATGATGGCCGCGACATCGTGATCGTCAGCGATTTTCATATGTCGTCGGGCTACAATCGCCGCACCGGCACCTTCAGCCGGAACGAGGATTTTTTCTACGATGCCGCGTTTGCTCGTTTCATCGACAAGCTGATCGCGCAGGCGACCTCGGAGAAGCGCACCTGGCGGCTGGTGATCCTGGGCGATTTCGTCGATTTTTTGCAGGTCGAGCGCGCTCGCAAGCACGACGGCCTGACCTCAAGCGCCGATACCGTCGAGAAGCTGAACGAGATCGTGCGCGGGCATCGGGCCGTCTTTGATGCCCTGGGCCGCTTCATCGACGCCGGACACGCCGTCGAACTGGTGCTCGGCAACCACGACATCGAGTTCATCTGGCCTGCGGTTCAGACGCGGCTCAAAGAGCTGATCGCCGAGCGTACCAGTGGCGATGTCGCCGGACGTATCACCGTGCATCCCTGGATCTTCTACGTGCCCGGCCTGGTCTACGCCGAGCACGGCCAGCAGTACGATGTCAATAACTCGTTCGCGACGCTGATGCAGCCGACGCTGCCGGATCGTCCCGATCTGATCGAGCTGCCGCTGGGCTCGTTCTTTGTGCTTTATTTGTTCAATCACATCGAGCGTCTCGACCCGTTTGCCGATAACGTCAAGCCCGCGACCCGCTATCTGATGTGGGCGCTGCGAACGCATCCGATCATGGGCATCGCCGTGCTGGGCTACCATCTGCAATTTTTTGCGCGGATCTTGCGTAAAACTAGCCGGCTGACTGCGGCTCAGCAGCAGACGCGGCGCGAGGAGTATCGCCGTAAGCTGGTGGAGCCGTATGCCGCCGAGGTTGGCCTGCCCCCAGAAACGCTGGTCGAGATCGATCGGCTGGCGGCGATTCCGGCGATGTCGAATCATCTACGCCAGGCCGAGGCGCTGCTGGTGCGTCCGCTGGTCCCGGCGGTGCCGGCTGTAGCCGCAGTAACCGCGATCTATCGGGCAACCAAGAGCTTACGTCCCGGCCTGCGCCCGCTGGTGATGCTGGCGGGCGGGATCGCAGGATTGATGTGGCGGGAGCGGCGCTTGCTGCGTCCGGCGACACAGCCCGGCAGCTTTTTGTTTTCGGCGGCCCGGCAGATTCATGAGCAGCTGACGAAAGCCAACGCCGCCGTTCCGGCCTATGTCTTCGGCCACACGCACACCGCCGAGCAGTACCCGCTCACCGATACCGAAGACGGGCCGCGCTACCTCAACACCGGCACCTGGACGCCACTCGTTCCGCACGCCTTCGATCTGGTCAGCACGCGCGAGCGCTTCTCGTTTGTGCAGATTACGCGCGATCCGGCCAATCAGCAGGTCCAGGCGGCGCTCATGCTCTGGAACGACGCCGCCGAGCGCGTCGAGCCGCTGCCGCTGCTGATGCTGTGAGCGACGACGGAGGCATCAGGCCCGAGAATCAAAAAGAGTTTGGGAGATCTCCCAAACTCCTGGCCTGACAGCGGGCTTAGCTCTCGTCGGGGGGCGCTTCCTCGTCGGGCGTGATCACGCCGATGCCGACCAGCTCGTTGTAGGCTCGCTCGGCCAGCGCGGGCAGCACCCAGATCTCGGCGCTCCCGAACGAGCCGAACGAAAGGCCGTAGAGCGGCCCCAGGCTGTTGCGCTTCACATGGGCGGGAATGCCCGCTTGCTGGAGCGCGTCCTGCGCCATCTCGATCTCGACCGGCCCGTTGACGACCGCGACCAGCACCGGCTCGTCGCCGCCCTCGCCGCCGAAGCGCGCCGTCGATCCGGCCTGCGGCTGCGCCTCATCGTCGTTGGGACGGGCATTATCTGTAGGATGGTCGAGCGGCTTCCACCAGCGAAGTGCGTCCTCCATCATACACCTCCGTTGAAATATTAAAGCCACCACCGGAAACATGCGCGATGCTTCGCGGCGGTGGCCTCAACGATCGTTTGTCTGGTCTAAGCTGCGACCTGCGTGCCGTGATCGCGCCGCGAGACGTGCTTCCAGTCTTCGCCCCAGCCGTTCTCCCAGACCACCAGCAGCTGCGCCGCGTTGAAGATCGATGAGTACGTGCCCGAGAGCAGACCGATCAGCAGGATCAGCACAAAATGCTGGATCGTCTGGCCGCCGAAGAGCAGCAGCGCCATCAGCGTCAAGAACGTCGTCAGCTGCGTATTGATCGAGCGGCTCAGCGTCTGCACAATCGAAGCGTTGACGATCTCCTCGAAGCTCTGGCCCGTGCGCCGCAGCTTCATGTTCTCGCGCACGCGGTCGAACACCACGATCGTGTCGTGGACCGAGAACGAGATCACGGTCAGCAGCGCCGTCAGGAAGAGTGCGTCGACCTCCAGGCCGATGAAGTAGCCCAGGATCGCGGCGATGCCGAGCACCAGCAGGACGTCATGCAGCATCGCGATGATCGCGCACACGCCGTAGCGCAGCGGATTCGGCGCCTCGCGGAAGGCGAAGGTCAGGTAGGCCATAATCGCCAGCGAGGCGGCCAGCACCGCCAGTACCGCCTGCTGCGTCGACTCGCGGCTCACCGTCGCGCCGACCGTCTCGAAGCGCGTAAGCTGTGACTCAGGAAACGCCGCCACGATCGCATTGGTCACCGTCTGCTTGCGCGGATCTTCGGCCTTGACCTCAGGCGAGCGCACCGTAACGACAACCTGCTGCCGTTCGTTGGGATTGCTGACCTGCGCGATCGCGTTCTCGACCTCGTTCTGGGCAAAGATCGTCGAGATTTCGTTGGTGCCGACCGGCTCGGTGCGATTCGGGATCGAAAACTCCCACAGCGTGCCGCCCGCGAAGTCGATGCTGGGCCGCAGACCGCCGCCGGGCATCACCAGGAAGATAAAGCCCGGTACAATCAGCAGCAGCGAGATCGCAAACCACACATACCGTTTACTGACAAGATCAAGCATCGTTATTCCTCGAAACAAAAATATCTGCCGCGCGCCTGCACCATCACAGACGCGCTCACGATCTTTCTAGAGCGCCTCTGCGGGCCGCGTTGCGCTGGGCTGCGACGGCTCTTCGACGGCGTACCACCAGTGGCTGCGGAACGCGCCGGACTCGACGACCAGCCGCAGGAACGTGCGCGTAATAAACACGGCTGTGAACACGCTGATCGGAATACTCAGGCCCAGTGTCAGCGCGAAGCCTTTGATGATCGTCACGCCGAAGCTGGAGCCGAACCAGTACAGGATCAGCGTCGTGATAAACGTCGAGATATTCGAGTCGCGGATCGACGGCCAGGCATGGAGGAAGCCCTCCTCGACCGCCGCGTTGAGCGAGCGCCCGCGCCGCAGCTCTTCTTTGAGTCGCGCAAAGATCAGCACGTTGCCGTCCACCGCCAGGCCGATCGACAGAATGAAGCCGGCGATACCTGCCAGCGTCAGCGTGACCGGAATCAGGCGATACAGCGCGAATGAGACTGCGGTGTAGATCAACAGCGCGACCACCGACAAGAAGCCGGGCAGGCGGTAGTAGAAGATCATCAGCAGCGCCACCGCCGCCAGACCGACGATACCAGCGATATACGAGGCGTTGATCGAGTCCTGACCCAGCGTCGCGGTTACGGTGCGGCTGGTCTCGACGTCGAAGCCGACCGGCAGCGAGCCGTAGCGCAGCACGTTGTAGATCGAGTCGCGATCTTGCGTGGTCTGCGACGAGATCTGGCCCTGGCCAGGCAACACGTCCTGGATCGTCGCGCTCGACTCGACGCGATTATCCAGCACGATCGTCAGCGGCTTGCCGATATTCTGCGCTGTGAAGGTTTGCAGCTTGGTCGCCGAATCACCCGTGAACGTGAACGAGACCACCGGGCGACCACTCTGATCTACGCCCGGCTGCACGGAGGTAGTGTCCAGCTCGGCGCCGTCCGAGATGACCTCATAGAGCGGGCCGCTCATGGCTTGCATCAGCTCCTGAGTAGCCGTGACATTATCGGTTCCCGAGATCGTATCGGTGTTGGTGATCCCGGTGCTGCCGGAGATCGATGGGTTCGGGCTGCCCGTGGTGCGCACAAGCTGGCCTTTAGGGAGATACTCGCCCTGCGGATCGATCAGCTCAAGCTTACCGGTCGAGCGGATGGTTTCCAGCGCCTGCTCCGGCTGGTCGACGTCGGGCAGCTCGACGATGATGCGATCGCTGCCGGAGGTCTGCACGGTGGCCTCGCTGACGCCCAGGCCGTTGACGCGGCTTTCGATCACGTCGCGGGCAACTGCCAGGCTTTCGGCGTCGATGCCGGCGTCGCGGGAGCGGAGCAGCACCTGAGTGCCGCCGCGCAGGTCGAGGCCGAGCCGGGTGTGAACGTCGCGCCAGGCAAAGCGGGCGCTGTTGGCGGGCCAGAGCGCCCGCTTATCGCTTTCGCTAACTTGGGGCGTAAAGTCGATCCAGAGTGCGAGGCCTGTGATCAATACGATCAAGACCAACATGTTAATTTCTCGTCGCCGCACGGGTGTGCTTGCCTCCTCAAACAAGGGATTTGTGTTGGGGGTTAAACGCATTAAAGCCAGACCGCACTGTGGAAATGGATTTACTTTCGGTTTGAGCGGTGCTTCAGCTTTGAAACGAATGAATTATAGGTCGTCGGCAACGGCCTGTCAAAGCTTCATCAAAACCAATTTAACATTCGCTGCGTATAATCTAGTGGACGGTGTTTTTGCCTGGAAGGATGATTTCTGATGCAACAACTATTTTCGCGCATACTCGACTCGATCGCGGCCTGGCTGGACCGCCTGCTGGGTGGGCCGGAGCTGGTGCCGGTTCCGGTGCCGATCCCGGTTCGCAATCCGCGCCGCAAATAACTCGCCGTGTACGCGCACACTATTTGCTGTCCTTGCTGAGAAAGCAAGGACAGTTTGCATTTAAACGAGGTATCACATGTTTGTCGATGATGGAATCTGGCTCGTCGATCAGCTGCAAGCATCCAACGTGTATATCGTAGCGACCGGCGGCGGCGCGGTAATTGTCGATACAGGCGTGCGCGGCAGTACCGCCGCAATCTTAAACACGCTGCATCATGCCGGCTTTACGCCGCAGCAGGTCCGCGCAATTGTGATCACTCACGCCCATATCGATCACATCGGCAGCCTGCCTGAGCTACAGCAGGCCACCGGCGCGCCGATCTGCGCATCACCGGGCGAGGCGGCGGCGATCGAAGGCCACCAGCCGATTCCACATCCGCCAGGCATTCATGGCCTGCTCTTCTTCGCGATGAGCAGCGCACTGCGGCCCCAGCCGGTTGCAGTCCAGCATCTCCTCCATCCGGGAGCCGCGATCCCGCATCTACCTGATTGGCGCGTCGTCGGCACGCCGGGCCATACGCCGGATCATGTCAGCTTTTATCATCCTGAGCGCGAGTTTTTGCTGGCGGGCGATGCCGTCGTGCAGATGGGCGGCCTGCGCCGCTCGCCGTGGATCTTTACCTCGCACATGCCGGCGGCGAAAGCCTCGGTAGCGCTGCTGGCGGGTCTGCGGCTGCGCAGCGCCGGGTGGGGCCACGGACAGCCCATCGTCGACGATCCAACGCTCGGGGAGAGGCTGGCCGAGGTCGCCCGCAATGATCGGTACCGGAGCATGTCAGCACGTCCGCTCAAGTGGAACTGAGACCAGCGGCTGGCACAGATTCATTGCATCGTCAAAGATTGATGGTAGAATACCGAGAACCCCGTACCTATCAAGAGGTGATCATGGATTCAAACTACGCCTTGATGCAGGCTATGTTTTTTGCCCTAGCCGGTTGGATCGCAACATGTTATCAGATTGTTCACTCTCGGGTTCGGCCCCAGACTCGGCGCTTTTTGGTCATTCCGCTCTGGTTTGTGTGGATGGCGCTTGCGCTGGGTGGGCCGGTATTTCAGGGCAGCGTGGCCCTGACAGATGCGCTTGCCACCGGCGGCAGCTTTAGCGTAGGAATGATCATGTTCTTGCTGATGCGTCGTATGAACAGCCGTCGGCAGAACTAATCCTCCTGGCTCAGTGTACTAACGGGTTCGATCCGGCGCGGGGGCATAGCTCCCGCGCTGTGGTGTTGACAGCGTGGCTGCCGTGATGAGGAGGCTCGACGTGGATAGCGCATCTCGCTCGATAACCGTGGTAGGCACTGGCAGCTGGGGCACGACCCTGGCGATCTCGCTGGCGCGGGCCGGGCGTCGCACGACGCTGCTGGCGCGCTCCGCTGAGGAGGCGGCGGCGCTGCGGGCTGCGGGCAAGCATGATCGCTTTGCGCCGGGCGTGCCGTTTCCGCTGTCGCTGGCGATCGAGGGCGATCCACAGGCCGCGCTGCGCGACTGCCGTGTTCTGCTGCTGGCCGTGCCCTCACAGACGATGCGCTCAAACGCCGAGACGCTCAAGCCCCACGTGCCCGCCGACGCGATCCTGCTGAGCTGCGCCAAGGGCTTTGAGCAGGGCTCGCTCAAGCGTATGAGCGAGGTGCTGACCGATGTGCTGCCGGATCATGCCGAGCAGATCGGCGTGCTCTCGGGGCCGAACATCGCCCGCGAGATTCTCGACAGCAAGCCGGCCACGACGGTCGTTGCCACACCGAACCATGATATGGCCGAGATCGCCCAGCGCTTTTTGACAACCTCGCACTTCCGCGTGTACACCGGGGACGATGTGATCGGCATCGAGCTGGCCGGCGCGCTCAAGAATATTATTGCGCTGGGGGCGGGACTGGCCGATGGTCTCAACGCCGGAGATAATGCCAAGGCAGCGTTTATGACGCGCGGCCTGGCGGAGATTGCGCGGCTGGGAATCGTGCTGGGCGCCAATCCGCTGACCTTTGCCGGTCTGGCCGGTCTCGGCGATCTGGTGGCGACCTGCGCCAGCCCGCACAGCCGTAACCGGCGTATGGGCGAGGCGCTGGCGCGTGGCTTGACGCTTGAGAATGCTCGCGCTCAGCTTGGCGGCATCGCTGAGGGTGTGATCACGGTGCAGACCGCTCGTGAGCTGGCGGCGCAGCATCAGGTTGAGCTGCCGATAGCCGATCAGCTGTATCAGGTGTTGTTCGCGGGTCAGTCGCCGCAGCACGCGATTGTCGAGCTGATGCAGCGTGAGGTCAAGCACGAGCTTGAAGGTATGCGCGGCCTGCTGGGGCTGTAGCGCTCAGCCTGGGGCCGGCTCTTCGGCCTGTTTTTTGAGCCGCTCGGCCAGGATCGTGCGCAGCTGCCGCAGCCGCGTCTGGTACTCGGCGGAGGTGATCTCGCCGGTCCACATCACCAGCGCGTCCTCGTTGTTGTCGGTGTAGTAGCGCCGCCGCGTGCCGCGCGCCTCGAAGCCATATTTGAGGTAGAGATTCTGCGCGACCTCGTTCGACACACGGACCTCAAGTGTCATAAAGCGCGCGCCTAGCTCCAGCCCCAGATCGATCAGCCCGTTGAGCAGCAGCTCCCCGATGCCTTTGCCGCGCACCTCGGGTGCAGACGCGATCGTGGTGATGTGCGCTTCGTCGACGGTTAGCCAGATGCCGCCATAGCCGACGACCGGATATGGACTCGGCGTGACCTGGGCGCCGAAGCGCGTGGGCAGCAGGTTGGCCAGCCAGTTACGGCGTGGCTCAGGCTCCGGCGGCTGCTCGTCACGTGGGCGGGTGCGGCTGCTGCGGGCTACGATGTAGCGCGAATACTCCGGTGAGCGCAGCTCGCGGAGATAGGTGGTCGCCGACCAGGGAGTTGTGAAGCTTTGACGCTCGATCTCCTGCACACGCGACACGTCGGTTTCACGCATGGGCTCGATGAAGAAATACACGGGCTTTCCAGCTAAGAATGACCAATGACGAATCTTGAGTAGTTATACCACCGCTGGCAACACTTCGTCATTGGTCATGAGATCGTGGACGATCGATGAGTGTCTGGTCTTATTTGGGCTGCTCCAGCACCTGAACGCTTTCAACGGTGATCTGCTGCTTGTAGCGCCCGTCGGGCCCGAAGTCACCGGTTTGCAGCGTGCCGGTCACTTCGATCAGGCCCCAGACGTAGGTGTTGTTCGGCCCCACATTTATCTCCGCCGATTTGTCGGGCGGGAATCCGTCCAGGCCCATGATCACGCCGCCGGGAGTCGGCATGCCGCCCACGCTATCGTCGGGCGTTTTTTCGCGCTCGATCTTCTCGACCAGCGAGCCACTCGTCCCTGGGCTCCAGAAATAGTAGCCTTGAGTAGTTACTTTCTGGCCGTTGAATTTGGCGGGATCGGCCGCGATGTCAAAGATCGTGACCTTGCCGTCGCCCAGCGGCTCGTTTTTAACGGCGAAGACTTCGCGCTCGACCTGTTGCAGCGAGCGGGCCTCGGTAACTTGCATGCGGTATTTGTAGCTGCCGTCGGGGCCGTAGCCGCCGTTGGCCTCGAAAAGGCCAGTGACCTCAACCGCGCCCCACACCGCGTCGCCCGGACGATGCAGATCGGCGGTAACCTCGGCGGGAAAGTTTTCCAGCCAGACCGAGCCGGTGCTGGGCTCGCCCACGGCCGTTGTCGATGGCTGGCACTGGCCGTCGCTGCTACACTGGACGCTGGCGTAGATCGGCTGCGCGTCCTGGTTGCTGCGATCGGCGGTGCTCACGCCCGGCAGCAGCAGCGAGGTCGCGGGATCGCCCGGCTTCCACAGGTAAAATCCTTGAGCTGTGACCTCTTTGCCGGCAAACTCCTGTGGCCGTTGAACCAGATCGTTGACGGTTGGCGGTGTATTAATCAGCCCGACCGATTCGGCACAGGCGGTGAGAAGCAGCGCACATAATGTAATCAAAAACCAGCATGCGCGGCGAGCGCGACGAATCATGCTTTTATCCTCCTGAAACTGGATCGGCGGGGATTATAGCAGACGCTTGAACCTTTGGACAATCCGGTTTGTGAAATAAGTTGACAACTCTTTCGGCCTTGCCCTATACTTTGTGATAATTTCACAAATGTCCTCGCACTGATGGAGATACAGGGTGGATAAGCAGACTATGCCCCCGGACGTCGTGGTCCGGCGTTTGCCGCTCTACGCCCGTACGCTCGCCTACCTGCAACAAGAAGGTGTGAAGTCGGTTTCTTCGCAAGAGCTTGGCGCGCGTATCAATGTGACGGCGGCTCAGATTCGTAAGGATCTGTCTTATTTTGGTCAGCTTGGTAAGCAGGGCATCGGCTATAAAGTCGATGAGCTGCTCCATCATATCAACCGGATTCTTGGCCTGAGCCAGGATTGGAATGTTGTGCTGGTCGGTGTCGGCCATCTCGGCCAGGCTATCGCCCGCTACAGCGGCTTTAGCGAGAAAGGTATACATATCGTCGGCCTGTTCGACGCCGACCCCAAGAAGATCGGCAACGAGCTGGTTGGCCTGACGATCCAACATGTCAATCAGATCTCGAACGTGGTGCGCGAGCATAATGTGCGCATGGCGATTGTGGCGGTCGCGGCGGAGCAGGCACAGGATGTCGTGAATATGCTGGTCAAGGCCGGCGTCGAAGCGATCCTGAACTACGCGCCGGTGATCGTGCAGGTTCCTGAGGGCGTCTGGGTCCGGCATATCGATCCCGTCTCTTTGCTCCACAGCATGACCTATTACCTCGCCCGCGAATCTCCGTTCGAAAAGCCGTAAGAGCAAGAACAGCGAAACAAAGAACAAAGAACAGGCCCTCACCCCTGCCCTGCGGGCAAACATAGGAACAAGAGAACAAAGGAACAAATGCTCAAGCTACTGTTTGTTCTTTTGTTCTTTGGTCGGGCCCTCACCACGCCCAGAGGGCACCCGCCCCCTGCCCGGAATCTCGGCCGGCTTCTGCCTCGGTTGCCGCAGGCGAGGGGGAATGATGGTACTCCTTTGTTCCCTTGTTCGTTTGTTCGTTTGTTCTCCTCCAGCTACGTCTTCTTTGGCGACTCAGGAGGCGGATTTAGGAGTGAGCGCATCAAGGTATTCAGCTTGGTGATCACCTGAGTCTGTTTCTGAGCCAGATCCTTGGAGTGCGCCGGTAGCCAGTACGACGCGTCGTAGGTTGCACTGTCGGCGGTGACGCCCGTGACGACGACCGTAGGCCGCGGCTCCTCGTCCAGCCCTTCGACGTTGCGGAGCGCCTGCTCTAGGTGCTGGCGTATCCGCTCGATCGGCGCCGACGCGGGAAGCGTCAGCGTGACATGGAAGCGCCGCGATGGATAGCGCGTCAGGTTGATGATCGGGCTGCTATACACGTCGGCGTTCGGTACCAGCACTTCCTCGCCGTCGCTGGTGCGCAGCGTGGTCGCCCGCAGCGAAATATCGGTGACGACGCCCTCAAACTCCTTGACCTTGATCCGATCGTCCAGGCGAAACGGGCGCAGAATCAAGAGCAGCACACCCGCCGCGAAGTTTTTGGTGATGTCCTGGAGCGCAAAGGCGATGATCAGACCGGCGATGCCCAGGCTGGCGATGAAGCTGGTGACGAGCTGGGTCTGTCTGAAGATCGACAGCACATACAGCGCCGCCAGCACCAGCACCGCAATCCGCGCCATGCGGCCCAGCAGCCGCCCCAGCTCGCGCTGATCTTTGCGCAGCCCGACCAGCCGCTCCACAGTCCGCTGCGCCCGATCGTCGATCAAGAACGCGATCACAACCACGATCAGCGTCTGTGCCATGTTGGGAATGTTTTTGAGGACCGACTCGCGCCAGCTGACGGATAGCTCGCCGACACACTGGCCGATCGTCTCGATGTCGCTACACTGAACTTGAAATAGCGCTTCTTGCCAGAAGCTCATGCATACCTCCTCGTCGACAGCGAAGGAGTATAGCATGGCTGAGGGAGAACCAAGAACCTAGAACCCAGAACCTAACGAACAAGGGAACAAACAAGAGAACAAAGGGAGAACGGAGGCGAGAACCCAGAACCGAAAGCAAAACAAAAACAAAGAACAAACAAATACAGATAAACATTCCCCCTTCTCCTGTCACAACGGGAGAAGGGGGCGAAGGGGAGAGGGCCTAGCCCACGAACGGCAGCTCTACCAGCTCCACGCCGGTTCCATCGGCGGTCTGGAGCTGCACGCCGGGCTCAGCCTGCGCGGTGCGGATGTAGGCCATCCCAATCATGCCGTAGCGTGGCGACTGCGCGGCGCTGGTGATCGCGCCGACCTCTTTTTCCTCGTTCCGCAGCGCGCTGCCGACGACGAGCGGCTGCTCAGCGCGCAGTCCCATCAGCCGCTTGGCCAGCCGGTTGCGGCTCTCCATGC
>DASWTW010000120.1:0-11548 GCA_036401895.1 Herpetosiphonaceae bacterium | reverse complement strand
ATCTACGCCGATCCGTGAGCCAGGTGTTGGTGTAGGGCTTGGGATCATCGCTGGTGATGCCGATGGAGCAGCCTGATCGTCCTCTTTCACCAGCAGCGTAGGATCTGCGTCGGTGTTGGTTTTGAAGAACGAAGTTAGCAGGATCAAGACCACTAGCACCACAACTGCCGCGCTGGCTATCCAGCGCACTCGTTCGGGCGGCAACGTAGGCATATGTTCTCCAGATCGGGGGGACAACACCGATTGTACCCAGGATGCATCAGCCGATACAACAGTTGACGCTCCTACTCACCACCACGACTTCTGGAGAACTGCGGTACGCGTCTACGCGCCACATAAGTACTATCTAACAATGAGAGGACACTAATCGTCTGCTCAAATGGAGCACGTGTGTCAGACGATCGAGGGGCTAGCGAGTGTTGCAGCGGCTCGATCGTAATGAATTCTAAGCTGCATGCTTTTAAATGCAGCTACGAGCTTTTTATCACGCATAGTAAGCCCTAAACCGCGCTGAGGTGGCACAGCCGATCGTCGCTTTCATGCCTGGACAAGGGTGCTTGGACGGAATGGAAATCTGCATGCAGACAGTCTATGGCTGTGCTGTGTCACCTACTGCCACAAATCAGGAGCAGCGGCGCCACCGCCGATCTAGCGCCTGGATGAGAACGCGCCTAAAGGTCTGAAGCGGAAGCGCAGCAGCAGGCCAGCGCCAAACAACACCCCGATCAGTGCGAGCCAAAGCGCGGTTGCTCGCTCGCTCTGCGCGCTGGTCTCGGGCATCATAACGGCGGTGCGAAACCGAATCTGCTTCACGACCGGCGGCGACAGCGGCGAGTGATCGTTGTTGACAAGCTCGACCATCAGCTGGTGCTCGCCGGGTGTGATGTTGTTAAAGGTGTACGGCTCGGCGTGCTCCCAGACCACAATCGGCAGCAGATCGAGCATAAAGTGTAGATGACCCTCGCCCGGCCGGTTCGCGTCGGGTCGCTTGCCGGCCTCAGTCAGCGGCACACCCGACGGCACGAGATTTAGACCCGCGATCTGAAAAGTGACCGCTACATCGGTCCCGGTGATCGTCGCGCCCTCGGTCGGCGCGCTCACCACAAGCTCCGGGCTACTCTGGGCCGCGCTGGCGTACGGACTGATGATCAGCAACAACACGGCTACAAAACCAATCATTCGGCGCATACAAGCCTCCTTTGGTGGACTATCGAGCCAGCTTGGTCATCGTCGACGGACGGCGAGCTACGAGCTATTGGGCGCCGTCTACCGGCGGCAGGATCTCGATCGGCGTATTCCAGCCGGTATAGGTCACGGTCAGCGTCAAGCCGGTGCCGCGTGTGTGACGCTCCAGCAGCAGCGGTATGTTGGTTTCGGGATCGACGGTCAGCGTTACATCGGCATCACGAGTGGCGTCGTACCAGCGCAGCAGCGCCCGATCCTGCTGCTGGCTGTAGCTCGGATCGCTGCCGTACTGGGCTCCCGGCAAGAAGAAGCGGATCTGATCCCACATGCCTTTGCGCGCCGGAACGGAGGTCCAGCTTTGTGCGTCGCGCCGCTCCCAGGACCGATCGCCGATGGTGATCTCCTCGACCTTCTGTGTGCTGGACGCGCCCTGATAGGCGGTTTTGAAATCGAGGCGCGGCGTGATTTGCGCAGTGCCGAGATCGAAGCGGACCTGTGCGGAGGAGCGCGACCCGTTGCCGTAGTCCATCACGGCCGCTAGCTCTCCACTGCGCAATCCAGCCTCAGCAGCCACGATCTGTTGAAACAGCACGGTCGCCGGCTCAGCGGTTGCCGTGATGACGGCAGTAGATGCTGGCTCGTCGGTGGCGATAGCAGCTATGCTCGGCGAGGGGCGCAGGGTAGGTGTACGGACGATGGCAGGCGGTGCGGCCAGCGCTGGCGAAGGTACGGTCGTGGTGCCGGCAGATGGCCTGGCGCGCGACGAACGCCGCGACTGAGCGGCTTGCCCGGTCAGATCGGTGCTCAACAGCCAGCCAAGCAAGATACCGGACCCGATCGCCGTTGTTAGAAGCAGCACAACGATTCCCGCCTGACGAAGTATCGGGCGCAGAGGATGATTCATAGATTCTTCTTTCTTCTCTTGCAAGGAGCAGGTCGGAAGAAAGAAAGTAGTGAGGGTTATGGTGTGGACGACAAGGAGGAAGCTGTTCCTTGCACCACCAGTGTACACCCGGAGTCAAGAGCGGACGGACGGAGAACCTAGAACTGAGAACCTAGAACCTAACGAAAGAACAAAGAACAAAAAGATATTGTTAGCCCTTTGTTCCCTTGTTTCCTTATTCCTTTGTTCGCCCGTAGCGCCAGGGATGAGGGCCTGCTCCGCCGTAAGAGCAGCCAGAAGTATGATACACTCCTAAGCGCAACCATGATTTGTGGATAAGGCATATGCAACTAACGATTTTGGGAAGCGGTACATCAATGGGGATTCCTGTGATCGGCTGTAGCTGTGAGGTCTGCACCTCAGCCGATCCCCATAATCAGCGGCTGCGCTCGTCGGCGCTGCTTGAACACGATGGCACAACGATCTTGATCGACGCAGGGCCCGACCTACGAACTCAGATGCTCAGGCATCACATTACCAGGCTTGACGCGCTGTTGCTCACCCATGCGCACGCCGACCATATCGGCGGGATCGACGATCTGCGACCGTTTACGATGCGCAGCACACGATCGCTGCCGGTCTACGGCGATCCCTACACGCTTGGTCGTGTCCGGCACATGTTCGACTATGTATTTGTCCAGCAGCCCTCGCTCTCGACGCGGCCACAGCTTGAGACACGATCGCTACAGCCGAGCTTTAACATCGGCAGCGTCACCGTCGAGCCCTTGCAGGTGATGCACGGCCCGCACGTCATCACGGCCTACCGCTTCGGGAGGCTGGCGTATATCACCGATGCCAGCGCGATTCCGCCGCAGACCATGGAGCGGCTGCGCGACCTGGATGTGCTGATCCTCAACGCGCTGCGCTTCGATCCGCATCCGCTGCATTTCACTGTCAACCAGGCGCTGGCGATCGTAGCCCAGCTTCGACCACGCCGCGCATTTTTCACGCATATCACCCACGATGTAGATCATGCAACCGTCAACCAGCACCTGCCGCAGCCTGCACAGCTCGCCTACGACGGCCAGGTGATCGAGGTCGCAGTGTGACGCTCAGGAATCAGCGCTAGTCATGCGGATTGTCATCGACGCTCGCCTCAACGCGTATCGCACGGGCGGCATTCCTCAGTACACGCGTCAGCTGCTCAGAGCGATGGCCGAGATCGCGCCTGAGCAGCGCTTCGTGGCGCTCAACCATCGCAAAGCCGACGCGCCGGTCGCACAAGCCGCGAATATTGCTCACCGGCGCGTCTGGATGCCGCCGCATCATCGTCTGGAGCAGATCGCGCTGCCGCTTGAGCTTGCCGGCCTCGACGCCGATGTGTTCCATTTTCCCGATTTCATCCCGCTCTTCAGGCTGCGCCGGCCCACCGTGATCACAATTCACGACCTGGCGTTTATTCGCTACCCAGAGATTCTGGACGCGGCGGCGAGACGCTACTACGGGCAGATCCGCCGAGCCGTGTCACGCGCCGATGCGATTATCACGGTCTCCGAGAGCACACGCCGCGACATCGCCGAGCTGCTGGCCGTCGATCCGGATCGTGTGGATGTGATTCATGAGGCCGCCGCGCCACAGTTCCAGCCGCTCAATCTACAGCCCGACGCCGAACGCATGATCAACGGTCACCTGCTGCGCCGTAATCATTTCGCGCTCTTTGTCGGCACGCTTGAGCCGCGCAAAAATCTGCCGACGCTGCTGCGCGCACTGCACCGGCTTCAGGCGCAGCCCCAGGACGATCCGCCAACACTTGTGGTCGCCGGTCCACGTGGCTGGCTTGACGACGACATCGCCAAGCTGGTCGCAGAGCTGCGGCTGGACGAGGCAGCCCAATTCATCGGCGGCGTCGAGATCGAGGATCTGATCTGGCTGTACAACGCCTGCCGGGTGTATCTCCATCCTGAGCTGTACAGCGGCTTTGGCCTGCCGATTCTGGAGGCGATGCAGTGCGGCGCTCCTGTGATCTCTGCCGACAACTCAAGCCTGCCCGAGGTCGCGGGCGAGGCGGCGCTGCTGCTTCCCGCTGAGAATGTGGAAGGCTGGGCTGAGTCCTGGCGCAGCATCTGGAACGATCAGGAGCAGCGCCAGCGGATGCGACAGGCCGGCAGGCGCCAGGCGGCGCGTTTTTCGTGGAGCACAGCCGCGCGTGAAACACTCAACATCTACACGCGGATCGCCGGACGAGCGTAGCCATGAGCGGCGAGTAAGCCGACAAACTGCCTTACCAGTTTTATGACCCAAACGCTCCGCTGCTGCTCATTTCTCGATCCCGATCCTGGCCTAGAGCGTATCGCGGACCAAAGTACTAACGTTAGAATCTTCTATAAGGAGCAGCATGACTCAGCTTTTGTTTCTCATTCGTCACGCGCCGGTTGAGCAAAATATGGCTGTAGCTGCGGAGCATTGGACACTAAGCGCGGAAGGTCGCGAGCTGGCGGCGCGGCTGGCGGCACTGCCAATTTTGGAAAATGTGCAAGCAGTATGGAGCAGCCCCGAACCAAAGGCACAGGCCACAGCCCAACCATTGGTTGATCGTCACAAGGCTGCGTTTTTGATACATCCTGATCTAGCGGAACTACAGCGCGGACCGAGCAACCTTCCTGATCGTGAGACCTATGAAACTGCGGTGCGCCAGGCGTTTGCCAACCCCGACATAAGCAGCGGCGCCTGGGAGCGCGCCGGCGATGCTCAGCGGCGGATTGTGGCAGCCGTGAGCGAGATTGCAGCCCAGGCCAGCGGACCAGTCGCGATCGTAGCGCATGGTCTTGTCTTATCACTGCTGGTTGCATATGTGCGCAGAGAAACACACGTCAATGTCGAGGAATGGCGCGCGCTGCCACTTCCTGCGCTAGCAGTTATGGATGGTGACACATTGCAGCTGATCGAACCCTTTCAATGTGTCAAAATCTGGGAAAATAAAACTATTATTTAACCATTCGAAGCTTGCATCTCGGCATTGACGGGTTTATCATAAGGTCTATGATGTGCGGCGAATAAAACCCAGGTTTGACAATATGCGCAAATTCGCCTACACTTTTGCACATCCTGTAGTACAATTGTCCAACACAACTCATTTCACGCAAGCGATTATAAGAGACCGTGACTTTTATTATCGCCTGTGCCCGCATCAGAAAGTACCCAGCATGCTCATCTCCGACTGGTGATTTGGGTGATCGCTGCACCCTCCAAGGATGGAAACGCATCAACTTTCTGCGCGTCTGCTCAGAATAGATCTGCGAACAGCAACAGAAAGCGCTAAGCGCTTTCGTATGATGCTTCTTCTAACAACTCACCAGACACTTATCCTAAAAAGAGAGGAGCGAAGAAAGGAGTCTGAGAAGAGTATAGAGCCTCTGTCCAATCCATGTTAATTCGTCTCATTCCGGTCGCTCAATCCAAGGCACTTCAACAGTAAGTGTAGGAGCACAAGCACTCCATGCGTACACGACGATTTTCCTCCATCGCGCTGCTGGCGCTTGCCACCTCAGCGCTTCCGCTCGGAACCACGCAGGCTCAGGCCCCCGGCCGTATCGATCGCGAAAAGATCGCAGCCGAGCGACAAAGCCTTCGCTCTCAGACCGTTGCCGCGACCAACCTGCGCACCGGCGGCCCACTCGCCGAGCGCAACGCGTCGGTGAAGGTGTTGATCGAGCTTGACGGCGAGCCGACGACCAAGGTTTATGCGGCTGCTCAGGCACGCGGAACCAGCGTCAACGCCACGGCGGAAGCACAGCGCCAGCTCGGTCTGATCAAGCAGGCTCAGCAGCGTATCCTTTCCAACCTGCAAGGCTCGACGATTAACGCGAAAGTGATCTATCGCACCCAGCAGGTGTATAACGGTATTGCGGTGCGCGTCAACGCCAACCAGCTGGCGAACATCCGCCGCATCCCCGGCGTGAAGGCGATCCACCAGCTCAACACGAAGCATCTCGACAATGCTTCGAGCGTTCCGCTGATTGGCGCGCCTGAGCTGTGGAACAGCAGCGGCCTGAACAACACTGGTGAGGGTATCAAGATCGGTATCATCGACACCGGTATTGATTATCTCCACACCAACAACGGCGGCTCGGGCCTGGAAGCGGACTATGCGCGCAATGATGAGACGATCATCACCGACAACGTTGGCTTCCCGAGCGCCAAGGTCGTCGGCGGCTACGACTTCGCGGGCGATGAGTACGACGCGAGCGACCCGGCACTTGAGACGCCCGCTCCCGATCCCGATCCGATGGACTGCAACGGCCACGGCTCGCACGTCGCCGGCACGTCCGCCGGCTATGGCGTCAACGCCGACGGCAGCACCTACACCGGTGCCTACGGCCCGAGCACGCCGTTCAACTCGCTGCGCATCGGCCCAGGCGTTGCGCCGAAAGCCTCGCTCTACGCGCTGAAGGTCTTCGGCTGCGACGGCTCGACCGATGTCACCGATCTTGCGATCGAGTGGGCGGTTGACCCCAACGGCGACGGCGACTTCTCGGATCGCCTCGACGTGATCAACATGTCGCTCGGCTCCGACTACGGCTCGGCCTACGACTCGTCGTCGATCGCCAGCGACAACGCTGCCGCCGCCGGTGTGATCGTCGTGGCCTCGGCCGGCAACTCGAACGATACCTACTACATCTCGGGCAGCCCCGGCGTCTCGGCGCGCACGATCAACGTCGCCTCGTCGGTTGATAGCACCAGCATCTTCGACGGCTTCCGCGTCAACTCGCCGGCCTCGATCGCGGGTGTGAAGCCGGCCGCTCAGTCGGTTGCCTTCGACTGGACCGGCAAGTCCCCGGTAACGGCGAACCTGGTCTACCCGGTAGGCGCCGGCCAGAACACTGGCTGTACAGCGTTCAATGCCTCGAACCAGGCGCTGATCGCCGGCAAGATCGTGCTGCTCGACTGGACTGAGGGCCAGTGTGGCTCGGTTGCGCGCGGTGCGGCTGTGGTTGCGGCTGGTGGTGTTGGCTTTATTCTGGCCGACAACAG
The DNA here is from genome assembly GCA_036401895.1 of Herpetosiphonaceae bacterium. Classification (GTDB taxonomy): domain Bacteria; phylum Chloroflexota; class Chloroflexia; order Chloroflexales; family Kallotenuaceae; genus LB3-1. The sequence goes on along the minus strand of DASWTW010000120.1, from coordinate 4,449 downwards.
CGAAGACTTCGACCTGCTGATCACCGGTAGCGCCGTTATCCCTGGCGTGAGCACGACGAAACAGGTCGGCGACGAGCTGAAGACGGCGCTCGCCAGCAGCACCGTCAACGTGACGCTGACGCCTGAGTACAACAACTCGATCAAGCTCGTCGACCCCAACCTGAACGACACGCTCTCGGCGTTCAGCTCGCGCGGCCCGCGCCGTGGCGACTCGCTGCTGAAGCCGGACATCTCGGCGCCTGGCCAGAGCATCTTCTCGACGAACGTCGGCACCGGCGATGAGGGCACGTCGCTCAACGGTACCTCGATGGCTTCGCCGCACGTGGCCGGCTCGATGGCCCTGCTGCGCCAGATGCACCCCGATTGGACGGTTGAGGAGCTGAAGGCCCTGGCGATGAACACCGCCAACAAGGACCTGCGCTCAGCTCGCGCCGCCAACTCGCCGATCTACGGCCCCGGCCGCGTCGGCGCCGGCCGCATCACCCTGACCGACGCCGCCGGTAGCGACGTCGTCGCCTACAACGCCAACGAAGCGGGCGTCGTCAGCGTCTCGTTCGGCGCAGTGGAAGTTCTCGGCGAGACAACCGCCGTCAAGAACATTCGCGTCGTCAACAAGAGCAACAACCCGGTCAGCTACAACGTCTCGTACCGCTCGATCGTTGACACCCCGGGCGTCAGCTTCAGCCTGTCGCGCTCGACGGTTGAGCTGGAGCCGAACGGCTTTGCCAACATCGTCGTGACGATGCGCGCGACTGCCAGCCAGATGAAGCACACCCACGACGTGACCGTCAGCGAAGTGCAGCAGCTGGCCCGCCACTGGATGAGCGAGGAAGCCGGCTACGTCGTTCTGTCGGCGACCACTGGCTCGACCGCGATCAACGATAACCCGAACCTGCGCGTCCCGGTCTATGCCGCAGCGCGCCCGGCCTCGGACATGCGGGCCCAGAACGGCCAGCTCGACTTCGGCACCGGCCCGACCGGCAGCGACGAGATCGACCTGGTTGGTCAGGATGTCAACACTGGCACCAACGTTCCGACCGACACGATCTCGCTCGTAACGGCGCTTGAGCTACAGCACAGCAGCCCGAACGATCAGGAGAGTGCAGACATCGTCAACAACGCAGACCTCAAGTACGTCGGCGTTCACAGCGATGTTCTGGCCGACGGCTCGGGTGCTCCGAACGGCGACATCGAGGCGGCTACGATCTCGTTCGGCGTGGCAACCTACGGCAACTGGTCATCCCCTAACGAGAGCGAGTTCGACGTCTACATCGATACGAACCGCGACGGCGAAGATGACTACGTGCTCTTCAACTGGAACCTTGGTCTCGCCACCGGCGGCACGGACGCCACCGACGTGATCATCAGCGTTCTGATCAACCTCAACACCGGCCAGCTGCTGCTTGCGGACTACGTGAACGTGGTGCCGTCGGTGCTCAACAGCGCGATCTTCAACAACAGCGTGATGGTTCTGCCGGTCGCTGCTGCGGATCTGGGCCTGACCGCGAACAGCGGCGCCTTCAACTACCGCGTCTTCACCTTCAGCCGCGATGCGGATGGTGTGGTGGACGACAGCGGCACGTTGACCTACAACCCAGCCCAGCCGGGTCTTGACCTCTCGGGCGGCATTGAGGGCGTTCCGTACTACGCCGATCTCGACGGCGAGGTCATCCCGGTTGACTTCAACCGCGCGGCCTTTGTGGCCGGTAACTCGAAGGGCGTCCTGCTGCTCCACCACCACAACGTGTCGGAGCGCCGCGCCGAGGTTGTGCGCGTCAAGGGCATCCTGGGCGACCGGATCTACATGCCGATGATCCGCCAGCAATAGCTGAAACAGAACTGACGGGTGGGAATTCCCGCCCGTCAGCCTGCGTCAGCAACTGGAGCCACGACGGACTGGATCTGATCCAGAAATACAGCGCCGACACAACATTTGGTTGTGTCGGCGCTGCTTTTTGCCAGGGGAAAGGTGATGGATCAGCGGAGGATCAGCTCGCGCTCAAAGCTCGTCAAACACTCCGCACCATCCTCGGTCAGCACAACATCGTCCTCGATGCGCACACCGCCGACGCCCGCCACATAAATGCCCGGCTCGACGGTGAAGGTCGTTCCCGCCTCCAGCGGCGCGGTGCTCGTGGCGTGGAGATACGGCGGCTCGTGAATCTCCATGCCCAGGCCGTGCCCGGTCCGGTGGATAAAGTACTGCCCGTAGCCTGCGTCTTCGATCACCTGACGCGCCGCGCTATCGATCTGCGCCCCATTCGCGCCAGGCTTTGCTGCTGCCACGCCCGCCCGATTCGCCGCCAGCACCGTCTCGTAGATCTTGCGTGCCTCGTCGTTTGGCTGGCCCAGCGCTACCGTGCGTGTGATGTCTGAAACATAGCCGCCGACCCGCGCGCCGCCATCCAGCACGATCAGATCGCCGGGCTGTAAGCGCCGGTCGCCGGTGGTGTAGTGCGGATTCGCGCTGTTAGGACCGCTGGCTACGATCGTGGTGAACGAGGTGCCCTGGCTGCCGGCCTCGCGCATGGTCCGCTCCCAGACCTCGGCGATCTCGCGCTCGGTGGCACCCGGTTGGATCGCATCGATCGCGGCACGCAGCCCGGCCTCGACCGCCCGCACCGCCGCGCGCATCGTTTGCAGCTCGGTCTCATCCTTGGTCATGCGCAGCCCGGCGATCAGCTCAGTCGCATCTTTGGTCTCCACCTCGCCGAGTTGCTCGATCGCGCGCAGCTCCATGACGCGCATCGTGGTGTACTCGACGCCAAGCGTCCCTTGAAGCTGAAGATCTGCGAGGCACTGGCCCAGCGCCTGAGCATAGCCCTCGGCGTCATGCCATGGGTAGAATTGAATCGCGGTCTGCGCCTCGGCAGCGGCGCGCGGCTGCTCCAGCGCCGGCAGCACCATGCGCACATCGCCGGCCTGCGTGATAAACGCGATCGCCAGCCGCTCCGACGAGTGCATCGTCAGGCCAAGCAGGTACAGCAGGTTGGCACCCGGCACTATCGCCAGCGCGGACACATCTGCCGCACGCAGCGCCTCGCACACACGATCGATCCGTGAGGTTGCTTCCATCGGTTTACTCCGTTTGATACTGGTAGATTGCGCCGATTGCGTGAGTCTGCGGCAGTCTTGAGGTCTGACAGTACCCCGGTCCTACCTCGCTATCCCCTGCGCAACCAGGGAAAGACTGCCACTTCTCGCTAGGATCTTTTGCCCTTTTCTCACGTTATTATCAGTAGAGAATAATCTCACAGTCCACTTTCTGCGTTACACTTCTACATCGTCGCCACTATCGCGCCAAGGAGACCCTGATGTCTGCACTCATTTTCTTTCTGCTCTTCTTGAGCACCTTGCTGCTCTTTCTGCTGCCTGATGATCGAGCCGTCGTCAGCGACGAGTAACCCGGTTAGCCTCGACGTTCCTCGTCGGCGTGTGCAATCTGCGCAGCCAGCGCCAAAGCTTCCTCGCGGGTCGTTACTTCACCCAGAAATAGCGCTTCATCGATAGCTGCCAGAATTCGCCCCACGATCGGTCCCGGTTCGATCCCCAAATGGCGAATCACATCGCCTCCTGTGACTATCTGCGCCTTCGGCTCGACAGGCCGCTGTGTCCGCACGTCTCCAAGAATCGATTCAGTCCAGGCAACATGATGTTCCCAGCCGGCCAGCGTGGCGCGCGGCCCTTTCGCGGCCAGATGATCGCAGAGTGAGTGGAGCAGCACATCAGGAGCCGCCGCGCCGGTATCGTGCAGCAGACGGTAGATCGCGCGCCGTGTAAGCTCTGAGCCCAGCGCGTGGAGCTGGCCAGGCCGCATATGCTCGCGCACAACTCGCTCAGCATAGCTTGTCGCGTCACGGCCAAGCCGCAGCCGCTGCCCGATCTGCCGTACCAGGTCAGCTCCAACATCCTCATGGCCGTAAAACGTGATCCGCCCATCGCGAAGCTGCATCGTCAGCGGCTTGGCGACATCATGCAGCAGCGCCGCAAGCTTGAAGACGGCGTAGCGCCGGTGCCCGCTGGTCAACTCCTGCGTCATGCGCTCCCGGATCAGCGGCGCAAATCGCTGCGACATCGCCAGCCGGGGCTCGGTCTTGACGGAAACCGGCTCGACAAACGCCGTGGGCATGATTCCCTCGGGCGCTCCCCGGCCCGGTGAATCGTCGCTGGTGGGCGCGAGCTGAGCGTAGAGCCATTCCCAGACACAGACCGTCTCGAACAGATGCGCCAGCACCGGCAAAAAATGCTGGCTCGGCTGAGCGCAATCACGGGACGCGTCCAGCTCAGGAATAATCCGCGTCAGCAGCCGAACCTCGTCGAGATAGGCCAGCCACGGAGCCGCATGTCGCGCCGCCAGCAGCTTGAGCAGCTCGTCCCGGATGCGCTCTTGCGCGATCGTATCGATGCGGTGAGCGTGCTCGCGCAGGGCTGCGTCGGTCTCGGAAGCCA
>DASWTW010000119.1:0-49940 GCA_036401895.1 Herpetosiphonaceae bacterium | reverse complement strand
CTGCCAGCAGCTCCGGCGGACCGCTGCGCACGGCCATGCCTAAACCCGCCCACGCGACCATCTCGACGTCGTTATAGTGATCGCCGGCCGCCGCGACCTCATGCTGGGGAATGTCGAGCATGGCCGCCAGCTGCGACAGCGCCCGGCCTTTGGTGCAGCCCGGCGCGTTCAGCTCGCCAAACTGCGCGTGTGAGCGCACAATATGCAGCCGATCCACGAAGTGGGTTTGCAGCCCTGCCAGTCGCGGCCCGACCAGATCTTGATGCTCGATAAACAGCAGCTTGGTCGGCGGATGCTGCCTGACCGTCGCCTCAAGATCCTCCACGACATGAAAGATGTGCGGCGTATCGGTGAAGCTCTGATACAGCGCCAGCTCCTCGCCCTCGTACGGCACATACAGCTCATCGTCGATGTACGCCTGCACATACACGCCTGCGTCGCGCAGCTGCCGCACCGCCTCTGCCGCCAGCTCCGACGGCACCGGATCATGGAACAAAATTTTGCCGCTCTGCTGATCCTTGATCAGCGCACCCTGGTAGCAGATCAGCGGCCCTGTAATGCCCAGCTGCTCGGCAAACGTCGTCGTCGTGCGCACGTTGCGGCCCGTCGCCAGCGTGACGAGTCCGCCGCGCTCTTGAAACGCCTGCACCGCAGCCAGCGTTCTGGGCGGCACCACCAGATCGCGCCCGATCAGCGTTCCATCAACATCCAGCGCCAGTAATCGATAGCGCATAATCTGCTCCTCTATTGGTTGTTCCGGCGATAAGCGCGCGGCGAAGCTTACATTCGCGGCGCATCAGTTCAATAGTCTACCGGCATCGTACCCCTTTTTTTGCATCGGCCGCTTGTAGTTCTTCGGGGTTAACAGCAAGCTAGTCCCCGCCGGTTGGCGATAGGTTACCAGAGCACGATGGCTAACATTATGTATCCCCGGTACGATACAACCTGCACATATTCACATATTGATATGAGCAGCAAATAACCCTTTCTTTTTACTCTTCATCGTTCACCAGGGGGTTTGAGATGCGCCGTTTGATGTGGTTCGTTGCTTTGTGCCTGACGTTAAGCTCATTGAGCATGCCAGCATATACGATCGCCGCTCCTGTTTCCCAGCCCAGCACCGTGCAAGCTCAGGCCCGCCGTAGCGCGACCATCGAGCGCATCGTCGAGCTGATCAATCTGCGCCGTCGCAATGCCGGGCTGGCTCCGCTGACCGTCCACCAGACGCTCTCGGCCTGCGCGCAGCAGTATAGCGAAGTTCAGGCCGCGCAGAGCGGAATCAACCATACCGGGCCGGACGGCTCCACGCCTGGTCAGCGCCTCAGCCGCTGCGGCTACCGCTGGAAGCACTACGGCGAAAACCTGGCGGCGGGCCAGGTCTCTGCGGAAGAAGTCGTCGCGGCCTGGATGGCCAGCCCGGGACACCGCCGCAATATTTTGAGCGCCAAAGTTCGCGAGATCGGCATCGGCCACAGCTACCGCGCCAACGATCCGGGCCGCTACTACGATTATTATGTGATGGAAGCCGGCACCCGCAAGTAGTCCGGCTCGCCAGCTATAAACAAAGCCGTGCAGCAGTGCTGCGCGGCTTTTATGTTTCGATCATCAGCACACGATCGCGCTGCGTCAGGTCTTGATGGATCGTGATGTGCGCCGGGCCGAAGATCTGCGCCGCCGTATGCCGGGCTAGCTCGCCCTGCCACGCGCCAAGCTCCATGATCACTGCTCCCTGCGGCTTGAGGTAGCGCGGAATCTCGGCCAGCAGCTGCGCGGGCAGATCGAAGCCCTGGGCTCCACCGCCGTCTAGCGCCAGATGCGGCTCCCAGCGCCGCACGTTCTCCTCGACCTCGTCCAGAACCGTGTAGGGCGGATTCGAAACGATCAGCGCGACGGACTCGGGCAGCGGCGCGCAGCCGGCGCCCTGAAGCAGCGTCACTCGATCCGCCACACCGTGTCGCTCGACGTTGATGCGCGCGACATGGAGCGCATCCGGCGACAGATCGACGGCGAAGATGCGCGACTTGGGCAGCTTCACCGCCAGCGTGACGGCAAGGCAGCCGCTACCGGTGCCGATGTCGGCGATCACCAGCTCGCCAGGGTGCGTCGCAGCCCACGAGAGCGCCAGATCGACCAGCAGCTCGGTCTCGGGGCGTGGCACCAACACCCGCCGATCGACGAAGAAATCCAGGCCGTAGAACTCTTTATGCTCCACCAGATAGGCGATCGGCTCAAGGGCGGCGCGACGCTCAACCAGAGCTTGAAATACCGTCTGCTCGGCTGCGCTCAGCTCGCGCTGGCTCTCGGCCATGATGTAGGTGCGGCTCACGCCAAGCACATGCGCCAGTAAAACCTCGGCATCCAGACGCGGCGACGATGAGCGATCCGCCAGCTGCGCGCTGGCCGTCTGTACCGCCTGGCGTAGCGTGGTCATGACGAAGCCGCCAGCTGCGACGCGCTCAGGCCGAGCCGCGTCAAGACTTTACGTCCGGCCGGACTATCCGCAAAATCCCACAGCTCCTCCACGGCGCGATTGACCGTGCCGCCGCGCTGCCGGACCAGGTACCACGATTGGCTCAGCGCCAAGCCCTCGATCTCGATCGTCGCCAGGTCGCGGGTTTTGGGAAAGCGGCTGCGCGGCACAAAGGCCAGACCCAGCCCATCGCTCACCGCCTGAACCGTGCCGGCCATGCTGTCGGTTTCGAGCAGCACCTGGAGCTGATCCAGCGCTATGCCCTGCCGCCGAAACAGATCTTCCAGCGCCCGACGCAGCGCCATGCCCCGCTGCGGCAGAATCAGCGCACACTCGCGCAGGTCCGAGAGCAATACCTGTGACTGCTGCAAGAGCGAGTGACCACGCGCTACCGTGCAGACGATCGGCTCGTCGCCCAGCTCAAGCACGTCAAAGGTGCGGCGGCGCGGATGCTCGTCCAGCAGCACAGTTTGGACCTGGCCGCTGCCCAGCCAGGCCAGCAGCTGATCCGAGAGCCCAACATCCACCGCAAAGCGTACGCCGGGATGCTTGCCGTGAAACGCCGCCAGCAGCGCCGGAATGATGCGCTCGCCTGTGGTTGGCGCACAGCCGATGCCGACGCGACCCGTCACATGACCACGCAGACTCAGCATGTGCTGCTCGGCACGGGTGGCCATCGCGACGACATCGCGCGCATGAACCAGCAGCTCCTCGCCCGCGTGAGTCAGGCGCATGGTCTTGCCGACACGCCGGAAGAGCCGGACCTCGCCGACCTGCGCCTCAAGCGCCTTGATGTGCTGGCTGACCGCCGGCTGGGTAAAGCCGAGCCGCGTTGCGGCGGCGGTAAAGCTGCCGGTCTCGGCAACCGCCATAAATGTGAGTAGATGATCGGTGTTTAACATTGTGCAATCCGCGACGGCGAAGATTGGCGGTGGGATAGGCGAGGGAGAAGATCAGGCCCTCACCCCTTGCCCTGCGGGCATTCCCCTGCCCCGAACCTCGGCTGGCTTCAGCCTCGGTTGCGGCAGGCGAGGGGAGATTTTCGGTGCCTGGTTCTCAGTTCTCGGTTCTCGGTTCTTGTTTGTTCCTTTGTTCTTTTGTTCTTGAGTTACAATACCACCGTGGATATTGCATACACAATCTTGCTGCAAACCGGCGACGGCGATCCGCTGTCGACATCGCGCTTGATTCTGGCGCTGGTCTGCGTGATCGTGCTGAGCAGCACAGGTTTGGCGGTCACAGTTGGCCTATCGCGCCGCATTCAGTCGATCGCGGACCAGCGCCCGGCCAAGCCGCTAGCCGACGTAGAAGAAGCCGATACCGGCGATCACGTAGACCGCTAGCAGCATCGCGCCTTCGAGCCAGTTGGACTCGCCGTCGAGCGAGATGAACGAGGCGATCAGCACGGAAAGGCCGAGCACCATCACCTCGAACAGGCTGAAAAAGAGCGTCAGCTCACGCGGCCCGATGACGAGACTGAGAAATACCAGCAGCGGCGCGACAAACAGCGCGATCTGCATCGACGAGCCGAGCGAGATATTCATCGACAGATCCATCTGGTTTTTCATCGCCGCCTGCACGCCCACCAGATGCTCCGCGACGTTGCCGACGATCGGGATCAGAATCACGCCCAGGAACAGCTCACGAACGCCCAGCTCCGCTGCGACCGGCTCGACAACGCCGACCAGAAATTCGCTCATAAAGACGATCGCCAGCGTGCTAGCGGCCAGAATACCTAGCGAGAAGGCCACGCTCCACTTGGGTTTGTGCGCCGTGATCTCCTCGGCGCTGCCCACGCCGGTATGGCTGGTCCCGCCGTGGCCGTGCTCGGTCGCCGGATCTGCGCCGGTTGCGGTAAACTGATACACGATGCTCAAGATGTAGAGCAGCAGAAGCACGCCGGCCACAACCAGCGAGATCGTGTTGAGCGCGGGATCGGTCACTTCGGTGTTGTAGATCTCAAGCGCGCGGTTCGGATCGGCGATCTCGGAGAACAGCTCGAACATCGTGGGAATGATCAGGCCGATCACCGCCAGCGTCATCATCGAGGACGACATACCGGCCAGGCCGCGATCGAAGCGCTGCACGCCATGCCGCAGACCGCCCAGCAGCAGCGAGAATCCGACGATCAGCAGCAGATTGCCGATGATCGAGCCGGTCAGTGAGGCTTTCACCAGCTCGTATCTGCCGGCATTGATGGCGACGATAGTAATGATCAGCTCGGCGGCATTGCCCAGCGTGGCGTTGAGCAGACCGCCGATCTTGGGGCCGTAGTGCAGTGCAAGTTCCTCGGTCGCTTCGCCCAGCACGCCTGCCAGCGGCACCAGCGCGATCGCCGACGTAGCAAAGATCAGCAGTTCGTTGCCGATGACAAACTCAGCCAGGACCGCTAATGGAACAAAGATCAGCAAATAGCGTAAAATACGCACTGCATCAGGCTCCTTTCTCAGTACCTAATCGGAAGCGGGCGCAATCATACCATCAGCCGTTGAGCCTGGTCAATCTGCTGGGAGCAGATGCGCCGCGAGTACCATTGTGGCAGGCTGGGAAAAGCAATATTATTGCCACCGAGTCCAGCATCCCGGCTTTCGATGGCGTAGCTCCTGGGAGCAGGCGATGCCGCGCGTAGCACATTCCAAACCCGAATTATTGCGCTTGTTGCAGATGCTATCGCCGGTAGATCGACGGGTGATGGCGCAGCTCTGGCACGTGCCCTCGCCCGAGCCCGAGGTGCTGGCGGCCACGATGACCGATCCTGAGCGTGTATCGTCTCAGTGGGACGCGCTGACTGAGCAGGAGCGATCGGCGCTGACACGGCTGCTCAGCGAAGACGGCAGCCTGCCTGTGGCGGTGATGCAGCGCGAGTGGGGCGGCGTGCGCGAGCCCGGCGGCTTCGAGCATCCGCGCGCCTACATGCAGGCGCTGCGCGGCCCGGCCACGCCGACCGAGCGGCTGTACAACATGGGCTTTATTTTTCGGACCCATGATCAGCGCGGCGCGATCTATCGCATCCCCAACGATCTGCGCCCACTGCTGCCCGAGGTCCCGCCCCGCGATCGCCGTCTGAGCCTCACGCCGGCACCGGCGCCGTTCCATATCGCGCCCGGCACGCCGACGACCGCCGAGAATCTGGTGGTCGCGCTACTGACGCTTGCTTACAACGGCGAGATCAAAGCGCTCGACGACGGCGCGCTGAGCAAACCCAGCCTGGTCAAGCTGGCCCGGCACCTGGACGAGCAGCCGGACCTGCGCACAATCCGCCGCGAGTCCGATTGGCCGCTGGTGGCGCTGCTGCGCACGATGGCGCTGGAGGGCGGTCTCCTGCGGCGCACCAGCGACGGCGAGCTGCGGCCCATGCCGCAGGCGCTGGACTGGCTTCAAGCTCCGCAGCCGCAGCGAGTCCAGCAGCTGCTCAACGGCTGGTGCGCCAGCGCGCTCGACGATCTTTCGGTGCTGTGTGGGCTGCGCTGGAAAGGCGGCGCGCCCTACACGCTCAACCGCACGGCAACCCGGCGCGGTCTGCTCAATCTTCTGGCGACGCTGCCCGCCGGCGAGTGGTTGTCGATCGCCGCGATCCGCGCCGAGATCCAGCGCGTCGATCCCGACTTCCAGCGCCGCGACGGTCGCTACGATACCTGGCTGCTCTACGACGAGCGCGATCGGCTGGTGAGCGCCTGGGAAGACTGGAACCTGGTCGAGGGCGCGCTGATTCAGGCGGTGATCTGCGGGCCGCTGCACTGGCTAGGGCTCTTCGACTGTGGTGCGGATGCTCCCGGCGGCTGCGATACGGCGCGGCTCACGCAGCTCGGCGCGCATCTCCTGGCCGACGCGCCCGCGCCGCCGGGCGCGCCCAACCTGCCGCTGATCGTCCAGAGCACCTTTGAGATCATCTGCCCGCCGGGCGCGTCGCTCTACGCGCGCTGTCAGCTTGGCCGCGGGGCCGAGCTACAGCAGAGCGGCGCGGTGACGATCTTCCGGCTGACCAGGCGCGCGGTGCTGGCTGCGGCGGAGCGCGGCATCGCGGCGCAGGATGTGCTGCGCTTTCTAGAAGAGCAGAGCTACGGCGCGCTGCCGCCCTCGATCGCCTACACGCTGCTCGAATGGGGCGGCCAGACCGAGCAGGTACGCCTGGAAAATGCGGTCCTGCTGCATACCGTCGATCCGATCGTGATGGCGCAGCTGCGGCAGCAAAAAACGCTGGGCCTGAGCGAGATCGAGCCGCTGGCACCGACGCTGCTGCGCGTTCCCGACGGTAGCGCCAATGATCTGGCTGAGCAGCTGCGGCGCGCCGGGTGGGGTCTGCGCGACGAACGGATCGATCCGCAGCTGCCGCTCGACGATCGCGATCTTAAAGCCGTCGTGGGCGCGGCACTGGCCTATACCCGCATGTGTGCCGATCTGGATCTGCCCTGCGAGATCTCGCCCGCGCTCTTGCAGCGTTTATGCCGCCTGGTTCCGGCGCGCTGGGTCGAGACCGCCGACCAGACAGCGGCGCAGACGGTCGCGCAGATGCGTGAGCAGCTGGGATCGCGGCGACGGGAAGAATAGCGGCTCAACAAGCGCTGATTGGTCGTAGGAATTATGTAAAACGAACGTTCGACGGAGTATAATACACAGAGTTAAAAACAAGCAGGGGAAACGAGTGATAATGCGTAGTCGTGAACGTTTATATCGTACCGAGGCGGTGATTCTGCGGCGCAGCGATTTTGGCGAGGCCGATCGGATGCTGACGCTTTTCAGCGCCAGATACGGCAAGCGCCGGGTCATCGCCAAGGGTGCGCGCAAAACGACGAGCCGTCGCGCCGGACACATCGAGCTGTTCAACCGGGTCGAGCTTCAGCTGGCCACCGGCCGCAACCTGGATATTGTCACCGACGCCCAGATCGTCGATCCGTACAAACAGCTGCACGAAGATCTGCCGCGACTATCGCACGCCTACTACATCGCCGAGCTGGTCGACAAGCTGACTGTGGACGATGAGGACAACTGGCCGATCTATAAGCTGCTGATCGATACGTTCGCGGCGCTAAACGGCACGGCACCGCTGGATCTGGTAGCGCGCTACTTCGAGCTGCATCTGCTCAATCTAGTCGGCTACCGGCCCTATCTCTTCCAGTGCGCGATCTGCCAGGAAGAGCTGACCGAAGACGCGGAGCGCTGGAGCGCGGCCGGCGGCGGCATGTTGTGCCAGCGCTGCGCCGCCCGCGAGCCGCACGCCCTGCCGATCAGCCTACCCGCATTCAAAGCGCTGCGCTACTTGCAGCGCGAGCCGATCGCGGCGACCGAGGATTTGCAGCGCCTTTCGGAAGCGCTGCGTCGTGAGATCGAAAGCGTGCTGCGCGCCACGCTGAGACCAATTCTGGAGCGCGAGCTAAAATCCGTCGAGTTTCTGGATGCCGTACGGCTGGCGTCGTAGCAGCCCGGTGCAGCGCTGCCCAGGCCATACAGAAGCAGCGGATCTGTTCCAAACGACACGCGTATTAGGCAGCCTGACGGCGCACAAGAGGAAGGTTCGATCAAGGAGCCGACGATGAGCTATCTTCATAATCTGCTTGGGGAAGGCGAAGAGATCGTCTTTACGACGCGGCAACACTGGTTTATTCCCCTGGCCCACATCCTGACCGAGCTGATTGTGCTCGCTATTTTGAGCATTGTGGCGGTTGTTATTCCAGCGGTCTTTCCCAATATTCCCCAGGGAATGGTCTATCTGGTGACGGCGGTGGCAGGCGTGATCGTGGTGTTGAGCGCGTTCGGCGACATTATGCGCTGGCGCAACGAGCAGTTCGTGATCACTGACCGCCGGGTGCTTCAGCTGCAAGGCGTGCTCAGCAAAAACGTGCTCGACTCGTCGCTGGAGAAGATCACCGACGTGCAGCTGGAGCAAAGCCTGTTTGGCCGCATGTTCAACTTCGGCAACGTCGATATTTTGACGGCCAGCGACGAGGGCGTGAACCGTATGCAGGCGATTCGCCGCCCGATCGAGTTCAAGCGAGCGATGATGGACTCGCGCGCCCGCTACGACGGCTATCTGGATCGCGCGCCGGTAGCGTATGATCAGCCGCGAGATGTGCGGGCGGTGCTTGAGCAGCTTGCCGCGCTGCGCGATCGTGGTATCCTCTCTCCCGCTGAATTCGAGGCGAAAAAACGCGAGCTGCTTTCCCGCATCTAGAACAAAGAACAAAGAAACATAGAACAAGGGCGACTCAACAATTCATCTTCTGTTCTTTACTCTTTGTTCGCCCAGCGGGCACCCGGTTCTTCCTATAGGAGCGCTAGATGAGCGAACTCTTCGACCGTATCACCGAAGCGACGGCCTTTATTCGCAGCCAGACCGATCTGCGCCCGGATGTGGCGCTGATTCTGGGCTCCGGCCTGGGAGCGCTGGCGGATGAGATGGAGGTCGCGGCGACGATCTCGTATCCCACGATCCCGCACTTTCCGCCGTCTACGGTCGAGGGGCATCGCGGTGAGCTGGTGCTGGGAACGCTCGGCGGCTGCAAGGCCGTGGTGATGCGTGGTCGCTTCCACTTCTACGAGGGCTACGGCCTGGACCAGACGACGTTTCCGGTGCGGGTGATGCAATCGCTGGGCGCGCGCACGCTGATCGTCACCAACGCGGCGGGCGGTCTGCGCGCTGACTGGCAGGTCGGCGATCTGATGCGGATCAAGGACCATATCAACTTTCCCGGCCTGGCCGGGCATCATCCTCTGCGCGGCCCCAACGACGAGCGGCTCGGCGTGCGCTTTCCCGCACTGACTCACGCCTACGACAGCGGCCTGGGCAGCCTGGCGCGCGAAATCGCGGCCGAGATCGGCGTGCCGTTTCATGACGGCGTGTACGCGATGCTGGCGGGTCCGTCGTTTGAAACGCCGGCCGAGCTGCGGATGCTGCAAACGCTAGGCATCGACGCGGTCGGCATGTCGACGGTTCCCGAGGTGATCGTGGCGCGTCACGGCGGCATGCGCGTGCTGGGCATCTCGATGATCTCGAACATCGCGACGCCGGATGCGCCACCTGCCAATCATGAGGAAGTGCTGGCGGCCGGCGAGGCGGTCAAGCCCAAGTTTACCGAGCTGATCACGCGGCTGCTGGCGAAGCTGGCGGAATAACAGCCCAAGATCGAATTGTGGGCTTGAAGAATCGGGCTCAGGCGTGATGCCTGGGCCTTTGCGTTGCCCAGAATCAGCGCGAATTGGCGCGGTGCGGTAAAATAGAATCGTTATGCAAACTGTTTATGATGTGATTGTGGTCGGCGCCGGTCACGCAGGCTGCGAGGCGGCGCACGCGGCGGCGCGCATGGGCTGTCGTACGCTCCTGCTGACGATCGACCTCGATAAATCGGCGCATATGTCGTGCAATCCTTCGATCGGCGGGCCGGCGAAGGGGCACATTGTGCGCGAGATCGATGCGCTGGGCGGTGTGATGGGCCGCGTGACGGATGAAACGTTCATCCAGATCCGTATGCTCAACGAGTCCAAGGGGCCGGCCGTGCAGGCGCTGCGGGCGCAGTGCGACAAGCGCCTCTATGCGCAGCGCATGAAAGACGCGCTTGAGCGCACGCCGAATCTGGATCTCAAGCAGGCGCTGGTTGAGCGGATTTTAGTAGAACCTAGAACCGGGTGCCATGCCCAGGGGGCGCCCGGAGACCTAGAACCTGGGAATGGCGAAGATGAACGAATCTCAACTGACGATTCGCGGTTCTCGGTTCTCACGCATACGGGCTGGCGCTACTATGGACGCGCGCTGGTGCTGACCACCGGCACATTTCTACGTGGCCGCGCGATCACCGGCGATTCGATGTGGTCTGCCGGGCGCGCGGGTGAGAGCGCGGCGGTTGCGCTGGGCGAAGATCTGCACCAGCTCGGCTTTCCGCTGGTTCGGCTCAAGACCGGCACGCCGCCACGTGTAGACGCGCGAACGATCGATTGGAGCGCTACGGAGCTTCAGCTCGGCAGCGACAGGCCGCTCTACTTCGGCTTCCACTATGACGCCGAGCCGCCGATCCCGTCGTTTGTCACCGATCGGCCCAACCGCGCGTTTCCCCAGCTGATGCTCGACGCCTGGCGGCCGCAGCTGCCCTGCTATCTGATCTACTCGACGCCGGAGACGCACCAGCTGATCCGTGACAACCTGGATCGCGCGCCGCTCTTCTCGGGTGTGATCGAGGGCGTTGGGCCGCGCTACTGCCCGTCGATCGAAGACAAGATCGTGCGATTCGCCGATAAGGAGCGTCACGGCTTTTTCCTGGAGCCGGAGGGCTGGCAGACCAGCGAGGTGTATGTCCAGGGCTGCAACACCTCGCTGCCGGAAGACGTGCAGTGGCAGATGCTGCGGACGATCCCCGCGCTGCGCAACGTTGAGATCATGCGCGTCGGCTACGCGATCGAGTACGATGCGGTGGCGACCGGCGAGATTCTGGCGACGCTGGAGACCAAGCGCATGCCGGGCCTGTTCCTGGCCGGGCAGATCAACGGCACGACCGGCTACGAGGAGGCGGCGGCGCAGGGGCTGATCGCGGGAGTCAACGCCGCGCGGCAGGTCAAAGGCCAGGCGCCGTTTATTCTGCGCCGCGATCAGGCCTATATCGGCGTGCTGATCGACGACCTGGTGACCAAAGAAATCCACGAGCCGTATCGGATGTTTACGTCGCGAGCCGAGCATCGGCTGCTGCTGCGCTCCGACAACGCCGATCTGCGCCTCACACCGATCGGCTATGAGCTGGGCATGATCGATCAGGCGCGGCTGGCGCTGGTCGAGGAAAAGCGCGAGCGAACGGCGCAGACTCAGCGCGCGCTGCAAGCTGTGCGGCTCACGCCCTCGGGCGAGGTGAATCGCCGTCTGGCCGAAGCCGCCATCGGCCCGATCAGTCAGGTGTGTAGCGCAGATGTGGTGCTGGCGCGGCCCAACGTCAGCTACGCAATGCTTCAGCAGGCGCTGGATCTGCCGGATCTGCCGTCCTACATCGCCGAGCAGGTCGAGATCGAGACCAAGTACAGCGGCTATATCGAGAAGGAGCACAAAGCGGCTGAGCGCGTGCGCAAGATGGAGACGCGGCCGCTGCCGGAAGGATTAGATGTCGATCTGATTCCTGGTCTGCGCACCGAGGCCCGGCAGGTGCTTCAGCGCTTCCGTCCCGCAACGCTGGGTCAGGCATCGCGGCTGGCCGGGATCAATCCGGCCGATATTGCGGTGCTGCTGGTGTATCTGGAGCGGAGGCGCTCGGACGGCGCCCAGCGAACGCCCGAGGTCGAAGCCGTCTAAGCCCGTCGAACAGCAGATCGCCCCGCATCAAGGAGATACGGGGCGATTTTTTATGGTCCTGCCGTGCTGCTCGGCTCGGGCGGCGGTGTCGCAAGCCCGGTCGGCAGCACAAACGTGGGAAACGGCTCCAACGATGGTTCGGTCGTTGCCGCAGGTGACTCGGCTGGCGGCGGCGACGCGGCGGGGTCCGGCGTCAGCGTGGCGGTGAGCTCCACCGTTGGCGTAGCGGGTGGAACAGGCGGCTCGGTCGGCAAATCTGTTGGCGCGATCGTCGGCTCGGCTGTCGGCGCTGCTGTTGGCGCGATCGTGGGCGGCGTCGTCGGCAGCGGCGTTTGCGTAATAATGATAAACACCGGCGGCGGCGTCGCCGCGAGCGTCGGCGTTAACGTGGCAGTTGGCGTAATCGTCGGCGTGGAAGTGATCGTCGGCGTTATCGTCCTGGTCGCAGTCGGCGTGCGCGTCTGCGATGGCGTTGCACTCATCGTCGGCGTTGCAGTCGCGGTCGGCGGCGCCAGCGTAGCAGTCGGCGTTGGCGGGACGTTGCCAAAAGTGCCGCCAACGGTGTACAGATAGCCGATGCCCAGCCAGACCAGCGTGATCGTCGCCAGCAGGCCGAGCACAGCGAAATAAAAAGCCCGATCGCGGCCCGACAGCCGGCCACGAACACCGCCCTGCGGCAGCGCCAGAGTCCCCGCATTGGCTACTGTGCCTGCCGTTGTTCCACTCCATTCGCCCGTGTATAATGGACAGGATAGATGGTTAACGCTCAGGCAGTATTGGCGCTGATCGACTGGAATCTCCTGCGCCTCACCCGTGACATAGCAGCGGTGCTCGGATGTGGGAGATGCAAAGCGGATCGCGCGATTTTGGCGTAACCCAAGATAAGGACAATGGGCGCGTTCGTTCACAGTTCTACCTTCTCAGTGGCGATAATGTAGTATAGAGGACGGATCGGGCCACGTCAAAGCTTTGGGAGAGTACAGGTATGCGGATCGTTCTGGTATCCGATATTCATTCAAATGCAGTCGCTCTCGATGCGGTGCTGGCCGCGCTTCCACCCTATGATGAGCTGTGGTGCCTGGGCGATACAATCGGCTATGGGCCTGAGCCGAACCATTGTTTGGAGCAGATGCGCAAGCTGGCCCGGCATGCGCTCACCGGCAACCACGATCTCGCCAGTCTGGGGCTGGTCTCGCTGGCCGATTTCAACGCGCTGGCGCGCACGGCTAACCAGTGGAATAACGAGCAGCTTGAGCCGGATCTGCGGGCGTATCTTCAAGAGCTGCCGGCCAGCCTGCCGCTGCCGCCCGACGTCACGCTGGCCCATGCCAGCCCTCGCGATCCGATCTGGGAATATATCCTCGACGCCGAGACCGCCAGAGCTAACCTCGATCACTTCGAGACGCCGATCTGCTTCGTCGGCCATACCCACGTCCCGATGGTCTTTATGCAGCACG
Source organism: Herpetosiphonaceae bacterium (assembly GCA_036401895.1). Classification (GTDB taxonomy): domain Bacteria; phylum Chloroflexota; class Chloroflexia; order Chloroflexales; family Kallotenuaceae; genus LB3-1. The sequence continues at coordinate 36,751 of DASWTW010000119.1, read as the reverse complement.
CCGACGGCAAGATCGAGCTGCGGCGCGGCCGTGCGGGCGAAATCTTACGTATCAAGCCCGACGCGCGCTACATCATTAATCCCGGCAGCGTCGGCCAGCCCCGCGACGGCGATCCCCGCGCCGCCTACGCGATCTGGGACACTAAGGCCAACACGCTGCGCTTCAACCGCGTCGAGTATGACATCGAGGCCACGCAGCGCAAGATGCAGGCGGCCAAGCTGCCGGATCTGCTGGCCGAGCGGCTGTCGTTTGGGCGGTGAGTAAAGATATTTGCGTAGGCAGAGATCAAATAATGCAGCCAGCATGCCCCAAAACACGCTGGCTGCTCCTTGCGATCTTTAATGAGGTGTCGGAATATTCCTCGTCTAGCACCCCGCGCAGAACGAGCCCGCCGTCCAGGAGCCACAGCTCTTGACGTTGTATGCGCAGAGGCGGCATGTTCGTCGCTGAGAAAAGATTCTTTTTCCTGTAGCACACGAGCCACACGAGGTCGTCGGGTAGCGATATTCGTAAAAATCAGGCGTACAGGCATACGCTGAGTCGGTTGTGGCTGCTACTCCAGCAATGCCCAATCCAAGCGCTGCGCCCATCTGCGAGATGCGTTTCAAGAAGCCACGGCGTGAGGTGTTTTTGGGCGTGTTCGAGGTGGGCATGTGGACCTCTCTGTCCGGGGGGTGTTTTTACAGCTTCTTAACCTTACCACTCGTGTCAAGCTCTGCCGGGAGTTGCATCATTTCACATACGGGCGTATACTCCTCCTCGGAGAGCATACTTTTAACCAAGGCTTAACTATTTTATGGCGATACCCAGCGCAACTCTGGCAGCGCTTATCTTCATCGCGCGCCTGGCGATTGGCAGCTTCTTACTTCCCTCGGGGCTGGGAAAACTCGCAGATCTCAACGCTTTCACGGCGGGCGTGCGCGCGTATCGCATCCTGCCTGAGCGCTTCGTGCCCCTGTTCAGCCGGATGCTGCCCTGGCTCGAAATAACGCTGGCTCTCATGCTGTTACTGGGCATCCTTGTGCCGATCGCCGCGCTGGTCACGAGCCTGCTTGTTGCCTGCTTTACGATTGCGGTTGAGATCAATCTCGCGCGCGGATGGGAGATCGACTGCCAGTGCCACGGAGTCGCCGGGAGCCGCTCGATCTCGTGGGGCACCATTGCTAGAAATCTGCCGCTGATCGGGCTGAGCCTGTGGCTTGGATTCGCCTCTCCGCTCGCAGCGACATGGGCAGATTGGCTCCAGCGCTGGGCGGCCGACCTGCGACTGATCAGTTCGCCGGCGGCGCTGATTTTGAGCGGATGTTTGATCGCCTTCTGGTGGCTGGCGCTGCTGCTGATCGAGTGGATCGGTCACCTTCACTCACAAACCAACCAATTGCTTAAGGATCAAAGATGACAGGTATCTGGCTGATCTCCTACATCGCGCTCTGGATCTTGTTTTTGATCCTGGCGGTTGTGCTGCTGCTCACGGTACGCAGTCTTAGCGTCGTCGTCGAAAAGCTTCAAGCATTGCAGCCAGGACCCGAGCCGCCGGCGACCACGCTATCGGTCGGCGAGACGTTGCCGGATGTCGAGCTACGTGCGCGCGACGACACGCTGCGCTCGCTGCATAGCTTCCGAGGTACCGATACAGCGGTTGTGGTCGTCAGTCCCGGCTGCGGTCCCTGCCGCGATGTGCTCATGGAAGTAGGCCAGCACCCAACGTCTAGCGATCCGCTGCATCTTCAGGTATCCCAGACCATCCTTATCTGTCTTGGCGAGACGCACGATGCACACCAGGAATTATCCCAGGCGCGCGTTCCTGCAACCTTACCGGTCTTCTTTGATCCAGATAATCAGGTAAAATCCCTGTGGGGCATACAGGGCACACCCACGATGATCATTGTGAATCCCGACTTACAGCTCGTGCGTGCCTCCACCGGATTTGCACCGTCTCACTCGTGAGCGTACGAGCGCTGGCTCCGCTCAAGATCGTTAGATAGGATTCCTATGTCAATCCAGGCTCGCTACCATGAGCTGCATCCACGCTCTGCCGAACTCTACGCAGAGGCGCTCAACCATTTTCCCAGCGGTGTCACCCACGACCGACGCTATATGCAGCCGTTTCCGGTCGCGATCGACTATGCCGAGGGCGGGTACAAATGGGATGTGGACGGCAATCGCCTGCTCGACTACTGGCAGGGCCACGGTGCGCTGCTGCTGGGTCACAGCCATCCGGCGCTGATTACAGCTGTGCAGCAGCAGATCGAGCGCGGCGCACACTACGGCGCGAACCATGCGCTCGAAGTGCGCTGGGCCGAGGCGATCAAAACCTGCTTCCCGCACATCGAGCGGCTGCGCTTCACCGCGTCGGGAACGGAGTCGACGCTGCTGGCGCTGCGACTGGCGCGCGCCTACACACGCAAGCCGCTGATCATCCGCTTCACAGGGCATTTCCACGGCTGGCACGATCTGCTGGCGCAGGACGCCGCCGACCAGGTGCTGCCCGGCGTGCTTGAGGCGCTTAACAGCGGATTGCTGGTGCTGTCGCCATCGCTGCCGGCGCTAGAGCAAACTCTGGCGGCGCGCGACGACATCGCGGCGGTGGTGCTTGAGCCGTCCGGTGCCAGCTATGGCACGCAGCCAATGCCCGACGATTTCTTGCGTCAGGTGCGCAGACTAACGGCCGAGCGCAATATTCTGCTGATCTGTGATGAGGTTGTGACAGGCTTCCGTGTCGCGCCGGGCGGTGTGCAAGAGCGCGCAGGTGTGCAGGCCGATCTCACGGCGCTGGCCAAGATCGTCGCGGGCGGCTTACCCGGCGGCACAGTCGGTGGACGAGCCGAGATTTTGGAGCAGATCGCGTTTGGCGATGCGGATTGGAATGCAAGCCGGAAGATCATCCACCAGGGAACGTTCAACGCCAATCCGCTCTCGGCGGCGGCAGGCATCGCGATGCTGGAGATCGCGCGGACCGGCGAGCCGCAGCGGCAGGCATCTGAGCAGGCGGCACGACTGATCGCCGGGCTGAACGATGTGCTGCGCCGGCACAAGCTAGCCGGCTGCGCTGCGTATGGCGATGCCTCGATCGTGCATCTGGTGCTGCGCGCACAGCCTCCCTTTCCACCCGGCGAGTTACCCGCAGATCTGCCGGTCTTCGAGCTGAAGAGTGGCGGCGAGCCACGGTTTACAGCGCTGTTCCGCATGGCGCTGCTCAATCACGGCGTCGATCTGATGCGCGGCAAAAGCGCGTTTGTTTCGGCGGCGCACACGGCCGACGACATCGATCGCACTGTCGCGGCCTTCGAGGCAGCGCTGCACGAGGTGATCGCCGAGCTAGACGGCTAGTCGGCGAGGACGGCCGGCGTCGGACGGCGCAGATGGCGCAGCACCAGGATCAGCCCAAAGATCGCGATTGTCACAAGCGCCGTGATCTGCGCGGTGCGCAACGATTCCGCGCAGGAGCCGCCGACGCCGCTCAAGCACAGGCTATCGGTGCGCAGCCCTTCGATAAAGAAGCGCCCGATCGAGTAGATGATGCCGTAGAGCAGAAAAATATCGCCTTTGCGCAGCCAGCCCCGAAAGCGCCGCTCGATCGCCAGCAGCGAGAACAGCACCAGCAGATTCCAAAATGACTCGTACAAAAACGTCGGGTGAAAGCGCGTGGAGTCGACCGGAAACCGGCTGGCGGGAAACTCCTGGACGCGAAATTCCTCGTCGATGCGTAGGCCCCACGGCTGCGGCGTCGTCATGGGCCGGCCGTAGGCCTCCTGATTGAAGAAGTTACCCCAGCGCCCGATCGCCTGACCGATCGCCACGCAGGGAGCGCCGAAATCGATCCAGCGCAGAAAATCCAGCCCGGTCCAGCGCGTGTAGATAAACGCGCCCAGCACCGCGCCCACGATCGCGCCCTGGATTGCGATGCCGCCTGTGGCCGGATTGATCACGTAGAAGACGATCCAGCTCAAAGTGCTGCTGTAGTTCTGCTGCTGAGCGACAACGCTCGGCCACTCGAAGAACACGTACCAGGCCCGCGCACAGGCAATGCCGGTGATCAGGCCCAGCGCCAGAAGATTCCAGGCGTGCTCGGGATTGTAGCCACGCGCCGCGACCCGCCGCGCACCAAACCAGGCCGCCAGAATCGCGCCGCCGAGAATACACACCGCGTACCAGCGGACCGAGAGCAGCCCAAACAGCTGATAGATTAAGAATCGATCGTCGGGTGGATACATGAACAGTTGCTCGCTTCCTCTTCAAGATGCGCAAGCATTGTAGGGGCGGCTCGTCGGCGTGTCAAAAAAGCGGCGGGCACAACAAATCCCGGACGATCGCGCTGATCCGTCCGGGATTGAAGCGATGAGCTAGGCTGAGATGGCGGCGAGGAACGGATTCGCCGTGACCTCGTGCTGATACTGAGCCCAGGCAAACACGTGCCCGAGCGCGCGATCCAGCGCCTCGTGATCGGCCACGCTCAGACCGGCTACTGTAGCGTAGCGCGCGGTCAGCTCCGGCCCGACCGTCGTGAGCGCGCGGCTGAGCTGCTGATCGTAGAGCCACTCGCTGAAGGCCAGCAGCGCCGCTTCTTCTTGCTTTTTAATCCAGGGCTGCGATCGCACGATCGTATGCAGATAATCGTCGATCGCCACGTCAAGGTCTTGCATCACGCACACTCCATAGGCGCAGGCGTTAGCGTCGTCGCCAGCCGGGAAAGCCCGTGATCGCGACCACGCCGGGCCGTGGAACCGGATCGCCGTTGAGATTCGGCCAGTGGCTGGTCAGCTTATCGAAGCCGGTCGACTCTTCGCCGGGATGCTGGAGCGACAGAAACATCGTTCGTCCGTCGGGCGTCCACGCTGGCCCGGTCAGCTCGCACTCGTTGGGGCCGGAGGCGAACTGCACGGCCTTGCCGGCATTCGCGCCCTCGGTGGCAAAAAAGAACATCGCGTTGTTGCCCTGGAAGGCGTAGATGCCCTTGGCGATGCGGCTGGTCGAGATGTCGGTGACCATCCACAGGTTGCCGTAGGGATCGAAGGTCAGGTTGTCGGGCGAGGAAAAACCGCTCTGCGGGCCGCCCACCGCGAAAAACTCCCACTCGAAGTTGGTGCTTTCAGGATTATTCTTCTCTTCTTTGATCCGTACGATCTGGCCGTGGAAGTTGCCATGAGCCGTGTTGTTAGTCAGCGCGACATAGACATGGCCCGTCAGCGGATGCACTTCCAGATCTTCAGGACGATCTACCGGCGTTGCGCGCACTGCCAGCGCCGAGGCCCGCGCATCCAGCAGCACATCCGACTGATCGCGGAAGAGCGGCTTGCCGTCGGCGGCCTTGGCACTCTGGAGCAGCGGCTGTGCCGCGTAATCCAGCAGCAGCCATCTGCCATTCTGGAAATCGGCGGCGTAGAGCTTGCCGGATTCGAGCAGACGCATGTTCGCCTCGCGGTTCCTGGGATCGTAGGCGCCGTCGCTGACGAACTTATACACGCACGAGTCGTTCTTATCATCGCCCATGTAGGCCACAACGCGGTTATTTGCGCTGAGCCGGATCGCGACGTTCTCGTGGCGGAAGCGGCCCATGGCGGTGCGCTTGAGCGGCGTGCTGGACGGATTGAACACGTCGACCTCGGTAACCCAGCCCTGGTGCTCCTTGATGTAGCTGCTATCCCAGCCGTTACCGAAGGGCTGAGTCGTGGGCAGGCCGTAGTCGTCTACGTTCTCCTCGCAGGTCAGGATCGTGCCCCAGGGTGTGACGCCGCCCGAGCAGTTGCCGACGCTGCCGAAGACTTCGGTCGCGCCAAACACGCCGGCCGCGCCGGCCACAGGACCGGTCAGCATACATTTGGTGTAGCCCGTCACGCGCCGGTTATGGCTATCGGCGACGAAGGCCCAGCGACCGTTGCGCTGGCGCTGCACCCGGAAGACAGAGCCGCCGACAGCAGTACGCTCGACACGGATCTGCTCGGGTGTCTTGGCACCGCCGGCGTAGCCATACATCAGCAGCGGATTGACGTACTCGTGGTTGACCCAGAGCAGGCCATCCGTCGAGGACTGCCCGCCTTCCATCCAGTCGATCGGCATGTAGGCGGTGAAGTCGGCGTTGTAGCCGAAGGGCTGGCCCGCAGCGATCTCGTCGCCGTAGATGCGCAGAATATCGTAGCGATAGCCGCGCGGCAGAACCAGATCGTCGGCGGTGGATGGGCGGATCGGGCTGAACGGCGGGCGCGTGTTGGCGGTGCCCCGGCTCTGCGCGCCCGGAGCTTCACCCGGCGCGGCCGAGGCGGTCTCCAGGCTCAGCGGCAGCAGGCTTGCGCCGGCAGCGGCAACACTGCCTTTCAGCGCAACCCGACGTGAGATCCGCGACTCCAGGAGCTGATGCCAGAGGCTTTTGGACGAATCGTGTTCCGACATGATCCTTTCCTCTTTCTTTGGTAGGACACTGAGGGTTCGTAAGGCTGTCGTAACGAGGAGGCTATTTTAGAACAAAATCTATGTTATGCCAAGGTTAAGTCGAAGTTACGCAATTTCTAGCAACGAACGCTTTATGGTATACTAAGGAGCCGCTATCGAAGGCCGATGGCGAGCTTTATGTTGTTCTGTACCAATGTGGTGACATACATGCAACATCGTCTTGAACGTCTTCGCCAAGCGCTTGACGAGCAACAGCTTGAAGCCCTGCTGGTGACCAATGGGGTGAACCGGCGCTATCTCAGCGGCTTTACCGGCTCGGCAGGCGTGCTCCTGATCATGCGCGATCATGCCCTGCTGCTGACGGATTTTCGCTACGAGTCGCAGGCCCAGCTGGAAACATCCGGCTTTGAGGTTCGGCTGCTGGTGAGCGAAGCGGCTTTCCCCAAGCTGCTGCCGGAGCTACTCCGGGAGTTTGGCATCCAAAAGATCGGCTTCGAGGCGGCGACCGTCAGCGTGGCTCAGTTTAGCGCCTGGCATAAAGAGCTGGCGGCTACCGAGCTCCAGGTCCAGCTCTTCGAGACCCAGGGATTGGTCGAGGAGCTGCGGCAGATCAAAGACCCGGCCGAGATCGAGTTGCTGCGACGAGCGGTTGCGATCGGCGACGAGGCGTTCGCGGCGATCCAGCCCCTGCTGCGGCCAACCATGCGCGAGCGCGAGGTGTCCTGGGAGCTGGAAAAAGCGATGCGCGAGCGCGGCGCTGAGGCGCTGGCCTTCGAGATCATCGTCGCGGCGGGCGAGAACGGCTCACGGCCCCATGCGCGGGCAGGCGATCAGCAGCTCGGCGTCGGGCGACCGATCGTGATGGACTTTGGCGCGCGCGTCGACGGCTATCACGGCGACATGACCCGCACAGTCATCCTGGGCGAGGCCGACGAAACATTCTGGACGATCTACAACACCGTGCTCGACGCGCAGAAGCAGGCCGAAGCCGGCATTCGCGCCGGAATGACCGGGCTGGAGGCCGATGCTATCGCCCGCAACCTGATCGCGGCTGCCGGCTACGGCGACAACTTTGGTCACGGCCTGGGCCACGGCGTCGGCCTGGCGATCCACGAAGGGCCGCGACTGTCACATCTGCGCGAAGATCCGCTTTTTGCCGGCGCGGTCGTCTCGGTAGAGCCGGGCATTTACCTGCCGGGCTGGGGCGGCGTGCGCATCGAAGATCTGGTAGTGATCACGGAGACAGGCGTCGAGGTGCTGACTCGATCCAGCAAAGAGCCGGTCGTGGCGATCTAAAAACCAACGTATATGCTTTAGCTAACATTTTAAGGAGTTCAATAATCATGGTCGATACGGGCAGTATGAAAAAAGGCATCACCATTATTCTGGATGGTGAGCTGTACAAAATTCTGGAGCACGAGCATAACAAGCAGGGACGCGGCACCGCCAACGTGCGCCTGACTCTGCGTAACGTGCGCACCGGCTCGACGATCATCAAGACCGTCATGGCGGGCGAGCGCTTCGAGCAGGCGCGGCTGGAAAACAAAAAGGTCCAGTATCTGTATCGCGACGGCGATGATTTCTACTTCATGGATCAGGAGACCTTCGAGCAGCCGATGGTCAACGCCGACATCATCGGCGATGCCGTCAAGTACATGAAGGAAGGCCTGGACATGGAGCTGCTGACCTACGGCGACGAAGTGCTCGACGTGTCGCTGCCGACCTCGGTCACGCTGACGATCACCGATACGGAGCCCAACTATCGCGGCGATACCACGAGCGGCGGCAAGCCGGCCACGCTGGAGACCGGCGCGGTCACGTCGGTGCCGTTCTTCATCAACCGGGGCGAGACGATCCGCGTCGACACCCGGACCGGCGAGTATATCGAGCGCGTTAGCTAGGCTATGAGGACGCTCATCGAGGGAAGGATAGCGCGGCTGCGCTATCCTTTCTGGCCTACTTCACCATATGAGGAGCTGCTACATGGCTGATCAGGAGCGCAACGACGCCCTTTTAACCGATGAAGTGCGGGATCTGGTCGCGCTGATTAAAGATACGGATATTGCCGAGGTCTTGATCGAGCGCGGCGGCGCCAAGCTGCATATCAAGCGTGCATTGGCCCAGCCCACGATCGCCCCACAGGTGGTTCCGGCCCAGCTAATCCAGGCCGCCGTTGCGACGCCCACCGCGCCGACAGCGACTGCTTCCGCCAGCGCGCCCGCAGCTGAGGAGCCGAGCGGCCATGTGGTTACTGCGCCGATGGTCGGCACCTTCTACACCACGCCCGCCCCCAAAGACCCGCCGTATGTGCAGGTCGGCGACGAGGTTAAGCCCGGCGATGTGCTTGGTATCATCGAGGCGATGAAGATCATGAACGAGATCGAGTGTGAGGTTCATGGCCGAGTGAAGCGGCTCGTCGCCGAGCATGGGCAGCCGGTTGAATATGGGCAGACGCTGATGGTGATCGAGCTGCTGTAGCTCGGCGCGGTCGATCTACAGGCAAGGCAAGAAACCCAACGTCCTGGGCGTGACTCATCACGCCCCTACGGGCTTAATCATGCAAATTTTTTCAATTACGGATCTTACGGGATACCTCGCCGATCTGCTTGAGTCAGATCCGATCCTCAGCGATGTGTGGGTCGAAGGCGAGGTTTCTAATTGGAGTCGCGCCGCCTCCGGTCACTGCTACTGGACGCTGCGTCAGGGCGATGCCCAGCTTCAGGCGGTCTGCTGGCGTCAGCAGGCGCTCAAGCAGCCGCGACTACCGGCCAACGGCGAGCAGGTGCTGGTACACGGGCACGTCTCGTTCTGGCAGGGCAGCGGCAAGCTCCAGCTGTATGTCGATCTGATCCGGCCGGCCGGCATCGGGATTTTGCACGCGCAGGTCGAGGCGCTCAAGCAGCGGCTGGAGGCTGAAGGACTCTTCGATGCCGGCCGCAAGCGCGCGATCCCGCCGCTGCCGCGCCGCATCGGGGTGGTGACGTCGCCCACGGGAGCCGCGCTGCGCGATATTCTGACAGTGCTGCGCCAGCGCTGGCCGCTGTGCGAGGTCGTGCTAGCCGCCGCGCAGGTTCAGGGCGAGGCCGCGCCGGAAAGTCTGGTCGAGGCGCTCTACAACCTGTACGGCGTCGAGCTGGATCTGATCATCGTGGCGCGTGGCGGCGGCTCGATCGAGGATCTGTGGGCTTTCAACGACGAGGTCGTCGCACGGGCGATCTTTGCCAGCCCGGTGCCGGTGATCACAGGCGTTGGTCACGAGACCGACACCACCGTCGTCGATTATGTCGCGGATCTACGCGCGGCCACGCCGTCGGTCGCCGCTGCGCTGGCCACGCCCAACATCGCCGAGCTGCGCGGCGAGCTACAGCTGAGCACTGAGCGGCTGCACGAAGCGGTCGAGCTACAGCTGAGCGAGAACCGGGACGATCTGGTGCAGGCGATGCGCCAGCTTCAGCGTCTCGCGCCGCAGACGCGGCTGGAGCGCGATCGCCAAACGGTGCAGCAGCTGCGTGAGCGCATCCAGCGCGGCCTGACAACCCATATCGCCTTTCAAAAGCTCACGCTGCGCGGCACACGCCAGCAGCTCGACATGCTCAACCCACGCGCGACGCTAGCACGAGGCTACGCGGTTGTCCGGCGCGCCGACGGCTCGGTGGTGCTCAACCCGGCCACGGTTGCCGACGGCGACGAGCTGCTGCTTGAGCTGCGTGACGGCGTGCTTGGCGCGCGAGTCGACCATGGGATTGGGCCGACCGGTTAAGGGCGCGTTAACCTTCCCTGTCGCAACAACAGGGACCGAAGGGCTATGGACGTTGCGGCCCTTGTCCCTAAAGATTCAAGGAGTATTTGTGCCACGAAAAACAGCTACCGCAGGAGACGCAACACCCAGCTACGAGGCGCTGATGCAGCGCTTGCAGCAAGTGGTGGAGCGGCTCGAAACCGGCGAGCTACCGCTTGCCGAAGCGCTGGCGCTTTATGAGGAAGGTGTCACGCTTTCGACGCGCTGCCAACAATTGCTGGACGCAGCCGAGCTTCGCATTCAACAGCTTTCAGTTGGCGTAGATGGGCTGACGCTGACGCCCTGGGCCGACGAGTAATCTCAACCTTTCGCTTGAGCAAGCTCCGTCGGACAGGCGAGGTCACGGTCATCTCACCTGGTCATGACGGAGTTTATCATGCTGATCGAACACGTATATCGCTATCCCCGCCGCATCACCTGGCCGATCGAGCTTCTGTGTGGGCTGACGGTTGCCTGGAGCGCACTCAATCTGTTTCGCACGGCGCTGCTGCTGGCGACTGAGCGCTGGCCGCTCAACCCGGCGATTGTGCAGAAAGCGCCGCAGATTGGAGATCTGCTGCGCTGGATGGAGCGCACCGGCCCCGGCAATCCTTCGCGCAGTGATCTAACATCCGCGCTGATGGTGATGTTGGTGGTTTTGCTCGCAACGCTGCTGATCCGCAATGCGTTTCCCACGGTTCGCTTCAGCGTGCGCGGCCTGCTGGTCTGGTTCGGCAACGATTGGGTGCCCGTGCAGTGGGAAAGCATCCGCGCGATCCGTGTCACCGACAACGCCGACGGCAAGCGCTTTGTGGTGCTGGTCCAGACCGACGACAAGCAGCTCACGCCCTGGCATCGCCTGTACAGCTTTGTGTATCGCTTCGGCTTCCGGCGCGGCTTTCTCCTGACGTCCAGCATGCAAGACGGCGAGGGTCTGCTGCGCGAGATGATGGACGAGATCGCGCGGCGGCGCAAGCTCGGCGAGAAGCTCGACATCGAGCTGGAAGATGGGCAGCGCTCACCGCTGTTTGGCCTGCTGCTCAGCCCGACGAATATGTTCCGCCGCCCGGCGCCCGCCTCCGACACGCCGGTCTTCCAGCCGATCGCGGCGACCGCCGGCATGGCTCCCACGCTGGCGATGCCGGGCATGGGCGGCGCCGGCTATGCACAGCCGCATCCCAGCACAACGCTGCCCGGCGAGACCGCCGCAGCCGATTATCCCAAGCTCGTCCACACGATCCTGAACACGGTCACGGCGCTGATCGTCGGCTTTGCGCTGTGGCGCTACCTCGACGCCTGGATCACCTTTCTGATCTTTAAGTTTCCCTCGCTGCAAGAGACCGCGCTCTTTAGCTCCCGCGAGATCCAGCCGCTGGTCTCGGATTGGGGCCTGCTGATCGGCGCGCATGTGGGACTGGCGCTGGTGGCGGGCGTGCTGCTGCTGATCCGCCACCTGTTCCCGGCGGTCGCAGTCGACGGAGCCGGCATCACGTTCACGGCGCTGGGACGATCGCATCATGTGAGCTGGGAGCAGGTGCGGATGGTCAAAGCGACCGATGTGCGCGAAGGCCAGCATGTGGTGCTGGTCGAGGCCGAGGAGGCTGCGCTGCCCTGGTATTTCCGCATGGGTCCCTGGCTCTACGATGGCGGTGTCGGACGCGGCGCGCTGATCTGGCCGACGATCCAGCCCTTCGAGCCGCTGATGCAGCGCATGGCGCTAGAGCTGACGCGCCGCCAGCAGCCGGAGCAGCCGCTCAAGCTTCGCGACGACGCGCCGGGCTGGCTGCTGATGATGGCGGTTCGTCCGGCAGACGCGCTGGATCGCCTGGTGATGCAGTACCAGAGCGACGACGATATGCCGCAGGCGCTGGAGGTGCAGGCGCTGCTGCGCGCCGGTGTGTGTATGTTGTGGAACGCGGCCGGTCCGGCAGCGCTGCTGCTGATCTACTGGATGATGTACAAGGGCCTGCTGATCTCGGCGCAGGTGCCGCTGATGCTGATCATTGCGGTCATCTGGGGCCTGGCCGAGTGGCCGCTGGCCGGATTCCTGGCCTCGTCGCTGGATCAGATGGTCGGCATCGGCAACAAGGGCTACCAGGGCCTGTACATGTATCCCACGGCGCAGCTGCCGCGTCTGCTGCCGCTGGCGGTCGCGATTCTGCTGACCTTTATGGGCTTTCCCAATCTGGCGCTGCTGGTCTGGTTCGGCGGGATCGTATGGTCCGGGATTTTGACCGCCGGGCTGTGGGAGGCGCTCTATGGCTGGCGCGGTGCGGCGCTCATCGGCGGCAGCGCGATGCCGGTCTTCTTCCAGCTGCTAACTTTCCTGGGCGTGCTGGTGCTACGCGGCTAGATCCCAGCTAACAACCTGCAAGCTTTCGAGGAGCGTCAGCGATGGCGCTCCTTTGTTGTGCTGATTCATCCTCTTGGATCAGCCGCTGAGCTTTTAACAAGCCTGTTGACAACGCATCGCTTTTAGCTCATAATTCACGTAGTGAGCGAACACTCATTTTTATGAGCATCTACTCACTACGTAGCTAAAAAACGTTTTATCTGCGCAGAACGATGTACGACAGGTGAATCCACAATGCCTGGTCGAATTCAACAGCAGCTGATCGAAGCACGTAAGAACCAGATTCTTGACGCAGCCGCCGTGGTCTTTGCGGCCAAAGGCTTCCATCCGACGACGACCAAGGATATCGCGAGGCAGGCAGAGATTGCAGAAGGCACAATCTATAACTATTTCGACAACAAGACCGCCGTATTGATGGGCATCTTCGAGCGTATGAAGGCATCGGTTGTGGGGCAGGCAGCGCCGCCTGCTGCCGATGGACACGACGTTCGCGAATTCCTGCGCACATTTTTATATCATCCGCTGATGGCGCAGAGGGCGGATAACTTCGCCCTGTTTCGGATCGTCGTCTCGGAAATGATGGTTAATGAAGAGCTAAGAAGGCGGTACTACGAGCAGCTTCTGGCCCCAACTCTGGCCCTCGCAGAGGCATCTATTCAAGAGCAGGCCGCCAGCCAGGGACGAAGTCCAGCCAACCTCAAGCTTACCATTCGCGTCATCTCGGGGATGATCTGGGGCCTCATGCTGGAGCACATCATGGGCGACAGCGTGGTCGCAGAGCGATGGGATGAGCTGCCCGATTTTCTGGCCGATCTGCTTTTGAATGGCCTGGCCGACGATAAGATTTAACCGCCGCGCCGTAGCCGAGACGATCGCATCGACAAGGAGCTTCATCATGGCCGACATTTCCATCGTCGCATCCGGTTCGCGCGGCGACGTACAGCCATACATTGCACTTGGTCAGGGCTTACAAAAGGCAGGCTATAACGTCCGCCTGCTGACCAGCAACGATTTCGAGACGCTGGTCACCGAAGCGGGTTTAGCTTTTTGCTCCACGGGCGAAAGTGTTGAGCGCCTGCTCCAAAGCGATGAATGGCGTAAGACGCTGGAAAGCAGTAACTTTCTATCCATTCTTTCCCACATGCGCGCCGAGATGAAGCGAGGAGCTGTCGAGACGGTTCAGCATCTGCCGCACTTGCTTGCGGGCAGCGACCTGATCTTGACGGGTTTGTCGGGGATGACCGGAGTCTTCGCGGTGGCGGAGATGCTCAAGATTCCCGTCATGCAGACGTTTGTCTTTCCCTTCGCGCCGACACAGGAGTTTCCTAGCCCGCTTATGCCCAGGCTACCATTTGGTAGGCAGCTCAACCGGCTATCGTTTCATGCGACGCAGCAGATCTTCTGGCAGAGCTTCAAACTGACCGATATCACCACGCGCAAGACGCTGGGTCTGGATAAAGGATCGTTTTGGGGGCCGTTCCGCTCGCTGTCGATCAGGCAGGTGCCGGCACTGTACGGTTACAGCCGGCACGTTCTGCCACGGCCCAAAGACTGGCCCGAGCAACATCAGGTGACCGGCTACTGGTTTTTGGACGCGCCAGATGATTGGAGACCGCCGACGGATCTGGTGGAATTTCTAGAGGCGGGTGAGCCACCAGTCTATATCGGATTTGGCAGCATGGGCGGTCGCAATCCCCACGAGGCTGGCCAGATCGCGCTGGAAGCCTTGGAGCGCTCGGGCCAGCGTGGTGTTCTTGCTTCGGGCTGGGGCGGCTTGCAGATAACGCGTTTGCCCGAAACTGTGCACCTGATCTCATCGATACCGCACAGCTGGCTGTTCCCCCGCATGGCCGCTGTGGTGCATCACGGTGGGGCCGGTACAACCGCTGCCGGCCTGCGCGCGGGCATCCCTTCGATCGTCGTTCCGTTCATGGGCGATCAGCCATTTTGGGGACAGCGCGTCGCTGCGCTGGGAGTGGGGCCACGACCGATCCTCAAAAAAAAGCTCACCACCAAAGACCTGGCCGAAGCGCTCAGCGAAGCGGTTTCCAGCGCCAGGATGCGCCAACGAGCCGATGAGCTAGGCCAAAAGCTGCGAGCCGAGGATGGGATTGCAGTTGCTGTCGCCTTGATCGATCGCTTCCTCGAACGCGCTTCGCGCACCAGCAGCGTATCGACAGCTGTTCTGTGATACATGATCTTTGGACAGACAGCGTGCAGGTTTATGGGTGCAAGAGGCCAGCCAGAATACGGATAATGTGCGAAAAAGCTGTTGCGGCTGAAAACATCAGCTACCCGCCCAGCCAGATTCGCCCGGCCAGCGCGATCGCGGCGAGTGGCAGCACGATCATCCAGCAGAAGCGCAGCGCCACGCCCAGCGTGCGATGAACCGAGCCGCCGCGCAGGCCACGCCCGATCAGCGCGACCGCCACGCCCAGCCAGAGCTTGATACCAAGCTGCTGCCACCAGACCAGCTGCGGCGCGCTCACAAAGACCGTGGCCACCAGTGCGATCAGCAGCACGCCGCGCAGATTTTGCGCCCAACGCGCCACGCCGATCTCCTCAGGTGCCAGATGCGCGTCGGCATCACCCAGGCCGAGACCGCTCTCGCCGTTGAACGGCTGCCAGCCTGCCGCCAGCGGCAGTGCCAGCAGCGCAGCCAGCGCGCCCAGCAGCAGCGGCCCGAGATCGAAAAGATCGGTGCCTTGCCAGCTCAGCCCCACCAGCACCGCGATCCACAGCGCCACGCGTCCGCTTACGCCGATCTGCGCCTCGCGCACCGCCGCCCGACTGACCGCAGGCAGCGACGACATCAAGCCCGGTAGCAGCGCGACCAGAAAGCTGGCCTCGACAAAGGCCCACAGCCGCCAAAGATCCTGATTGGGAAGCGGGGCGAAAGGCGTTGCGGTCCACGGCAGCAGGCCAAGCGCGATGAAGCTAAAGATGATCGAGAGCGCGTGCGGCAGCGGCCCAACACCACGCAGCGCCAGCCAGGTTTTGCGGATTGCCTGGGAGCCGCGCGCCGACCGTCCCAACGCCGCGATCAGCACCAGCGCCACAAAGCTAACCCACAGGAGACCGGGATAGACCAGCAGTTGAAACAGCGTCGTCATAAACCTACGACTCCACCAGCCGTGGCTGTCGCGCCACCTCAAGCAGCGCCTCGACAACGCCGTCGACCAATGGCGGGCAGCCGTCCACCTTGCGCCGCGCCGCAATCTCGGGCAGCGCCGCGATGCCGCCCTTGCCAAACGGATGACCGTCGATGGCGCAGCGGCCGACCGCAACCAGCGGCAGGCGGTCTTTGACCAGCGAGGTATAGATCGCCAGCAGCGAGTTACGGCTAGCCGGCGGAATGCTGCCCGTCAGCGCGATCACATCCGCCGATTGCGGCGTCGACGCCCAGTCCAGCTCGGATGAGCCCTCGACCGCCGCCCAGACCTCAGCGGCACACGCGCCGCAGTCGCCGGCGCAGAGATGAAAAACACGGATAGCTCGCGGCATCACGCGCTCCTTATTGACTCAAAAACGACAGCGCGCGCACCGAGGCGTCGAGCCGCGCGACGATCGGCTGCGGCCAGATGCCGAGCACCAGGCTGCCCAGCACCAGCAGGATGATCAGGCCCAGCAGCACGCGCGGCGCGTAAGGCACACCTACCGTCGTCAGGCGCTCAATATCATCCGACAGCAGGCTGCGCGTGGTGGGCACGTCACGCGGCTGGAGTAGCAAGCGCCGCAGCAGCTTCGCGCCCGCCGCGCCGCTCAGCACAAGGCTCAGCCCCACCACCAGCGCCACGAGCAGGCCGCGCTCCTGGCTCGACGCAATCAGCATCAGCTTGGGCAAAAAGCCGCTGAACGGCGGCACGCCCAGCAGCAGCAGCACACCCAGCAAGAGGGCCACCGCCGCCAGAGGCCGCTCACGCAGCGCCCCGGCCTGCTCGCGGCGTCCCGGAATCGTTTGCTCCAGCAGCGACAATCCCAGCGTGATCAAGGCGATGCCGAGCACATGGTTCAGCGCGCCGAGCAGTGCCGCCGTCACGCCGACCACGGTAGTAATCCCCAGCCCGATCGCCAGCAGTCCCGTGTTCGCGATTGCCAGAAAGGCGACGGCGCGCCGCGTACGCTGCGTACCCAGCGCCAGTCCACCGCCGGCCAGCGCAGACAGCCCGCCCAGGCCGAGCAGCAGCCGCTGCCCGTTCGCATTGCCGACGATCAGCTGCGGCTGCGTTTGCAGCGCGACCAGCAGCACCGGCAGCGCCAGGATCGTGAGCAGCCCGGCGTGGACAAAGATCGTCGTGGGCGGCGTCTCGTCTACCACGTCCGGCAGCCAGAGATGAAACGGGATCAGCCCGATGCGAATGCTGAAGCCGGCGATCAAAATACCAAAGATCACTCGTGTCAGCGTCGGGCCGGTCGTGGCCAGCTGCTGGGTGTAGGCGGTTGCGAGAATAAAGCCGATCAGCAGCAGCAGCCCTGCCAGCGCGATCATCAAGGTATATTTGATCGCCATGCCGAGCGTCTGGGGCCGTAGCAGCGTGGGACTATCCACTGGCTGGTCGATCAGCTGGACGCCGCCGAGCAGACTCGCCAGCAGCAGCAGCGCCGCCACCAGCAGCGGCTCCTGAAGGATCAGGATTGCCGCACCCAGGCTGAGAATCAGCAGCAGCATGGCCACGAAATGCTCGCCGTGGGCAATAAACGTCGTGCTCAGCATGGCGATCAGCGCGCCCAGGCAGAAAACGGCGAGAAAAAGCTGGCTCAGCTCGTTGTAGTTGATGCTGATCCCGAGCAGCTGGGAGGGCTGATCGATCGGAGCTTGCAGCGCCAGCCACAGCTCTACCGCGACCGCCGCGGCCCCGGCCCAGCCGACAAGCTGACTCTGACGGCGAAGCACAAAGCTGCCGCCCGCCATCGCCAGCGGAAACAACATCAAAAGCAAATAGGTCATTGTATCTGTAACAATCTATGCATCTTACAAGTAGAACAGCCAAACAAAGAACAAAGAACAGGTTATGAGTGACGTTGAAGTATGTACACCTTGGTTCTAGGTTCTTTCTTAGACTCAGCGCCGCTCGAAAATGCTGCTCAGGTCAAGCGTGTGCAGACGGCCATACAGCAGGCCACTGAGATACGCCACAATCAGGGCAAACATCAGGCTCAGCAGCTCAAGCAGCCCGATATGCAGCACATTCAGCTGCGTCGTCACGCCGAAGTAGAGCAGCTTGGCACTACTGATCGCCAGCAGCAGCCCCAGACCGAGCTTGAGCGCGTCATTAGCCGTGACCAGCACCAGCAATCCGCAGAGCAGGCTAAAGGTCCAGGCCGCATCGATCGCGCGATCTTGCGCCACCGGATACGCCTGTCCCAGCAGCAGCGTCGCGATTCCCGCCAGCAGCACCGCGCCGATCGGCACCAGGTAGCCGCTCCAGCGGCCGGCCAGCTGCGCCCGCTGCGAGCGTGAGCGCCGCGCGGATCGGCGCAGCTCCATGAGCGCGAACTCGTCGAGCTGCTCGGTATTGTACTCGCGTGTGAAATTGAACGCCGTCACCAGCAGGATCGCCGCGGCACTCGCCGCCGTCAGGATCTCAACCAGCAGCAGCGTCGTGCGGCCGGCCGTGGCAAAGATCGCCGACTGGTACATCAGCCCGATGCGGCACAGCTCGGCGGCAAACAGCACCGGGATCGTCACGCGCCAATCTTCGATGATCACCAGCGCTCCCACCAGCAGCAGGAGCACGATTAAGATTCCAGTCGCAAGCGTCATAGGCTTATAGGTAGAACAGCGAAACAAAGAACAAAGAACAGGTTATGACCATTGATTTCAGGTTTCCTTTGTTCCTTTGTTCTTTGTTCTCTATTAGATTGCCAGCAGCAAGACACTGATCAGGCTTACCACGACGATCGCCAGGTAATACTGCCGCTCCAGCGCTTGCAGCGGCGTAGTCAAACGATCGCGCTGCTCGCGCAGCCACACGCCCAGCATGCGGCCCGGCGGCTGCTCCGGCACCACCAGCGGCGACAGCACCGGACGCAGCGCGGCGAAGGGCAGCGTCCAGCCCGGCTCTTCGTCCAGTGGCTCGCCGCCCGTGAAGTGCAGGCTCGGACGCGGATTGCGCAGCGCCCGGTTGATCACACCGAACAAGGCCAGCACCAGCAGCATCAGCAATCCAGTCGTCACCAGCGAGTCGAGCGGCGGGACCTGCGGCTGCGGCACTGAAGGATCGCCCAAGATCCACTGCCAGAACGAGTCGGGAAGCAGGCCGCCGATCAGCAGGCCGCACATCAGCGCCAGTGGCCAGCCGCCGCCCGACTGATCGACCGTGGCGATCGGCGAGCGAAACGCGGGACGGCGGAAGAAGACGACCAGCGTCGGCAGGTAGCTCAGCGCCAGCAGCGACGAAGCGCCCAGCACGATCGGCGGCAGCCAGGGCTGCGTCGCCGCCAGCAGCAGCACCACACGGCGCAGTCCGTAGCCCAGCAGCGGAGGTATGCCCGCCGCCGAGACCGCCGCCAGGCCATAGGCGATGCCGGCGCGGCGCAGCGGACGCGGCAACGGCGGCAGCTCGGCAAATCGATCGCTGCGGGTCACACGCTCGTACTGGCCGATCGCCAGCGCGAGGCCCAGGCCCGTGACCGCCGTATGCGCCAGCAGACCAGCGGCGATCGGCCCGGCGGCAGGCTGTCGCGTTCCAAAGCAGATCAGCAGGAATGAAAGCTGCGCGACGAGCTGCCAGCTAAACGCATCGCCGAGCCGCCGCGCTGTCAAGGCGTTGATCGCGCCCAGGAGCAGGCCGGCGACACCCAGCAGCAGCACGCTAAATCCGGTCTGCACCGACCAGCTAGCGGCAGCGGTGGTGGCGTAGGTAATCAGCAGATAGCCGCCGAGCAGCGGCAGGCCCAGCGCGGCGATGGGAGCACGCACCAGCAGCGGCGCGGTCGGCGCGACTGCCCAGCGCGGCGCGAAGCCCATCAGCACAATGCAGCCCAGCAGCCAGGCGACCGCGTTCAGCGGCGCTTCATTGATCTGCGGCGCGAGGCTCAAGACAAACAGCGCCAGCGCCAGCAGCAGCAGCGGCAATCCCGCAAAGGTTGCCTCGCGATTATGCGCCATGGTGACTTGCTGCATAATCATGCCGCCGAGCCAGATCACGCCCAGGCCGATCAGCGCGCCAAAGCTCATGCCGCTGTAGGCCGTCAGCAATCCGCCCAGCAGCAGCACCAGCAGGCCCGCAAACATCAGCCCGAAGGCACGCGTCGAGCGACCGAGCGTCCAGGCCAGGCCGCCGCCGGCGACCGCACCGCAGAGCAGCAGGATCGCGCCGAAAAATCCCGCGCTGCCGGCAGTCGCGAGGCTGACCGTGATCGGCTGACCGTTGATCGTGCTCCACACAAAGCCGAGCGGCTGCTGGCTCAAGCCCAGCGCCTGGCCCGCGATCGATAGGCCCAGCGCCAGCAAGATTGCCACGAGCGCGATCAGGCCCTGCGTAAAAGCGCGCACGTGGTTGTTGAGCACCCAGATCAGCAGCGCGGCGACAAGCAGTACGATCAGCGGGCTTAGCGGAAACAGCGTCACGGCTTAATCCTCGGCACAGGTCGTACACGCGGCGACCGATGCGATAATGATCGCGGCGTTCTCGACCAGCTGACCGGCCAGCAGCGCGCGCCACACCAGCCGATGGGGAGCGCCGATCGTCTCGATGCGAATCATCGAAAGCTGCGTGCCGTTGCTGACGATCGTGTAGCTCAGCGGCCCGATTGGCGCTTCCACGACAGCAGTACTTGTTCCGCGCGGCAGCGACTCCAGCACACGGCCCTGCCAGGCTCCTTCGGGCAGCGCATCCAGCAGCCGCAGCACGATCTGCAAGCTATCGTAGGCTTCCAGCAGCAGCACCATCACGCGCGCGTAGGTGTCGCCGCCGGTCTGCGTGACCTGCGCGGGCGCGAACTCATCGTAGGCCGCGTAGGGCTCGTCAAGGCGCAGATCGCGCGCGATGCCCGATGCCCGACCGGCGGGGCCTGCGAGGCCAAAGGTTTCGGCGGCGGATAGCTGAAGACCGCCCACGCCCACCACGCGCCGGGTAAAAGCGCGGCGGCGGATCGTCCGGTCGATCAGCTTGTAGAGCACCTCGGTGGGACGCTTGAGCAAGCGCTGCATCGCGGCGCGCTCCTCGTTGGTCAGATCAACCTGCACGCCGCCCGGCCGCGCAAAGTCGATCACCAGCCGGTGGCCGGTCAGATGCTGCATGGCGGCCAGAATCCACTCGCGCAGCGCGACAAGCTGCCGCTGGACCTGCGAAAGTCCAATCAATCCAAACACGATCGCAGTTTGCTGCAAGTGGGAGGCGGCGCGCTCAAGCTCGGCGGCGACGGTGCGCAGCATCTGGGCGCGAGGAGAGACTTCAAGCCCGGCCAGCGATTCGAGCGCGATTGTCCAGGCCAGGGCGTGATGATGTGAGTGAACGCCGCAGATACGGTTGATCAGCGGATAGCTGCGGGCAAGATCCGCGCGCCGCACCCGCTCAATAATCGAGCGATCGCTATAGCCGTCGCGGTACTCAATATCCTGGATGATGTCGGCCTCGGCCCGCAGGACAAACCGCTGCGGTGTGCGGAGCGCGACATGAAATGGTCCGATTGGGAGCAGATAGCTCAAAATGATTACAACTCCAACAGTCGGGCCGCGATTATACCACGCTGCCGCGCCAATCGCGAATAGTCCGGCTCTGTCAGCGATCTTTAACGAATCGACCTTTACAGGTCTGTGCCTGCTCGCTATAGTTCAAGTCCTTCGTATCACTTCAGGAGGAGGTTCCCCCCATGAATCGGTATCGACCTCTGCTCGCCGCGCTGTTGATCGCAGCTTTTAGCACCACGCAGGCAACGTATCTCGACGGCGAGATGGGCAACGGCACGCGCACTGGCGACGGCTTGATCGGCTCCGGCACGCGCACCGGTAGCGCGAGCTTCCTCGACGACGGCGGTTACCTTGGCTCCGGCAACAAGAGCGACGACGGCGGCGGCGTGATCGGCTCCGGCACCAGCTTTCTCGACGATGGTGAGATGGGCACCGACAACAGGGGCGGCTACTTCGGCTCGGGAAACTAGCGCGCTGCCTTACCGATTGGTCAATACACAGCCCCCAGATCGACTCTGGGGGCATTTTGCTGCCACGCGAGCTATTGTCGGAGTGCGCGCGCGCTGCTACAATCGGAGCAACCGACCTACACGGAAGACACGCCATGCTCTATGTCATCCTCAACCCATCCGCCCAGAAGGGCCACGCCGCGCAGCGTGAGCAAGCGGTTCGCGCCGCACTCCAGACCGCCGAGCTGAGCTTTGAGCTGGCTCGTACCGAATTTCCCGGCCATGCGCAGCAGCTCGCGGCAGCCGCTGCCGAGCAAGATCGCTACAGCGCGGTCGTGGCAGTCGGCGGCGACGGTACGATCAACGAGGTTGTTAACGGACTGCTGGGCTCGTCCACGCCGCTGGGCTTGATCCCGATCGGCACCGGCAACGATCTGGTCAAGATGATCGATCTGCCGCCCAACCGGCCGCTGCTGGCGGCGCAGCGCCTGCGTGACGGCAAGCCCAGGCCGGTGGATGTGGGCGTGGCCAACGGTCGCGCCTTTATCAATGGCCTGGGCTGCGGCTTCGACGCACAGATCGCGGTCGAGAACCAGCGACCTAGCCGGCTGCGCGGCTTTGCGGTCTATCTGGTGGCGCTGCTGCGGGCACTGCGGCACTACCAGGCGCCGTCGATGCGCGTTCACTTCGACGGCCAGACAGTCGAGCAGCCGATGCTGCTGACGACGATCGGCAACGGGCGCTGCCACGGCGGCGGCTTCTGGGTCACACCCGATGCCGAGATCGACGATGGTCAGTTTGATGTCTGCCTCTGTGCGGCCATGCGGCTGGACGAGATTCTGCGGCACGTGCCCAAGGTGATTCGCGGGAAACATACCGGGCTGAAACAGGTACGCATGGCGCGCGCGCAGCACGTGACGATCGAGTCCGCTGCGCCGGTGCCGGTGCATGTGGACGGCGAGATCCTGGGCGCGGCGCTGCAACAGGTGACGGTCGAGATCCGGCCGGGCGCGATCAAGCTGCTGGCGTGATGCCCGGCTGCTCCATGTAGCTGCCATCAGCTGTGGTTGGAACATCGTCCCGCGATCGCCGGCGTGCCAGCTCCGCCAGCGTTTGCTCGTGCTGCTCCCTGGTGATCGGAAAACGATACACCAGAAACACGCCTGCCAGCAGCAGCAGCGCCGGGAGCGGCCCGACGAGCAGGCGAATCATGAACAGCGTGCTGGCCGGCTGCTCGATCGGCGTGTTCGTGCCGGGCGGCGGCGTGATGTAGCCGGTCAGACCCAGCAGCTGGCCGATCAGAAACAGGTTGATCGCCAGCGCAAACTTTTGCAGCAGCACAAAAAAGCCGTAGTACACGCCTTCGCGCCGCTGGCCGGTTTCAAGCTCATCTAGCTCGATCACATCCGGCAGCATCGCCCACGGAACCAGGTAGGCGGTTGCAACACCCACGC
Organism: Herpetosiphonaceae bacterium; assembly: GCA_036401895.1. Taxonomy (GTDB): domain Bacteria; phylum Chloroflexota; class Chloroflexia; order Chloroflexales; family Kallotenuaceae; genus LB3-1. The sequence continues at coordinate 13,695 of DASWTW010000119.1, read as the reverse complement.
CGGCCAGCAGACCCAGCACGATCGGCACCCAGCCCGGCGTTTCGGGCTGCACCGCGTACAACCCGAGCAGCACCGCAATCCAGAAGAACATGCCGCGATAGTAGACGCCCTTTTTGCCGACCGAGCGACTGACACGCGTCCAGATGAAGAGCCAGATCAGCGCGCTGCCCTGCACCGCCAGAATCACCAGCGGCGTAAGATCCGGCTTGCGCAGCCAGTAGGTCAGATAATAAATGATCACGGTTTGCACCGTTTGCAGCACCAGCCACGACAGCATAAAAATCCCGGCGACGTAGCGAAACGCGCGGTTGCCAAAGACGATCCGGAGGCCCGCAAAAAACGACAGCTCGGCTGATTCTTCCGCCGTGTGACGCTCGTAGGTTCCCCAGAACGCGAAGAAAAACGGCAGCGTCGCGAAGATCGACCAGACCAGCGCGGAGATCATGTAGCCCATTTGCTCGCCGCCGGCTGGCCGGACCGCGTTGACAATCACCGGATGCAGCACCGCCGCGATCAGGCCGCCGCCGATCGAGAACGCGAAGCGATACGAGTTCAGGCTGGTGCGCTCGTCGTAGTCATTGGTAAGCTCGGGCGTGAGCGCGGTGTAGGGCACGTTAACCGCCGTAAACGCCGTGTCCAGCAGCAGCGAGACAAGCAGGTAATACCAGAATTTGCCGGCCTCGCCCAGCGGCGGGACCAGAAACAGCAGAAAGAAGCTGACGCCGAACGGGATCGCCCCGAACAAAAACCAGGGTCGTCGCCGGCCCCAGCGTGTCGTGATCCGATCCGAAAGCGTGCCGATGATCGGATCGTTGACCGAGTCCCAGATTTTGTTGAGCAGCAGAATCGTGCCGGCCAGAGCGGGCGTGAGCCGCGCGACATCGGTCAGGAAGTAGAGCAGGAAGAAGCCCATGATCGCCGAGGCAACCGCCGGGCCAACATCGCCCGCGCCGAACGCAAGCTTGGTGATCAGGGGGACTTTTTCGGTTGTGGCGGCGGGTGGTTTCATGCGTGGGCCTCAACGATCGCTAATGCTTACGGCGTTGCTTGCAGAAGGCGTAATACTTGAATAGCCTGTTCCCGCACAACAGACGGAAAGTCTTCTAAAAATTGATCAAGGCTATCACCGGCTTCCAGGTAATCGATCAAGTTTTTAATCGGCACGCGCGTGCCAGCAAATACGGGCGTGCCGCCTAAAATCTCGGGAGATGAAACAATCAGCTGGTTTGTTGACATGATCGCGCTCCCACCGATCCATCTTTTTGCTCGCTTGGTCGCGTCATTCTAGCAGGCGGCATACTCTTTTGCCTAGAGCTACACAGCACGCTCGGCCTCAGCTACAATCTGCCGCGCCAGCTCTACGATCCGCTCAGCTCGCCGGGCGTAGGTCCACTCCTGCGCCTGTCGATGCGCCTCAGAGCCCATCTGCTCCCGCCGTGCAGGATCGCCCGCCAGCTCGATCAGCGCCGCCCGCAGATCGGCCACATCGCCACGTCTGACAAAGCGCGCTGCCCGCTCGTCGATCACCTCACGCAGCGCGGGCAGATCGACGGTGACGATCGGACGGCCCATCGCCATGTACTCGAACAGCTTGAGCGGCGAGGCGGTCACGTCGGTGACGGTATCGGGGATCGCCAGCACGTCGGCGGCGGCAAGGTAGCGCGCGACCACCGGCTGCGGCTGCGGCTCCACCAGCAGCACCCGCTCGGCAATGCCCAGCGTCTCGGCCTGTGAGCGCAGCTCGGCTACTTCGCGCGGCCGCCCACCGACAAAGATCAGCCTGGCGTTCGGCAGCTGTGCGTTGGCAAACGCCTGCACCAGCCGATCCAGCCCGCGATGCGCAAAGGTCATACCCGCGTAGACGATCAACAGCGTGTCGAGGTCGAAGCCCAGCGCCTGCCGCGCCGACGCTCGCTCCTCGGGCTGATACACATCGGCGTCGAAGGCGTCCGGGATCACCGCGCTGCATCGGGGCCGCCAGCCGATCCGCTCAAGCTCGCGCAGAAAATGCTGCGTCAGCGAGACAACCGCATCGCTCCGTGTCAGCGCCACACGATCCAGCAGATGCAGCAGACCCTCGGCCCAGCGCTCCTTGGCCCGCGACGGATTGACCGTCTCCCAATCGTGCGCCTCGTAGATCACACGCGCGCCATACCACCGACCCAGCAGCCCGGCCCACCACGCCGCGATCACGATCTGCCGAACGTAGATCACGTCGTAGCGCCGGCCACGCAGCCGCTCCAGCAGCAGATAGAAGAAGCACATCCAGGCCCAGGCGCTGTGCTCAAGGTAGTACAGCAGCGTCGTTTTGTAGAAGCGCGACAGCCGGCCGATTCCCGGACGCAGCAGGTGAGTCGCGCCAACCTCGCCGAAGCGCGACGGCTCGCGAAATTTCGCCGGGATCAGCGCCAGCGTCTCGGGCGCGATCCGCCGCAGCTCGCGCAGCGTGGTCCAGGTCTGGATCGCGTTCGCCGATTGGAGCGTGAGGCTGGTAGGATAGGCCAGGTAGCAAATCCGCATCGAATGATGTACCTTCTGTGTATCGTGGGAGCCACGCCGCCACAGCGACGAGCAGCTCATGCTAATAATCAGGCCGTGAGCGCCGATCTTCCGACGCTTCTCGCGGCTGTGACATTGTACCGGAGATTGGACCAAAGTCGCGCTTGCGTATGACGTTACGTCACCTTTTATACTTCCGCCCAGAAAGGAGGAACGAGTTGAATCGACGGTTCTACCACACCAGCCAATTCGCGCAGAAAGCGGCCGTATCGGTGCGAACGTTGCGCTACTACGACAAGGTAGGACTGCTGCCACCCTCGCAGTACACCGAGTCGGGCCACCGGCTCTACAGCGACGACGACCTGGTGAATCTTCAGCAGATTCTTGCGCTCAAGTTCCTGGGCTTCTCGCTTGAAGAGATCAAGCGCTACCTTCAGACGAATCCGCAGCGGTTTCGGGAGGTGCTCGCCAAGCAAAAGGCGATGATGCGCGAAAAACGCACGCAGCTCGACACGATCATTCAGGCGATCGAAGAGGCCGAGAAGCTGGTCAGCACCGGCCCCTGGAACTGGGAGCCGATTGTACAAGTGATTCAGGTGATTCAAATGGAACAGAACAACGATTGGGTCGGCAAATATTTTACCGAGGAGCAGCGCCAGACGCTGGCCGATGTTTCGAATCAGTCCTACTCTGAGGAGGCGCAGCGCCAGCTGGCAGGGCGCGGCGTGTGGACCGAGGAAGATCAGAAGGGCGTCGATCAGCAGTACGCGTTTCTGGCCTCCGAGCTGCGCCGCCTCGTCGCCGAGGGCGCGGACCCGGCCAGCCCCGACGCGCAGGCCGCCGCCAAGCTCCAGAGCGATCTGATCTTTGCCTTTACGCAGGGCAGCCCCGAGATCGAGGCCGGGCTTAAGACGCTCTGGCAAAACATCGATGCCATGCCCCAGGAGCAGCGGCCGATCTCGCTGCCGTGGGGCGAGGAAGAGGGCGCGTTTCTGACGCGGGCGCTGGAGATCTACCGCCAGCGTCAGGGCGAGTCCGGCGCGGAGTAACGCTGGAAACTCGCCGAATCAAATCGTAGATGTCACTTCAGGGCATGTCACTGGCATGCCCTGAACTGTAGTTGTTGGCGTGCGAATTAGCACAATCGTAAATGATCAATATAGTGAAACTCGTTGCTCTAAACAACACGGCTTGATATACTCGAAGCAAATTCAAGATCAATCATTCTAGAGAAGTTTATGTCAAATAGTAATAAGCGTCGGCGTCCCAAAGGACGCACCGTTCCACCAATGCCGAATCATAAAGGAGGTACAGAGGCTAACATACCAGAATTGCCAGATACTTCGGTATGGCAACCAAGAGCAGACAAAGTTGAAACACTCCAAGGAGCATTTCTGAAGCGTTGTATTGGTTTAGAAGAAGTAATCCAACTCAGAGTTCAGCTAGAAAAAGAGATGAATATCGATAATTACGACTCTGGGCCAAGTGTAGAAGACATCCTACGCAATGAATTAATACACCTTCTCCCTAATCGATATTCAGTGCGATCAGGTGTGATTAACGATAGGTATGGTAGAACCGCTGGGGACTGCGATATTATTATTTTCAATGATCTATGGTTTCCAGCAATTAAAGCAGGAGCAACACCAGAATCTAGAAGATTCCACTTACCGATTGAAGGAGTTTATGCTGTTTGTGAAGTGAAGCAATCTATTGATTATAAAATTCTGGATGAAGCCATGGAGAAGCTTGTAGTTTGTCATAGGCTAGATAGACCTCAAACAAATGCTAATCGCTTAGTTGAGAATTATGATCTTGATGGCTGTTTTCATGGTCTAAAAAATCCTTTATATTCTGCTATCATCGCGACATCCCTGAAAAAAGGAGTCGAGATTGATAAGCTTGTCGAAAGATTTTTTCTCATCAACAAAACGCTAAAGAGGCTTGAAGTTGTACGATGTTTATGTGTACTAGGAGAAGGCACAGTCACTTGGCTTTTTGCTGATCCTACTAGAGAAGAAATAAAGCCGACAAAGTTTATGAGAGACGATTTATTTAATCCCATATTTCCTGCATATCACAAAGTTCCACAAACCCCATCTGCTCTTTACGCTTTCCTATCCGACCTTTTTCTACATTTATATCAATCTGTACTTGCAGCAGAAGATATTGCAATAGCTTATGGACCTAAAGAATTTCGTTCAATGAAACCTAAATCACCCGATGTGGTATTGGAGCCAGACATAGAATGGATGGAAAAGCTGAAATGGACGAGAAACAAACATGGAGAAATTGTGCCAATTGAAACAAAGCTGAAAAAGAAGGGACGGAATTAATCCTTAGTTGCTTATTCGGTCTCATACTAGCTTTGCCTCGCACAACACAGCTCCCTGAATGCGGGATTTAGCGCATGCTCCGTTCTATAAACACCTGGAGCCTGGCGCGGTTATAGCGTTGCAGTATGATCGGGTAGCCGTTGAGGAGGAGATTGAACGCGAGCAGCCAGCTAGCGGCGTCGAGCCACTGGCGGAGCAGCGCATAGCCCGTGAGGGAAAGCATGAAGATGAGGATGTAGACATGGCTCGTCTCGGCCTTGCGCATCTCATGGTCCAGCTGGCGCAGCGCGGAAAACGTCCGATCGTGGGAAAGCCGCAGAGCCGGGTTGAGCCGGGACAGCGGCTCACGCAGCATCAGACGTTTGAACCGCCGAATCCCTACACGCTCGTACACCCGCCCACTACGTTCGAATGCGTGGATGCGGTAGTAGCCTGACGGTAAGGCAAAATCGATGAGCTGCCCGGCTACAACCATCCAGGTCATGCACATCCAATTGACGAGCATGGCGAAAGCGGGATGGCGAAAGCCAAAGACACGCAGAAACCAGAGGCTGATGCCGGCGCAGAGAATCAGTGCGGCTGCGCACCAGCCCAGCCTTTTGAAGAACAGCTTCATCCCACCTTGGAGCGACCTAGCACACCGTAAAATACATCCTCCACCTGCGCCACCAGCCGCTCCTCACGAAACCGTGTCGCGATCGTCTGGTGGCCGCCCGCGACCAGGCGGCGTCGCAGCGCTTCGTCGTCGAGCAGCGTGAGGATGCTACGTGCCAGATCCTCGGGATCGTCGTAGCGGGTGAGCCAGCCGTTGACTCCGTGCTGCACCGTCTCGTTGACCACCGGAATATCGGTCGAGATCAGCGGACAGCCGGCGGTCATCGCCTCAAGCAGCGTGAGCCCAAAGCCCTCGTAGCGCGTCGGCGTGATGTACAGATCGGCCGCCCGGTAGAGATTGACCAGCTCGCTATCTTCGACACGGCCCAGCACCTGCACCCGCTCAGCAATACCCAGCTCCCGCGCCATCTGATCCAGCTTGGCGCGATCCTCCTGGTTCAGCCCCGAGACCATCAGCACCGTCGCCGTTGGATAGCGATGCAGCACCACGGGCAGCGCGCGCAGCAGCAGATCGTAGCCTTTGCGCGGCGAGAGCTGGCCGATGAACAGCAGCGCGGGACGCGGCAGATCCGGCAGATTGAGCGGCGCGGCCTCGATCGCGGCGAAGTCCAGCCACTGGGGAACGACGAACTGCGGCTGCGTCAGCCCGGCCGTGCGCACACAACCGGCCTCGTGCTGCGAGATCGGCATCAGCGCGTCGGCGACGGCGATCGGCCAGTGCAGCCAGTAGTTGCGCAGATGATCGCGCAGCTTGCCGTCACGCCGCGTTCGCCGCAGCACCTCGGGCAGCGACCAGATGATGCGCTCGTATTTCGGCTGCTCGTCGTAGGGCCGCTCGCGATCGTCGACCAGATAGCGATCATGGAACGGACCATTCCAGGTATAGACCGTGGGAATGCCCCGCGCTTTGGCCCAGCGTGTGGCGCCGTAGGCCAGCACATTACGCGGATGCTGCAAATACATCACGTCGAACGGACTCGTCGCTTCGAGCGCGTCCCGCAGGCGATTGTTGGGCCAGTGACGCACCGGCACGCGTCGTACCTGAATGCCGTCGACCTCTTCCTGCCAGCTGGTCAGCGCCGGATGCTTGGGATCGTGGTAGGCAATGTTGACAACCGAGTGACCACGCCGCACCAGCGCCCGCCCGATCACGCGCTCGGGCCAGTGCCGAAACTGCCTGGTCACGCCGCCCATGCCGACCATCGCGATTCGTAGCGGCGCTCGTGGAGTGTGCGGCTGGCTCATGCGCGACCCACCAGACGCCGGTAGGCCGCCTCGACGCGATCGGTTACGGCTTCCCAGGTAAAAGCCGCGTGAACATGCTGCCGGCCGTTCGCCGCCAGCCGTCGCGCCTGGTTTCGATCGCCGAGCAGCCGCTCGATCGCCGCAGCCAGCGCGGGCGGATCTTGAGCCGGGACGATCAGGCCGGTCTGCTGGTCGATCACCACCTCGCGATAGCCGGCCCAATCCGAGGCGATCACCGGCCGCTCACAGGCCAGCGCCTCACAGAGCGCCATGCCAAAGGTCTCGCTGGCGAAGCTGGTTCCCAGCACCACATCGGCCAGCGCGTAGAGCCGGGGCACATCCTGATGCGGCACATTGCCCAGAAACGTAACATGCTCGCTCAGGCCCAGCTCCGCGACCAGCCGCTCCAGCGTTGGGCGATACGTTCCCTCGCCACCGATCAGCAGCCGGGCCTTGACTCGCGGCACCAGCAGCCGCAGCGCCTCGATCGTGTACTGCATGCCTTTCCAGGGCTGAAGCCGCCCGATCTGCACGATCGCGTGCTCATCCGGGGCCAGCAGCTGCGCCCTGAGCTGTGGATCGACGGTCTGGGGCGCAAACAGATCGCTGTCGAAGCCGTTGAAGACGACCTCGGGCTGCGTGCCGTAGTGCGCGGCGACAGTCTCGGCGTTGTAGCCGGAGCAGGAAAGCATCGCGTCGGCGGTGCGTGACAGCGGCCGATCCAGTGGGTAGAAATCCTCGCCGTGGCCGTGGTAGATCACCTTGGCGCCCGCCAGATGCAGCAGCGGCCCGATCGGGAAGTCGTAGGGCTTGTGTAGATGCACGATCTCAGGCCGCAGCGGCAGCAGATTCGGCACGGCGGCCGGCATCAGCGACATACGCTCCAAAAGCTTGGTCAGCTCGATATGTCGGCGCAGCGGCTTCAGCGAGCGCCAGGCCATGCGATCCACAAACGGAAAGCGCAGCACGCGCACGCCGGGAACACTGCGGCTGATCGCGCCCGCGCCGCCAACGATCGTCACCGTGTGGCCGCGCCGGGCCAGATGGCGGCTCAGCTCCCACACAAACGTCTCGACGCCGCCTTCCTTGGTCGTCGTCGTCAGGTTATATTGAACAATCCTCATACCAGCGTCGCCAGCGTCGTGCAGAAACGCTCGATCTCCTCTTCCGTGTTGTAGTAATGCACCGACGCGCGCACCATCTCGCTCAGCTGCCGGGCCTCCATGTCCAGCCGCGTCGAGGTCACCGTCGTCGTGGAAACGTTGATGCGCTGCTCGATCAGCGTCTGGCGCAGCTCTTCGACACGCTTACCGGACAGGCTGAAGGTCACAATTCCGCAGCGCTCGACGCCAAGATCGCGCACCGTCACGCCGGGAATCTCGTCGAGCTGAGCGCGCAGCCGATCCGCCAGGAGACGTACACGCTCGTAGATCGCAGGGAGGCCCCACGAGAGCGCATAGTCGACCGCCACCCCCAGTCCGATCTTGCCCGCATAGTTGGTCTCCCAGTTCTCGAAGCGCCGGGCGTCGGGCCGGATCTCGAAGCGATCGGGCGCGATCCACTCCGCCGCGTGCAGATCCAGGAACGGTGGCTCCAGCCGCTCCAGCACGTCGCGCCGAACATAGAGCAGGCCGGTGCCACGCGGGCCGCGCAGAAACTTGCGGCCGGTCGCCGAGAGCATATCGCAGCCGATCTGCTCGACATCGATCGGCATCTGCCCGACTGACTGGCAGGCATCCAGCAGATACAAAATCCCGTGCTCACGCGCCACCGCGCCGATCGCCGCCGCCGGATTCACCAGGCCGCCGTTGGTCGGCACATGGGTGATCGCAATCAGCTTCACGCGCTCGTCGATCATCTCGCGCAGCGCCTCGACCGAGAGCTGACCGTGCTCGTCGTTAGGAATCGCCTCCACGATCGCGCCGGTCTGCCGGGCAACCTGCAAATAGGCGATATAGTTGCTGGCATACTCGGCCATCGCCGTCAGGATACGATCGCCGGCCTTGAGCGGCACAGCGTAGAACGCCATATCCCAGGCGCGCGTCGCGTTCTCCACAACGGCGATCTCGTCGGCGCCGCAGTTGAGCAGCGTGGCCGTCGCGTCATACACGCGCTCAAGCGCCGCGTGGGCTTGCTCGGCCGCCTCGTAGCCGCCGATTCTGGCCTCAAGATCCAGATGCCCTGTTGTCGCGTCCAGCACCTGACGCGGCATCAAAGCGGCGCCGGCATTATTCAAATGCAGCACATGCTCGCAGCCCGGCGTGTCGGCGCGGGCGCGTGTAACATCGAAGGTCATGATCTTAACTCCGCTTGGTCGTTCCGCCGCTCCTTCTCCGCAAGCGTCACAGTATAGCATCCCTCCGCAGATCCGATCACAGCCTACTCTGCCCGCCGTATTGTCCAGCGCCGGCGCGTACGGTACAATAGCGCTAGTTCTATTTTGCACAAACCAGACGTTGTTTCCCAACAGCGCCTGGTACGAGGATAGCGCTATGTTATCTGCGCACATCGATGATCTTTTGCAGCGCGCCAGCCAAGGCCAGCGCCTGAGCCCCGAGGAAGGGCTGCTACTCTACCGCGAGGCCGATCTCAACGATCTTGGTCTGGCGGCCAGCTCGGCGCGACAGATTCGCGTTCCCGGGAAGATCGTTACCTACCTGGTCGATCGCAACATCAACTATACCAACGTCTGCACCACCAACTGCTCCTTCTGCGGCTTTTACCGCCCGCCCGGCCACGCCGAAACCTATGTTCAAACCTTTGAGCAGATCGGCGAGCGCGTGGCGGAGCTGGTACGCGTCGGCGGCAGTCGCATTCTGATGCAGGGCGGCCATCACCCGGATCTACCCTTCGACTACTACACCGGCCTGCTGCGCTACCTGCGCGAGCACTACCCATCGATCGAGCTCGACGCGTTCTCGCCCTCGGAGATCGAAAACTTCTCCGAGCTGTACGGCATGACGATCCGCGAAGTGTTGACCGAGCTCAAGGCGGCTGGTCTGGCGGGCCTGCCCGGCGGCGGCGCTGAGATCCTGGACGACGAGATCCGCAGCCGCGTGTCGCCCAAGAAGCAGAAGGCCGACGACTGGATCAACGTCATGCGCGAGGCGCAGGCGCTCGATCTGGCTACCAGCGCGACGATGGTGATCGGCTTCGGCGAAGATCTCAACCACCGCATGAACCACTTCATGCGCCTGCGCGACCTGACCGACGAGAGTCTGGCGGCGCACGGCAACACGTTCACGGCTTTTATCGCCTGGCCGCTCCAGCACTCGGAGATGACCTCGATGGGCCGCAGCCGCTTCAAAGAAAGCTACGGCGCGACGCCGGTCGAGTACCTGCGCCACATGTGCATCGCGCGCATTATGCTCGACAACATTAAGCACATGCAGGCGTCGTGGGTCACGATGGGCCCGAAGGTCGGGCAGGTTTCGCTGCACTACGGCATCGACGACATGGGCTCGACCATGTTGGAAGAAAACGTGGTCTCGCAAGCTTCGCACGATACCTACCAGCGCATGAGCGAGCGCGATCTGCACCAGCTGATTCGCCAGGCGGGCTACATTCCGGCCAAGCGCGACACGCGCTACAATACGCTCAAGGTCTTTGAGTCGCCCGAGGATTTGCCGGATCTGCCGCCACCGCTGCCGTCGCCGCAGTCCAAAGCAACGATCCAGCTCACGCCGCGCTAACGTTCGGTAGTCAATGCCCAAACGCACAGGACGAGCCGCCGGTTCGTCCTGTGGCATAGATGCGAGGGAATATGATCGATCTGATTCGTCCGCGCTGGTGGGTTGCGGCGGCCATGGCTGCGTTTGCGCTGGGTGTGATCGGCCTGTACGTCGACCTGCCGCAGTGGGCACCGATGGCTCTGCTAGCCGCTGAGTTGCTCGCGATCTTCGCGGCGATCACTATCACCACGCCGAGCATCGGCGAGTCGCTGGCCAAACAGCAGGCGGCACAAACCAGCGCCGCGGAAACGGCGGCGGATCAGCCAGCGCCCGCGCAGCCTCAGGCTGAGGTCGCGCCACCCGAGGACGAGCAGGCTTCCTGATCCTCAACTATTGCTCTGACCAAACAACAGCGCCCGATCTCGCAACGAGATCGGGCGCGCTTCGCTGTGTAGATGTGCGGGCTAGGAATACACTTTTGCGCGTGCAACTTCCATCTGCATCGTCGCAGCGCCGGCACTGCTCATGCCCGCCGTCGAGCCGCAGTACGGGCAGACCTGCCACGTCAAATCGACGGTGCGCTCGCAGGTATGGCAGCGCCGCCGCAGCTCAGTCAGGCAGTACGGGCACACAATAAACTCTGAGTCCACGCCGCGCTGGCAGCTGGGGCACACATGATCGTCTTCGATGTCGCGGCGCAAATATTCTTCTTCGAGCGCGCGCTCGTATTTTTCGGCGAGGGTCTGCTTCGGACGCATCAAAAGGTAGAGCACAAGACCAGGCAGCTGAAGCACCAGCACCAGCGCCACCGCCAGCACCTGCGCGGTGATGTCTTGTGTCCGCGAGCGAATGTCGCGGTAGGTCCAGACTGCCGTCGCGAACAACAGCAGCACATAGTATGCGCCGAGAACCAGGGCAACCGTTCGCGCAATGTCTAAAATATTCTCCACGAGAAAAGCTCCTGAACAAGATCTAAGGCTCACTCGCCCACGCTAACGTAGCTCTGTGAAGCCTTAGTATGGCATCATACCATCTTTTTGTCAGAAAGCAATCAAAATGCCACTGTTGGCTTCCTGATACGATTGCCGCTTGATTCTCGTGGAATATTATTTCGCCCTCTTTACAACTGACTAACGGTCATTTATAATTGACCAAAGGTCATTTACTTCAATCATAGGGGAAGCACCTTATCAATGCGACGACGCGCAGTTAAAGACGAGCAGAAACAAGAGCGGCGGCAGGTGCTGTTAGACGTAGCATGGGAGCTATTTCAAGCTGCCAGCTACCAATCACTCACGATCAACGAAGTTGCCGAGCGTGCGAGGTTGGCTAAAGGCACGGTCTACCTGTATTTCAAGACCAAAGAAGAACTATTCTTATCGCTTCAGGAGCAGCAGTTAGCCGCCTGGTTTGCCGAGGTGAACATGCGGCTGCAAGCAATGCCGGCCGCGCCAGAGGACGATCCGGTGATACAGGTAGTGGAGATTCTGTGCGAAACGCTCAAGCAGCGTCCAGGCTTGACGCGTCTCCTGGCGATCATGCACACCGTGCTGGAGCAGAATATCGACTTTGAGACCGCGCTGCACTTCAAGCAGATGTTGCTCGGCCATGTATCGGGCACGGGAGCACTGCTTGAGCAGCGGCTGCCGTTTCTCACCACAGGACAGGGAGCGCGGATCATCTTGCACATCAATGCGCTGGCGATCGGTCTCCAGCATATGGCCGATCCCGCACCCGTCGTGCAACGTGTGCTGGACGAGCACGAGCTAAAGATCTTTGCGATCGACTTTGCACGCGAGTTTTCCGCGACGCTGCAAACGCTGCTCTACGGCGTGCAGTATTTATCATCCAGGAGCTAAAGTATGGATACCAATCTGCGAGGCAAGACCGCACTTGTAACCGGCGCTTCCAGCGGCTTAGGCGTAGACTTTGCGCGGCATCTGGCGGCGCGTGGCTGCAACCTGATCCTGGTCGCTCGCCGCGAAAACCAGCTGCGCGCCGTGCAGGAGGAAATCGGGCAGCGCTACGGCGTGGACGTGCAGATCATCCCGATGGATCTGGCAGCCGACGACGCGCCGCAAACCCTCTACGATCAGATTCAAGCGGCAGGCAAACAGGTCGATGTGCTGATCAACAATGCCGGCTATGGGCTCTACGGCCGGTTCACCGAGATCGAGTGGGAGCGTGAGAAGAATATGCTGGAGCTGGATATTATCACGCTTATGCATCTGACCAAGCTTTGCGTCAAAGATATGGTCGCGCGCAACTTCGGCTTTATCCTGCTGGTCTCATCGATCGGCGCGTACCAGCCCTCGCCGCTGTACGCCAGCTACTCCGCCGCCAAGAGCTTTGTGCTCAACTTCGGCGAGGCGCTGAGCTATGAACTGCGCAAGACCAATGTGCGCTGCACCGTGATCTCGCCGGGCATCACCGCAACCGAGTTTTTGAAAGTGTCGGGGCAGCAGGCCAGCCTGTACCAGCGGCTGGCGATGATGAAAAGCGAAGATGTGACGCGCATCGGGATCGAGAGTATGCTCAAGGGCAAGCCGAGCGTGGTTCCCGGCCGGCTCAACGCGCTCAGCGTCTGGTCTAACCGCCTGCTGTCGCGCAGGCTCTCGGCGGCCGTCGCCTACCGGCTGATGAGCTACGGCTAGACGCAGACCAGGAGCTAGGCGCGGCCCAGCACCTTGGCATTGACCACAAAGACTGTTGCCCCGCCGACCTGCACCTCGATCGGCGTGGAAGGGTAGAACTCTCCGGTCTCGGCGATCGGTGGCAGCGGCGCGACAAACTTGGTGCGCGTGTAGCAGTTGTCGCGAATGACCTGCATCGCGTCCTCTACCTTGTGGTCGGGAACGACGATAAAGAGCGTGACGTTACCCTCGCGCAGAAAGCCGCCTTTGCTGCTGACGCGCGTCACGCCAATATGTCGATCGGAGAGCGCCTTGGTCAAAACGTGCTCATCCTGGCGCTGGATGACGGAGATCAACAATTTCACAGAGGGTGCTCCTCAAGGCGACGAATCGAAACGAGAGCCGGCTCAACCGTCTGCCAGATCAGCTCCGACAGATCGTCCATCGGCAGATGCGCGTCGAGCACACGCCAGCGCTCAGGCTCAAGCTGAACCAGCTCAAGAAAGCCTTCGCGCACCCGCTCGTGATAGTCCAGATCGCGCGCATCCAGCCGATTCCACTCTACCGGCTCGGCGGCCTGCACTCTGGGCGAGAGCGGGCTGGCACTGTTGGAGCGCTGCGCGGCGCGATGCTTGCGCTCCAATCCTTGCTCGGCCGGCAAGTCCAGATAAAACGTAATATCCGGTCGCAGGCCGC
>DASWTW010000118.1:0-9262 GCA_036401895.1 Herpetosiphonaceae bacterium | reverse complement strand
ACGAACGCCGACGGCACCATGTAGGGTGGGAGCGTGGCGTCCAGGAAGCGACGGAGGTCCGAAGCACCGAGCACCGAGCACCGAGCCCCGTCCGAAGTATCCCCTGTGTTCGGTTGTTCGGTTGTTTCTGTGTTCGCCACGACGTAGGCCACGATGCGCGGGTCGCCCGGTACCTCCGCGCGCACGATGGCCACGGCGGCGGCGATCGCGGCGTGCCGGCGCAGGGCCTGCTCGATCTCGCCCAGCTCGATGCGGAAACCGCGCACTTTCACCTGGTGATCCAGCCGGCCGAGAAAGTCCAGCTGGCCATCGGCGCGATAGCGCACGCGGTCGCCCGTGCGGTAGAGCCGCGCGCCCGCAGCACCGAACGCATCGGGCACGAAGCGCTCAGCGGTGAGATCGGGCCGATGGAGATAGCCGCGCGCCAGCCCATCGCCGCCGAGATACAGCTCGCCCACCACGCCGAGCGGCACCGGCTGCATGTCTGCATCCAGCACATAGGCCTGCGTGTGGGCGATCGGCCGGCCGATGGTGGGGGTTTCGGTGACGGGCTGCGGGATGACGGCCCAGGTCGAGTAGGTGGTGTCTTCCGAGGGGCCGTACAGGTTGATGACCTGTGCCACCGTGCCGTGGGCATACAGATCGTGGGCCAGCGCCTGCGGGAGCGGCTCGCCGGCCAGGTTGACCGTCTGCACGGAGGGCGGGAGGCCGTCCAGGCGCAGCAGCTCAGCGGCGGCCGAGGGCACCGTATTGAGCAGCGTGACGTGCTGGGCGGCGGGCAGCGTGGGCAGGTCGAGCGCGGTGTCGGCCAGAATCACCGTGCCGCCCGCGCTCAGCGGCACGAACAGCTCAAAGACCGACAGGTCGAAGCAGACCGAGGTCGCCGCCAGCACGCCCGCCAGCTGTTCCGGCGTGTACGCCTGCTGTGCCCACCCCAGCAGCACCGCCGCGCTGTGGTGCGTGATCGCCACGCCCTTCGGCCGGCCCGTGGAGCCCGACGTGTAGATCAGGTACGCCAGATTCAGCGCGTGATTGCTCCATGGTGGATTGTGCGTCGGCTGGGACGCGATAGATTGCCAATCGGTATCGAGGCAGAGCACGGCCGCGTCGTGGGTGGGCACGCGCTCCGTGAGTGACGACTGCGTCAGGAGCAGCGGCGCCTGGGCGTCGGTGAGCATGAAGCGCAGCCGCTCCTGGGGATAGGCGGGATCGAGCGGGACATACGCGCCGCCGGCCTTGAGCACCGCCAGCAGCGCTACCACAAGATCAGCCGTGCGATGGAGGCACACGCCCACGCGCACCTCCGGCCCGATCCCGCGCTCCCGCAGCGCGTGCGCCAGCTGATTGGCCCGCTGGTTCAGCTCGTGATACGTTAGCCGCTGTGTGCCGACGATCAGCGCCGTCGCCGCAGGTGTGCGCGCCGCCTGCGCCTCGAACGCCTGGGGAATGCTGCCCACGTCGGGCACGGCGAGCGCGCTTTGATTCCAGCTGAGCAGCTGTTGGCGCTCCTCGATGGTCAGAAGCGGCAGCGCCGTCACGCGCTGGTGCGGATCGGCCACGATCGCCTGAAGCAACTGCTGGAAATGATCTGCCAGGCGCGCCATTGTCGCAGGCTCGAAAAGATCGCTGTTGTACTGGAGCGATCCGACCAGGTCATCATCCAGCTCCGCCATCATTAAGGTGATGTCGAACTGCGCGACTTGCTGCTCAAGCTCCAGTGCTGTGAGCTGAAGCCCATCGATCTGTAGCTGCGCGCCGCTATCGCCCAGCGCGAAGCCCGCCAGCTGCTCCTGCCCGGCGATGTGGCCTTGCTGGAGCACAAACATCGTCTGGAAGAGCGGTGAGCGGCTAGGATCGCGCTCCGGCTGCAAGCGCTCCACCAGCAGAGGAAAAGGATAATCCTGGTGGCTCAGCGCGCCTTGAACAGTGCGCCGCACGCGTCCGAGCAGCTCGCTAAAGGTCGGCCGGCCCGCAAGATCGGCGCGTAGAGCGACCGGGTTCACGAAGTAGCCGACGCTATCCGCCAGCCGGGCGCGGCTTCTGCCGCTCGTCGGCGAGCCAACCAGAAACGATTCCTGCCCCGAGTAGCGATACAGCAGCACCTGAAACGCCGCCAGCAGCGCCATAAACGGCGTAGTCTCCGTGGCCTGGGTCAGCGCTTTAAGCTCACGGGTCAGCTCTGGCCCAAGCTGGAAAGTGTGCGCGGCACCGGTAAAGGTCTGAACACTGGGGCGCGGATGGTCGGCCGGCAGATCCAGCGCGGTGGAAACGTCGCGCAGTTGCTGCCAGTAGGACCACAGCCGCTCGCCCTCGGGACCGGCCAGCAGATCGCGCTGCCACGCGACATAATCGGCGTAGCGCAGCGACAGCGGCGCGAGATCGAGTGAGCGCCCGTCCAGCTCAGCCGGGTAGAGCTGCCCGATCTCATGAACGATCGTCGCCAGCGACCAGAGATCGCTTACGATGTGATGCACCACCAGCAGTAGAGCGTGCTCGCGCTCCGAGCGTTTGAAGATGCGCACTCGCAGCAGTGGGCCGTGCTCAAGGTTGAAAGGCCGATGCGCCTCGGCCGTCAGCCGATCGTCGAGCGCCGCCGCGTCCCAGCTTGAAGCATCCTCTACCACGAAGTCAGCCGAGACCGAGGGCTGAACCGATTGCACGGGGTTGCCGTCGCGCAGACCAAAGGTTGTGCGTAGCGCCGGATGCCGATCGACGACGGCTTGGAAGGCTCGCCGCAGCGCTGCTACATGCAGATCGCCCTGCACCCGCGCGGCGCTGCCGATGTTGTAGGCGGCGCTCTCCGGCGCGAGCTGATGCAGAAACCAGATCGCTTGCTGGCCGGGCGAGAGCGCGTACTTGTCGCCAGGCTGCGCCGACTCCTGGAGCGTGGCAAGCGAACCGGGGGCGTCGGTGATGTCGCTGAGGATCTGCGCGGCTAGCCGGCTCAGGGTTGTATCCTCGAAGAACTGCGCCATCGGCACCAGCACGCCCAGCGAGCTTTCGAGCCGGTATTGCAGATCGACGGCCATCAGCGAATCCAGGCCCAGCCCGCCGATCGCTGCGTCGAGACGGGGACGCTCGGCGCTTCTGAGTACCTGCGCGACCTGCGCCTGAAGATACGCCTCAATGCGGGCCAGTCGCTCGTCCGCCACGAGCGCCAGAATCTCCTCGCCGCTCAGCGTTTCGTCGTTTTGCTCCAGGCTGGCCGCCTCCAGCGTGCTGCTGCCGATCAGTTGAAGATCGCCCGACAGAAACTGGTTGCGGCAGGCGTGGCGCTGAATCTTGCCGCTCGACGTTTTGGGAATGCTGCCGTGCTTGATCAGCGCGATGCTGTACACACGCAGCTCGTGCTGCTCTGCGACGGCCTGCCGGATCGCGCCGACCACCGACTCGATCTCGACGCGGCGGTGCTGCCGGTCGATCTCGTGCACGACGACGATCTGCTCTTCGCCGCCAACCTCGATGCCGAACGCCGCGCCGGCTCCGGGCCGCAGCGCGGGATGACTGCGCTCGACGGTCAGCTCGATGTCTTGCGGATAATAGTTGCGCCCGCGAACAATGATCAGATCTTTGAGCCGCCCGGTGACAAACAGCTCGCCGCCCTGGATGAAGCCGAGGTCGCCGGTGCGCAGAAATGGCCCTTCGTCCGTGCCGGCGATACGCGCTCTGAATGTTTGCTCGGTGGTCTCGGGCCGGTTCCAGTAGCCATGCGCGACGCTCAGCCCAGCTACCCAGATCTCGCCGACCTGATCCGGCTGGCAGCGTGTCATGCTCTGCGGATCGACGATCGCGATCTGCTGCTCAAGCAGGGACTGGCCGGAGCCTACGAACGGCTGGCTGTGCTCGGCGGTCGTCTCGATCACGTGGCCGGAGCCCAGCTCCGTGCGATCGAATGACATGACGTGTGGCGGAGCCGCCTTCGCTCCGCCCGCAACGATCAACGTGGCCTCGGCCAGACCGTAGCACGGATAAAACGCCGCGTGTCGAAAGCCGCAGGGCGCGAACGCCGTCGCGAAGCGATCCAACGTTTCGGGGCGGATCGGCTCGGCTCCGTTGAAGGCCAGATCCCAGCTGCTCAGATCCAGGGTCGCGATCTGCTCGGGCGTGACTTTGTTGACACACAGCTCATAGGCGAAGTTCGGTCCGCCGCTGGTTGTGCCGCGATAGCGTGAGATCGCTTGCAGCCAGCGGAGCGGACGCTGAAGAAAATCAACCGGCGACATCAGCGTGACCGGAAAGCCGGCATACAGCGGCTGAATCACGCCGCCGATCAGTCCCATGTCGTGGTATGGCGGCAGCCAGATCACGCCGCGACTCTCGGGTGTATGGCCGAACGCATGGTGGATCAGCGTAGAGTTATGCAGCAGATTGCCGTGGCTCAGCATCACGCCCTTGGGTAGGGCGGTTGAGCCCGAGGTGTACTGGAGAAACGCCAGCGTGTCGCGTGTAGCACCGGGATTGCGCCAATCGTCGGCGCGATCCGTCGCATCGCTCTCGGTGGCGAGCCAGGTCATGCGCGGAAAATCCGGCACCTGCGCGCGCAGCACCTCGTCGATCGGCAGATGCGTGGCCGTTGTAAGCACCACCGCCGGCGCGGCATCGTCGACGAGCGCGCGCAGCCGGGTCAGGCTTCGGCTGAGCCGTGCCGGGTTGGGAGGGTATGCCGGGACCGCGACCACTCCTGCGTACAGGCAGCCGAAAAACGCGGTGATATAGTCGAGGCCCGGCGGGTACAGTAAGAGCGCGCGCTCGCCCGCCAGCTGGTGCTGCTGGAGAATCGCAGCGATCTGCCGTGCCTTGCGGTCCAATTCACCATAGGTCAGCGTCGATTCTGTCGTTTCTCCGTCCACCAAAAAGGTATACGCCAGGCGGTCGGTCTGATGCTCCGCTCGCCAGTGAGCAATATCCACAAGTGATGAGCTCACGGCATCTGGAACGCGGGAGGTGTCGCTCATGCAGGTGTCTCTTTTCCAAGCCAATACGAGGGGCTGCTCGGGATTCTAACAATGCGCAAAGGAGGTACAGCTACCTACGTTTGAATACTATACCAGCTTAAGTTGCAAAGGTTATTGGCCCATTTGATTTAATGTTGGTCATGGAGTACGGTCGCTTTTGACGATAATTTTAACCTGTTTTATACTGAAAGCGTATTCAAAAGCTGGCTTGAACCCACAAGTCGCCTTTCATGCGGCTGCGCCTACAGGGTGTAGGTCGATCTCCCCGCCGATGCATAGGCCGCCCCCTTAAGTGAGCTGGCGCTTATCCTTGCATCGGAGGAACACCATGAAGCGAGTCCTCTCGTTGTTGCTGATCGGCATGGTTCTCGCGAACGTCGCTATCGCGCTCCCGCGCACAAGTCAGGCGGCAGCCGCTCCCCGCCGCCCGTTCCCGCAGCATGTGAGCTACGCGCCGGGATCGATCCGCCCCTCGCGCTTCACGCAGGCGCAGCTCGACCAGCATGTGCGCGCCTTCTACGACGACTGGAAGCAGAAGTTCCTGGTCGCCGCAGGGACGAATCCGGCCGGCCGAGCAATGTACCGGGTCGCGTTCGGCATTGGCTCGTCGGCTACTGTTTCCGAGGGCCAGGGCTACGGCATGATGATTGTGGCGCTGATGGCCGGCCATGATGCCAACGCTCAGGCGCTCTTCGACGGCCTGTGGTATTTTTCGCGCAACTATCCCAGCGGCGGCGATCGGCGCCTGATGAGCTGGAAGATCGACAACGGCCAGATCGTCGACGGCAACAGCAGCGCTTTCGACGGCGACGCCGACATTGCCTACGGCCTGCTGCTGGCGGATGCGCAGTGGGGCAGCACCGGCAGCGTTAACTACGCGGCCGAGGCCAGAGCCGTGATCGATGGCATTCTGGCGGCGACGATCGGACCCAGCAGCCGCCTGCCGATGCTTGGCGATTGGGTCAGCCCCAGCGGCGCGACGCACAACCAGTACACGCCGCGCTCATCCGACTTCATGCCCTCGCACTTCCGCTCCTATGGCCGCGCCACCGGAAACACGGTCTGGAATGAGGTTGTGTCGCGATCACAGACCGCGATCAGCGGCATTCAAAGCAACTACAGCCCGACCACCGGCCTGCTGCCCGACTTTATGCTCTGCTCGACCAGCATCAGCTGCCGTCCCGCCAGTGCCGGCTTTTTGGAAGGTCCCAACGACGGGTCGTACTACTACAACGCCGGCCGCGATCCGTGGCGCCTGGGGCTGGATGCGCTGCTGAACAACAACGCGACTTCTCGCGCGCAGGTGCAAAAGCTGATCAACTGGCTGGCCAGCAGCACCGGCAGCACCGCCACGAACATCAAAGCCGGCTATCAGCTCAACGGCACGCCGATCGGCCAGTACTTCACGACATTCTTTGCTGCTCCCGTGGGCGTCGGCGCGATGACCGATTCCTCGAAGCAGGGCTTTCTCGACAGCATCTACGGCGCGGTGTACAACCGGCACGAGAGCTACTTTGAAGATACGGTAACGCTGGTCTGCCTGCTGGTGATGACCGGCAACTATTGGGACCCGACGACCGCGCCGCCGGCAACCGGCACGAATCTGGCGCTCAACAAGCCTGCTACCGCCTCTTCGATCGAGGCCAGCGGCCTGGAGCCGGGCAAAGCCGTGGACGGCAGCACCACCACGCGCTGGGCCAGCGCCGAGGGCGTCGATCCGCAGTGGATTCGCGTAGACCTGGGAACAACCGTCGACGTTCGGCGCGTTGTGCTCAACTGGGAGGTCGCCTACGCCAGAAGCTACCGGGTAGAGATCTCAGCTGACGGCAGCACCTGGACCACGCTCTACAGCACGACGAGCGGAGACGGCGGCACTGATGATCTCACGGTGAACGGACGGGGACGCTATCTGCGCGTGTATGGCACGCAGCGCGGCACGATCTACGGCTACTCGCTGTGGGAGCTGCAAGCCTACAGCTAGCCCGTCGCGATCTTGATCCTTGAACCGGGACGCTCAGGAGCAGACCAGCTCTTGAGCGTTGCTTACAGCGATGTGCTCATCCTTTGATCTCGTAGGGGCGTCGTGCATAGGACCAGGACACGCCGCAGGCGCTCTCTACGATGTACAAATTAGGATCTCCCAAGCTGTAATGCTCATGAGCGGAGAAGGAGCGACGCGACACGCGTGCGTCATGGTGAGGAGATTACCCTATCTCGTCCTGTAGCGTAGCCGCGATCTTCAAGCAGAACAGCATGTGTTTCAGCCAGCCCCAGGGCTGGTTTTTTTGTGCCCTGGCAAGCCGAAAGCTTGCGTGCTGTCGCCCGTAGCCTGGCTCACGCTCAGCTTGTGCCATCCTGCCTCGTTTCTTTCAGCTGTCCAGCAATCCCGATCTTCCCTCCTCGATCCTGATACGTTTTCGAATCTCATTGCTCTCTTCTGGTGAAGTCGCTGCACAGGGCGGCGACGACATCGAAAGGAGCTGAGGACATGGGACGGCACAAGAAGAAGTTTGTGGCGGCGGCGCTGTTGGTTCCCGCAGTCGCGCTCGGTATTGGCATTTTCAACAACGTCGGGCATCGCGCGAATGATGCGGCACTGAAGAGCATCACCAAGGGCCAGCCCGCGCTCTACGTGGCTGAGGAGGTGACCCCCTCGCCGACGCCTACACCGCAACCCTCGCCGGATATGGAGCCTGGCGGCGGCAGCGGCACGGGTGGCTAGTTCATTTGCCAGCTAGGCAGCTAGCTCACCGTTCGGTATCTCGAAACGCCCACGGGACTTGGTACCACCCGTCGGCGGATCGAGCAGGCGACCGAGCTCAAGCTGTACACGCAGCAGTTGTTACCAGGCAGCTTTGATCGTGACGGTTAGATCTGGACCATCGTCCGCGTGGATCAGCGCTCCAGCTACATGGGGAATATAGACGCTTCCCGTTGACTCGATCGGTACAGAGAAGATGTTGGAGCCAAGTGTGAGGATGACCTCGCCTGCTAGCGGAGGTGCTAACGTGACGTTGACGCTCCAGCTATTGCCTATCTGTGGCTGCACACTGAGGGTTATCTGATGCCCGGCTACCTCGTCGTCAATCAGAACCAGCTCTTCATCGTCATCGCCCCAGGCAACGCCCAATGAGCGCCGCAAACTAAAGACCTGGCTGAGTGTGGTTCGGCTTACTGAAAACGTCCCCAGCACCCGCGATACGATACTTCTCGTGGCCCACTCCAGCGGCACCGGCTCAAGCTCGCCGGCCTCCGCCGCCGCAAGCAGTTTTGTGGTCCAGACATAGGTTTCTGCGCAATCAGGACAGGTTAACAAATGCCACCAAACATGTGGATAGGTGTGTGCAGCAGCTTTGGTGCCTTGTGCGTGTTCTATATCGATATATTCTGCAAGATCGTGCTGGCACTGCTCACATGAGCTGGCAGCCGATGGGCCCGGCACGTCGAGCAGAGCTGCTAGAAGGACGGCCAATCTACTTCGGCAAACTGTACAGCCTGAAATATGCTCACATAGCTCATCTGGCGGTAGTTCTGAATTGATTAAGTCTCCGCTCTGCTGAATCCATGCTTGGACCTGTGTACATAATTCTGATTGCATACAGTGCTCAGTGCCCTCATAAATAAACTGAATGTATGATACATCATCTCTACTCATCCGTCCCCTTCCAGATCATGGATGTTCTGAATCTCCGTCTACTCTAAGTAAGTAGCAAAATCACTAATTATTGCGCATCTTCACCGGGGTGCTGCTCATCGGACCGCCAGTTCCGCACGTCAGGATGGGCCAGCAGAATATCGCGCGCCTGCTTCAATAAGGTGCGTACGCGTGAGGGATGCAGCCGCACCACTTCGGCAATCTCCTCAATCCGCTGATCCTGGATCGCCCACAGCTTGAAGATCAGAGCCAGCCGGTTGTTGTGCTCGGCAAGAATCGCCAGCGTGCGTGCGGCAAGCACGTTGGCCGCTGCCTGGCTTTCCGGCTGGTCCGTCTCGCTGAGCGGAACATCAAGATCGGCTGCCTGATCCAGCGAGGCCGGCCGCGTGGCCCGTTTGCCGGCTTTGCTATCGCGGACGAAGCGCTGAATGCTGCGTACGACGACGCGATAGATCCAGGTCGAAAGGCGACTGTGGTAGGTGAAGCTGCTGATGGAGCGAATCAGCTCGACCTGCGCAATCTGCGCCAGATCCTCGCTATCAATCGCCGGATCGTTCGACCAGCCAAAGCCTGTCTGGCGGATGATCCCGGCAGCGCGGCTCATCCACGCAGCCCACTCGGCATCGTGTTGCGGATGATCGATCGAGCGCAG
>DASWTW010000117.1:0-3115 GCA_036401895.1 Herpetosiphonaceae bacterium | reverse complement strand
CTCAGCGTAGCTTAAGGTCTGATCTCCGAGCTGAACCGCAGGAGCCTGTGGGCTTTGCTCTGCCTGATCTTCAAACTGCCGATGGATGCAGCTGTTCACTAGAGGAGTGCGGGCCTGTGAATTTGCGCTCAGGTGATCTTGCATAAAAACTCCACTGGCTCTGGATTATGCTTCTTACAAGATGGAGCGCGTAGCGAACGCTTCATCCGAACGTATCTGGTGATCCTGGGAGTATGCTGCGCTTCTAGCGCATCAGGTTGTAGGACAGGCGGATCGTAGCAGAGGAGCTTGTACGACAGTATGTGCGTCGGTAGTGGATATTGGCACATACCAGCGGTGGCTAGCTTGCCTTCAACGCCCTACATAGAAACGTTCCGTCATCGACAATAATGGCCTGGGTTGGGATGTCAAACCACAGCGCTATGACGATGGGTATCGTTCCGCGCTGTGTCAATCGATAGGATTGTTTGTACTGTGGCCGCAAGATCCAGCAGCGCGCGTCGAAATACCGCGTTTCCTGCGTACACAGCTCCAATAGCACTTAGCCTCAGGAGCAAAAGGAAAGACTTATGCAGATGTCAACACTGCCCATCTGGGAAAGCTATCTATGTGGTAGCGCGCTGCTATCCCCGATAGTAGTGTTCGTCAAACGCCGCACGTAGGATCGGAAAGCGATCCTTTGCTGTGGTGCAAGCGCTGATCGGATGCTGCCTGGTGGCACGGCACTCAGGAGATGTGGTCATGGATCGACAGGGATACAGTCAAGTGAAGATGTATCGGCACGTGTGTGCGTGAAGTGGTTGGACTTGACTACAAATGTACACGGCACGAAGCGAAACAACGCGCGTGTATTAATGGAATTAGTATGAAATAGTCAAAAATTGTTGCATGGTACGTTAGATGACTTAGAATCAGGAGACTTTAGATAGAGTATAGTTGAACACGTAGGCTCTGTCAATAAAAAATACAAGATCAGCGTAGGCGCAGCGTTGTTTGGGCGCCGTGGCCCGGTCGAAACGCACAGCCGACTGACCCGCTCGCGATGCCGCCCACTTTCCGGCCGCGTCGTACTCCTTGACGAATATTTGGCCGCTTTATATAATCGCTTATCCTCTTCATGATCCAGTGAAGGAAAACCGCATGAGTTGGAGCTTTCGCGCGAGGCCGATGCGCAAGCCTCGATAGCACTCTACGTTTCCTTTCCCACGCTATTGCGCAGAGCATAAAGCCAGCACCGGGCATCATCTACATACATCACGTCTCTCCTGTAAGCGCTACGATCGAGCAAGCATAGGCCACGCCCTGATCTGGCGATTATGCGCCGGCTTAGATAGCGTCACTATTCATCTCGTATAAAGAGAACACTTCTATGAGCAGCCTAGATGAACGCATTGCGGCACTTTCGCCGGAGCAGCGCGAGCTGCTGTTACAGCGGATGAAGAATCGTGGCCTATCTTCGCCAGGACAAGATGCTCCTCGTAAACACGACGACCTGGTAGACGATCATTCGCTCCAGCCGCAAGCCACACGATCGGTGGATCATGTCAGCGCCGCAGCCGCAGTGCCTGATGCCCAGGTGCCGGCAGAGCATTTAATCAGGGTGCCGGGTGGCGCATGGATGCTGTGGCGATCGGTGGTGCTGCGCGGCGCCGGATTTCCGGCTAACCTGGTGTTGAATCTGGCGCCCGCAGCGTGCCGCGCCGCCGCCGATCAGCTGATTGAGGCCGAGAGCAAGGTGCAAGCTGCCGAGAACGGGGCGGCGGCGGCGGTGAACGCGGCGCTCGATGCGCTCCGCCGTGACGAGCAATGGCACGACAGCGCGCGCCGGGAGCCGCTTATTCAGCTGCTGCGCGCCATTCGACGACGCAAAGTAGCTCAGGTAGCGGGCTATTCCGCTGAGATGACCGAGGCGCTGGATGCTCTCCAAGCGGCGCTGATCCAACATGCCGCAGCGCAGACAAACTACCGGCTGGCTTTCGATCAGAGCGTTCGCGACGTTTCACAGGCGGTTTACGCCGTCTCGCGTGACCATCGTTTCCGCGAGGCCGTGATCTGGCAGAATCGCCGGGCCTATCATACAGGTGTGCGCCTGCTGCAACCGCCCGGCGAGAAGCTGCGTAACTCGCGACAGCGCCAGCATGAGGAGCTGATCGCCAGCTATGTGCAGCGCTACTGCGTCAAAAATGATACGATCGGCTTCTTTGGGCCGGTCGGCTGGGCCGAGCTGCGATCGGCTGGGGCGGCGATCACGGTGCAGGCTGGGGCGAAGCTTTTAGCAAATCGCTCGGTGTATTTCGAAGGCTGGTGTATCGATGCCCTGGGTGAAACGCTAGCCCAGAACGAGGCGCTCCTCCCCTGGGTTGCCCCACGCCACATGCCTTTCCTGCATCTTGAAGGCGACGATCTGTTTCTGCCGCTGGCACCGCCGGCGCGTCTCTCGCCGCAGCAAACAGCGCTTCTACGCGCGATCGATGGTCGACGTACCGCGCGCCAGCTGGCGCAGGATCTGATCGCCGAGGCCGTGCCAGGATTGCACACCGAGCAGCAGGTCTACGATCTGCTGCATGAGCTGCGCGCTCAGCGGCGCATCGCCTGGACGCTGGAAGTTTCGGCAGAGGATGGCTACCCTGAGCAGCATCTGCGCCGCTTGCTTGAGCGCGTGGAGGATGAGGCGCTGCGTGATTCTGCGCTGCATATGCTGGAAGAGCTGGAGCGCTCCCGCGATGACGTCGTGCGGGCAGCAGGCGACGCCGATGCGCTGGATCGGGCGCAAAGCCAGCTTGAGGCAACGTTTACCCGGCTGACTGGCGGGAGCCCGACGCGCAACGCCGGCCAGATGTATGCCTCGCGGGCGCTGCTCTATGAAGATTGCCGACGTGATGCTGAGGTTGCGCTCGGGCCGGATTTTCTTGCCACGCTGGGCCCGCCACTAACTCTGCTGCTGACGAGCGCGCGCTGGTTTACCTATCAGGTTGCGAGTGCATACCGGCGCGTCTTTGAGCGGACGTATCGTACGCTGGCGCAAAAAGCAGGATCACCAGTCGTTCATTTTGCGGATTTTTGGCTGTACGTTCAGCCCTTTATTCTTGGCGACGATACGCGCATTATGGATTCG
>DASWTW010000116.1:0-2458 GCA_036401895.1 Herpetosiphonaceae bacterium | reverse complement strand
ACGTTTGCGGCCCGTCAGGTGATCGAGCCGCTGGGGCCGTATCTGGAGCGCAGCTCGGTCATCAAAGAGGCCGACTTCTACCCCGAGACGATCGCGCCGTTCCGCTACAACGATGCGCTGATGTGCATTCCGCAGAACGTGTCAAGCCTGGTCGTCTACTACAACAAGCAGCTCTTCGATCAGGCGGGCGTGGCCTATCCCGGCGATCGCTGGAGCTGGGACGAGTTTCTGACCACGGCCAAGGCGCTGACCAAAGATACCAACAACGACGGCCAGATCGATCAGTATGGCGCCGGCATCGAGCCGTCGCTGATCCGTGTCGCGCCGTTTGTGTGGCAGAACGGCGGCGAGCTGGTCTCGCCTCTGGACAAGCCCGCGCAGCTTGGGCTCGACACGCCCGAGGCGCTGGCGGCGGTGCAGTGGTTCGTCGATCTACAGACCAAGCATCATGTCGTGCCGGATGCGGTGCAGGAAGAGGCGGAGGATAGCGAGAGCCGCTTCCAGAATGGTCGTACCGCGATGTTCTTCGAGAGCCGCCGGGCCGTGCCGACGCTGCGTGAGATCGAAACCTTCGACTGGGATGTTGCGCCGCTGCCGCAGGGCACACAGTCGGCCGGAATCCTCCACTCCGACGCCTACTGCATGGCCTCCAAGACGCAGAACAAAGACGCAGCCTGGGCCTTCATCGAGTTTGCCAACTCGCCGGAGGGCCAGGAGATCATCGCCAAGACCGGCCGCACCGTGCCGTCGCTGAAATCGGTGGCCGAGTCTGAGGTCTTTCTGGAATCGACCGAGAAGCCTGCGCGCAGCAAGGTCTTTCTGGACGTGATCCCGATCATCCGGGCCGTGCCGACGATGGATACCTGGGAAGACATCGAGAGCACCGTTAACAACGAGCTAGAGCGCGCCTTCTATGGTCAGGCGACCGTCGAGGAGGCGATGGCGACGGCCAAAGAGCGGACGCAGGGCTTTTTCAAGCCGTAGAGATAGTCAAATGATCTTCTTCATAAAGAAAAAGAGGATCTAAAGAATTAATAATTCCTGCGTTGATAACGTTGTAGGGGCGTATTGCAATACGCCCCTACGATCATTAATTCCCCCTCAAACCGCTATTTAGAGATAGCGCCCCTCGTCGTCGAAGCGCAGAAACTCCCAGTGCTCGGGCGAGCGCCACAGGCTGGACACAATCAGATCGCGGACGGCGGGCAGCTCCTTGGGCAGCCGGTCGTAGAGCTTCACAAACAGCTCCTCGTGGGCCAGCACCTCGGCGTTCCAGTGATCGCGATCCACCGACATCAGCTCGTTGAAGCGCTCACGTGTGAAGTCCTCCAGCCCGGTCCAGTCCAGATCTTCATAGCGCGGCATCCAGCCCAGCGGGCTTTCCACGCTCACCGCCCGGCCATTAGCGCGCTCCACAATCCACTTCAGCACGCGCATGTTTTCGCCGTAGCCCGGCCAGATGAAATTGCCGTTCTGATCTTTGCGGAACCAGTTGACACCAAAGATGCGCGGCGGATTGGGGATCGTGCGGCCAAACTGGAGCCAGTGGTTGAAGTAGTCGGCCATGTGGTAGCCGCAGAAGGGCAGCATCGCGAACGGATCGCGCCGCACCTGGCCTACCGCGCCGGCTGCGGCTGCCGTCGTCTCCGAGCCCATCGTCGCGGCCAGGTACACGCCGTAGATCCAGTTGAACGCCTGGTAGACCAGCGGCACCACGCTGCTGCGCCGTCCGCCAAAGATAAAGGCTTTGATCGGCACGCCCTGCGGGTTTTCCCAGCTGGCGTCGATCACCGGATTCTGGCTGGCCGGCGCGGTGAAGCGCGCGTTGGGATGCGCCGCCTTCCGATCCGACTCGGGCGTCCAGTCCTGGCCCAGCCAGTCGATCAGATGCGCGGGCGGCGTTTTGGTCATGCCTTCCCACCACACGTCGCCGTCGTCGGTGAGCGCGACGTTGGTGAAGATCGTGTTGGCGCGGATCGACTCCATTGCGCGGGGATTAGTGGCCGCGGAGGTGCCGGGCGCGACGCCGAAGTAGCCGGCCTCGGGGTTGATCGCGTAGAGCTTGCCGTCCGCGCCGGGCTTGATCCAGGCGATGTCGTCGCCGACCGTGGTGATTTTCCAGCCGTCCATGCCGGCGGGCGGAATCAGCATGGCGAAGTTGGTTTTGCCGCAGGCGCTGGGAAACGCCGCCGCGACGTAGGTCTTCTCGCCCTCGGGTGACTCGACGCCCAGGATCAACATGTGCTCGGCCAGCCAGCCCTCGTCGCGCGCCATTACCGAGGCAATGCGCAGCGCGAAGCATTTCTTGCCCAGCAGCGCGTTGCCGCCGTAGCCGCTGCCGTACGACCAGATCGCGCGCTCCTCGGGGAAATGCACGATATACTTCTGGTCTTTGTTGCACGGCCAGGGCACATCCTGCTGGCCTGGTGCCAGCGGCATGCCCACCGAGTGCATGCAC
>DASWTW010000115.1:0-8513 GCA_036401895.1 Herpetosiphonaceae bacterium | reverse complement strand
CTGCTCTCGGTGCTCGCCGATCAATTGCAGGTGGTCGAGAACGACATCGCGCAGCTCTACGATAACTGGTTCATCGAAACCTGCGACGAGTGGGTCGCGCCCTACATCGGCGATCTGCTGCGCGTGCGTGGGCTGCATCCCGTCACCACGACGACCTTTAGCCAGCGCGCGCAGGTCGCCAACACGCTGCGCTACCGCCGCCGCAAAGGCACCGCCACGATGCTGGAGCAGCTCGCCCGCGATACCACCGGCTGGAACGCGCGCGCCGTGGAGTTCTTCCAGCTCCTGGCAACGACGCAGCACGTCAATCATGTGCGGCTACCCAACCTGCGCACGCCGGATCTGCGCAATGTCGACGCGCTTGAGCTGCTCGACACGCCCTTCGATACGATCGCGCACACCGCCGACGTGCGCCGGATCGCCAGTGGACGCGGCAAGCACAACATCCCCAACATCGGGATCTTCCTGTGGCGGCTGCAATCCTACCCGCTGCTCAAAGCCGAGCCGGCCGCGCAGGGACCGCGCCGCTTCCGCCTCAGCTCGCTCGGCAACGACGCGCCGCTCTTCAACCAGCCGCAGACCGAGACCGACATTGCCAGCAGCGCGGGCGAGATCAACGTGCCGGGAACGCTGCGCCGCTATCCGCTCTACGCCGAGCTTGAGGCGCTGCGCCAGGCGCTGGTAGACGAGGAAACGCCATGTCTGGCTTACTTCGCCGATCCGCCGGTCTTTGAGATCTTTCTCGACGGCAGCGCTACCGCCGTGCCGCCCGACCAGATCTTGATCTGCAATCTCGCAGAGTGGCGACAGCCGCCCAACAGCAAAAGCTACACGCGCCGCGACGGAACCTCGGTCAACCGCACGATCCGCGCGGCGGTCGATCCGGTGCTGGGTCGCATCGCGCTGCCTGCGGGCGCACCGCCGACCAGCGTGCAGGTCAGCTATGCCTATGGCTTCAGCGGCAACCTCGGCGGCGGACCATACGAGCGTCGCCGTCCGCCGCAGAAGCTCAGCGTGGCCGAGCCCTTCCGCGTGGACACCATCGCCGATCCCGACGCGTTCGGATCGCTGATTCGCGTCTCGGCTACCGCCGTCACGACGATCTCGGCGGCGCTGGCGCTGTGGAATCCGGCCACGCCGCGCACGGTGATTCAGATCGACGATAACCGCAGCTACGCCGAAACGCTGACGATTCCCATGGCCGCGAGCGAGCTGATCATCCAGGCGGCCAACAACAATCGCCCAACCTTGCAGGGCGACATCGTGGTTACCGGCGGCGAGCAGCAGGCGCGGCTGACGATCAACGGGCTGCTGATCGCGGGCCAGATTCGCGTCGAGGACAATCTGCCCGAGCTGAATCTGATGCACTGCACGCTGGTGCCTGGCCGTGATCTCGACGAGTCCGGGCTGCCCACGGAGCCGGAGCGCCCGAGCCTGGTGGTAGACGCGGCCAACGAGCGGCTGCGCCTGGTGATCGATCGCTGTATCGTCGGGCCGCTGCGCATCCCGGCGACGATCGACCGCCTGAGCGCGGTGGACAGCATCATCGACGCGCCAGCCGCACGGCCGCTGCCGGCGCTGGTCGGCGGCAATCTGGCCGGAGCGCTCACGCTCAGCTCGGCCACGCCCACGCTCAACGTCACCATCGGCGACGAAGGGCCGCATCCCGCCGTGCTGGCCGCCGTGCCCGGCACACCGGCCCAGGCGCGCGATCAGCTTCAGGCCGCGATCCAGGCCGCGCACACCAGCCCGGCGTTTACGGATGCCCGCGTGCTGATGGTCGCCAACCGCCTGATCGTGCTGCCGGGAACGCTCAGCCGCGTC
This sequence comes from Herpetosiphonaceae bacterium, assembly GCA_036401895.1. Taxonomy (GTDB): domain Bacteria; phylum Chloroflexota; class Chloroflexia; order Chloroflexales; family Kallotenuaceae; genus LB3-1. Next base: position 6,689 of record DASWTW010000115.1, on the reverse strand, counting down.
ACGATCGCCGACGCCGAGAGCGACACAACGGCTACAGAGCTGCGCCTGACCGAGGCAACGGCCCGGCAGGTCGCGGCGTTTGTCAGCCGGCCGCTGACGCCGTTTCCCACGCTCGACGCCGCGACGCCCACCGTCCATGTCACCATCGGCGACGAGGGGCCGCATCCCGCTGTCTTGGCCGCCGTGCCTACCACGATTCCGCAGGCCCGCGATCATCTCCAGACCGCGATCCGTAACGCCAGCGGCAGCGCGGCCTTTACCGGCGCGTTCGTGGTCAACCTCGACGATCGGCTGGTGGTGCTGCCCGGCGTCGACGACACGCCGATCAGCTTCAGCGCCGCGCCCGCCGATGCCACAACGGCGACGCTGCTTGGATTGCGTCGTGAGCGTCCGGCGCTATCCGGCGACGACACCGGCGATCAGCCCGGCCCGCCGACCACGCTTGAGCGCGTCACGATCTTTGGCCGCGTACACGTCCGGTCGCTGGATCTGGCCTCCGAGGTCATCTTCGACGAACCGGTGATCGCGGATCGCCGCCAGATCGGCTGTGTGCGCTTCTCGTATCTGCCCGAGGGCTCACGTGTGCCGCAGCCTTATCGCTGCCAGCCCGAGCTTGCGATCCGTCAGGCGGTAGAGACCGCACTTCAAACGAATCCATTGCTCTCGCCCGCCCAGCGCCAGCAGATCGGCGACGAGATCCGCGCCTGGCTGCGGCCCAGCTTCACCGCGCGCCAGTATGGACAGCCGGCCTACGCCCAGCTTGGCGCCGCCTGCCCCGCCGAGATTCGCACCGGAGCCGAGAACGAGTCCGAGATCGGCGCGTTCAATTTCCTGCTCCAGCCGCAGCGCGAGGGCAATCTGCGCGCCAATCTCGACGAGTATCTGCGCTTTGGCCTGGAGGCCGGAATTTTATTCGTAACGTAGCGACGGATAATCGTAAAGATAGATTTTTCAATCACGCAAATAACAAACAATTTGTGGAGAGGGCGTGATAAATCACGCCCCTACAGAACAAAAATCAGCCATACGTTGATTACTATCAACCAAGAACAACATACATCGAGGATGCGCCAGAAGGAGCGATAGTGGCGCTTAAACGCTGGTCGTCGTCCGAGGAGGACCCATGAAAGGCGATTTCACGCGATCCACCTTTAGATCCGAGAAGCACTACAGCAGCGTGCGCATGCAGCAGGGCCGCGTGCAGATGGATGCCGACTGGAATGAGCAGATCGAGATCCAGCAGCATCTGGAGCGCACCGAGGCCCGCGATGTGATCGGGCTCTGCGGCGTGCCCAAGAGCGGCGGCGGCTTCGCGATCGGCGTTTCCGAGGACGGCGGCGACCTCACGATCTCGGCTGGGCGGATCTATGTCGACGGCATTCTGTGCGAGAACGAGCAGGGACTGCGCTTTACCCAGCAGCCGGATCTGCCCGCCACCGATCCGATCAGCCAGCCCGGCACCTATCTGGTCTATCTCGATGTCTGGGAGCAGCACATCACCGCGCTCGAAGACGATTCGATCCGCGAGGTCGCGCTGGGCGGTCCCGACACCGCCACCCGCACCCGAACGGTCTGGCAGGTCAAGCTGCTGCCGGTCGGCGCGCCCAACGCCGGCGTCGACTGCGAGACGATCTTTGAGGAGTGGGACACACTGACCGGCGGCAATCGTGGGCGACTGTTGGCCCGCGCGACACCGGCCGCGCCCAGCGACGATCCCTGCATCATCGAGCCGGGAGCAGGCTACCGCCGCCTGGAAAACCAGCTTTACCGCGTCGAGGTCCACGACGGCAGCGACTCGGGCCAGCCGACCTTCAAGTGGTCGCGCGACAACGGCGCGATCGTGAAGCATTGGAGCGCCAGGAGCGGCGACGAGCTGACGATCAGCAGTCCCGGCCGCGACGCGGTGCTGGGCTTTGCTACCGACCAATGGATCGAGCTGACCGATACCAGCCGCGAGCTGCTGGGCCGTCCCGGAACGCTGGTCCAGCTCGCCGGCGCGATCGGCCAGACGCTGACGATCAAGCCCGCCACCGCCAGCGACACCGTCGATTTTGCGCAGTTCACCAATCAGCCCAAGATCCGCCGCTGGGACATGCCCGGCACCACCGGCGCGATCGATGTGAGCGTGCCCGCCGCCAACAACGGCTGGATCGCGCTTGAGGACGGCGTCGAGATCAAGTTCGATCTGTCGGGACCGTTCAACACCGGCGACTTCTGGCTGATCCCGGCGCGCACCGCCACCGGCGATGTCGAGTGGCCCTTCGTGGGACCGCAGCCGCCAAAGGGCATTGCGCATCACTACTGCCGCCTGGCGATCCTCAACTTCGACGGCGAGGGCATCACCGCCGCCGACATCACCGACTGCCGCGTCGATTTTCCGTCGCTGACCACGATCTGCGCCGAGGATGTGTGCTTCGACAACGGCACCTGCGATCTGGCCGGCGCGGAGACCGTCCAGGATGCGCTGGATCGACTGTGCCGCGAGCGCGATCTGCGCCATCACAACAAGCATCTGCACGGCTGGGGCATCGTCTGCGGGCTGCACGTGACCTGCGGCCCCAACGACGGCCGCCGCGACAACGTGACGATTCACTCGGGCTACGCGATCGACTGCGAGGGCAACGATATACTGGTCGAGAAGGACGAGACCTATCCCGTGATGGAGATGGTTCGCCGCCTGATCGAGGAAAATCCCGACCTGGCGATCCTGGACGAGAAAGGCAACGGCGAGGTCGCGCTGCGGCTGGATCGCGACGGCGAGAGCGGGCGCTACAGCCTGGAAAAATACGATCCCAAAGCCCGCAACGATTTACAGGCGCTGCTAGCCGGCACGCTGCTGCTCGATTTCTACAACAACTGTATCAAGCGCGTCGAGGATTTTCTGCGCGAAGAGCTGACGCCGCCCGAGGACGAGAAAGATCAGCCGGCCGGCCCGGTCTTTCAACGTTTGTCCGCGCTGACCAACCTGCTGGCCCAGCCGATCAATCCCAAGACCGGCCAGCACATCTATATCTCGCCGCGTGAGCACACGATCATGCTTGAGTTTTATCTCAAGCTGCGCGAGCTGCTGACCAGCGAAACCTTCTGCGCGATGTTCGCCAACGCCCGGCCGTTCCCCGACTATCCGCTGCGCGAGCTGGGCATCACCGAGCAGGCGATGGATACGATCTTTGGCCGCAGCCAGCATGTTCGTCTGCGCATGCGACCGGGCGCGACCGAGGTGTATAGCGTCGGGCCGGGCACCAACCCGCTCAAGCCCGACACGATGATCAACCGCTACGATGTGACGCGCAACCTGCTGGTCGAGCGCATCAATCCGATCGCCGGCGCGCAGGTCGACAACAACACCAGCGATACCGGCACCGGCGCGGTTCAGGATGTGGCTTTCTCGATCGACGGCCGGCTGATCTACATGGTCGCCGCGACCAAGAACGACGAAAATACGTTTTTCCGCGTCGGCGAGATCGGCAGGACCGGCATCACCTGGCGGCCGATGGTCACCATCTGCGGCATTAAGCTGGTCACGCTGGCCACAACGCCCGCCGATCGCACGAACGTGTATGCGATCGGCCTGCGCAAACAAACGATCACCGAGAACAACCAGACGCGCACCGAGTTTCGCGGCGCCGGGCTCTACCAGATCAACCCCGACAACGTGAATCCCAACATGGAGCCGATGCCGGGCATGGCCTTCAATACCTTCGGCCACCTTGAGATCAGCGCCAACGGCCGCGCCTTCATCACCTATCGCGCCGACAACACCCAGCCGACCTCGTATAACATGGTCCGCTGCGTACAGCTGCCGCAGGGCACGGTCGTGCGCGAGTTCCAGCTTCCCGCCAGCGGCAGCGACGACATCGCGATCTTTACCGCCGCCGAGGATGCGCGCACCGAGACGCTGTTCGTCGTCACCGGACCCGACAGCAACAGCCGCAAGCAGATTCTGGCCTTCAATATCGCCAACGGCCAGCTGCTCGCCGAGCCTGTACCGATGCCCAACACCACGATCCGCATCGAGCCGTTCGCGCCGCAGCGTATGCTGCTGGTGACGCTGGAAAGCAACTACTCGGTGCGCATGATCAACATGGACGCCGTGCGGCCGATCGACGGCTACCTGCTGCCGACGCAGGTCAGCCCGATCGGCGTCGTCACGACCTCCGGCATTCGCAACGTCAGGAATCATCGCGTGTACGTGCTCAACCAGCTCAGCAACACGATCACCACTGTCGCCGGCGAGCTGTTCGAGCCCGGCTTTCGCTTCCGGCTCGACGTGCTGGCAGCGTATCGCAAAGGCGTGATCGAGGCTTTCGCCGATCTGCTGGGCGGCTTCCTGCAATACGTCAAGGACTGTCTCTGCGACCATTTCCTGGTCAAATGCCCGGAGTGCGACGAGGACGACATTATCTATCTGGCCTGTATCAGCATTCGCGAAGAGCAGGTCTACAAGGTTTGTAATTTCTCGCAGCGCAAATACGTCAAGAGCTTTCCGACGATGGGCTACTGGCTGTCGCTGGTGCCGATCATGCCGCTGTTCGATCGCCTGATCGAGGAGTTTTGCTGCCTGATCCTGCCGGATCTGTTTGGTCGTTTCACCGTCGATGAGTTCGATCAGGATCAATCGTTCCAGGGCGACTCGCGGCTGCGCGGCGAGCAGGTGCGCCAGGGGCTGGGCGTGCTGCAAGGATTTGACATCGGCACGATGCTGCGCAGCTTCACCTCTAAATCGCGCACCGCCGCCAGCGTGGCGACGGCCTCCACGGGGCAGCCGTCGTTCGCGCCGCCGTTTACGCGCCGTACCCGCTTCGAGGGCAAGAATCTGATCAATCAGTCTACCGAGACCGCCGAGGCCCAGCTCAAAGACGCCGGCGTTGCGGTGCGGCGCGCCACCTACGATCCGATCGACACGCCGAGCATCGTCTCGACGCTGCCGGGCTTCTTCCGGCAGATCAACGCCGGCAGCCAGGTAACGCTCTACGAGGAAAACGGCCAGGTGCGCTACTACTCGGTCTCCAGCGCCGAGCCGGCCGAGGAGCTGCGCAACCAGGTCGACTCGCTTTCGCGGCAGCTCAGCACGCGCAACGCCGAGATGCAGCGGCTTCAGCGCAGCGTCGAAGAGCAGCGCGCCACGCTCGACGAGGTCGAGCCGCTCAAAGCCCGTCTGAGCGACACCCAGCGTCTGCTCACCTCCAAAGACGAGGAGATCGGCGCGCTGCGTAAACAGGTGGAAAGCCTGGAAAGCAAGCAGTCCGATCTAGCCAGTAAGCGGCTCACCGACCTTGAGGCCGAGCTGAAGGAGCTGCGCAGCTTCCGTGAGGAGGTCACTAAGTTCATGCGCCGGCCGCCGGGTTGATGCCAGAACCCCGGTCTCGTAGGGGCGTGCTGCGCACACCCTGGGCGTATCGCAATACGCCCCTACGGACAATCACCACAATCTTTGCTGTAGGAATTGGCTTCAAACCACGGGCGAGGTGTTTACCTCGCCTGCTTTCTTTGCACAGGCCCATAGAAGTACTACTATCGATATAGCTAAGTACTACTCCTTACTTAGTACTATCGTTCATGATGTGTAAAATTTTGGTTTATGCTATCCTATGCACATCCGTTACAGTACGTTGTTCGACCGACTGGGGGGTGGGCCGAGCAGCATACGTAGCGGATCTTTTTTTCTCAAGATCTTCTTATCTTTCCCTAAACATTATTTCAACTCGATTCGCTATAATAGGTGCCAAATTGTGCCCGCGTTTCGCTCCCGGCGGGTCGATGGGTTTACACGTTAAGGGATTGATATGCGCCGCACCTTCTCCTTCCTGGCCCTGTCCCTCCTTCTGCTCAGCGTCCTTGTGCCCCAGGCAGCCACCGCTGCAACCTGGCGTGTCGGTCTTCAGGCCGGTCACTGGCTTTCCAACGAGCTGCCCGACGAGCTTAGCTCCCTGCGCAACAGCACCGGCGCCGCTGCGGCCGGCATTCGCGAGGCGCAGGTCAATCTGGATATTGCCCAGCGCGCCGCAGGCTATCTGCGCAACGCCGGCGTCCAGGTCGATGTGCTGCCGGCCACGGTTCCGCCCGCCTACCGCGCCGACGCGTTCGTCTCGATCCATGCCGACGGCAACACCAGCACCAGGCTGCGCGGCTTCAAGGTCGCTACTCAGTGGCGTGAGTGGGAGGCCGGTGTCGCGCTGGTCGATGCGCTGCGCCAGGACTACGGCAAAGCTTCCGGTCTGCCCTGGGACGGCGGGCGAATCACCTCGGGGATGCGCGGCTACTATGCGTTTAGCAGCGGGCGCTTCCAGCACTCGATCGCCAACGATACGCCGGGCGCGATTCTGGAGATGGGCTATCTGACCAATCCCAGTGATCGCGCGCTGATGACCAGAGAGGCGGATCGGCTGGCTCGTGGCGTGGCCGACGGCGTGCTGCGCTTTCTGCGCTCCAAGCCCGCCAGCGGCTGGCCCGCGCCGCCAGCGCTGCCCAACTTCCGCGCCACTGTGATCGTCGCCAGCGCCAACCTGCGCTCCGGCCCCGGCACCAGCTATCCCGTCGTGCGGCGCGTTCAGCGTGGCCGCGTACTGCTGGCAGAGTCGATCGAAGGCGATTGGGTCAAGCTGACCTCGTCGCGAGGCAACCAGATCCGCTGGGCCCACCGCGATAACCTGAAGCTTGAGCGCATCAACACCGAACAGCCGCAGGAC
>DASWTW010000114.1:0-12259 GCA_036401895.1 Herpetosiphonaceae bacterium | reverse complement strand
CCGGGGCTACCGGGTGGAGCTGGGCGAGGTCGAGGCGGCGCTGGACCGCCATCCGCAGGTGCGCGAGGTGGTGGTGCTGGCGCGACCGGAGGGTGGCACGACGCGGCTGGTGGCGTATGTGGTGCTCGACGGCGAAATGCCGAGCGTGCGCGCGTGGCGGCAGTATTTGCAGACGACGCTGCCGGAGTACATGCTGCCGCAGGTGTTTGTGCGTCTGGACGCCATCCCGCTGGCGCCGCACGGCAAGATCGACCGCGCCGCGCTGCCCGTGCCGGACATGGAGCCAGCGCGCGAGACCGTCTACGCCGCGCCCAGCAGCCCGCTCGAAACGGAGCTCGCCGCCATCTGGAGCCAGGTCCTGGGTGTTCCCACAGTCGGCGTCCATGACAACTTTTTCCTCCTCGGCGGCGACTCGATCAGGAGTATCCAGATCATCTCGCGTGCCAACCAGGCGGGAATCCGCATCACGCCGCGACAAATGTTCCTCCATCAGACGATCGCGGAGCTAGCCGGCGTTGTTACTGCGCCTGAGACACTGACAGTTGATCAGGGACCGGTGCGCGGGAATGTACCTCTCACGCCGATCCAGCGCTGGTTCTTTGAGCAGCAGCTGCTCAACCAAGATCATTACAACCAGTCGATCCTGCTTAAACTGCATGGTCGTCTTACGCCGGCGCTGCTAGAGCAAGCCCTCAAGCAGTTGCTGGTCCATCACGACGCGCTGCGGATGCGCTTTCATCCGGATGGTCAGGGCTGGCACCAGATCAACCAGGATCTCGCAACGACTGTGCCGTTTACCGTGGTAGACCTGAGTATGGTGCCGGTCGAGCAGCAGCGTGCGGCGATTGAGGCGGCTGCGGCTGAGATCCAGGCCAGCTTGAATCTGCAAAGCGGGCCGATCCTGCGCGCCGTCTTATTCGATCTCGGCTCACATCTGCTCGGGCGTTTGCTGATCGTGATCCATCACCTGGTCATCGACGGCGTTTCATGGAATATTCTGCTGGAAGATCTCCAGACGGCCTGCGATCAGCTTGAGCAGGGCCGCGAGATTGCGCTGCCGTCCAAGACCACATCATTCAAGCAGTGGGCTGAGCGCCTCGGCGAATATGCGCAAACACCGGAAGTACAGGTCGAGCTTGAGTATTGGCGCGGCGCAATTCCCGATCAGGCCAGCCCGCTGCCGATCGACATGGCCGCCGGCAACAACACGGAAGGCTCCACAGCCAAAGTTCGCACGGCGATCGACGCGGCGCAAACACGGATGCTGCTTCAGCACGTGCCGGCGGCATATCGCACGCAGATCAACGATGTGCTGCTCACGGCGCTGGCGCTGGCCTATCAGCGCTGGGCCGGAAGCTCGTCGCTGCTGGTGGATCTGGAAGGCCACGGCCGCGAAGAATTATTCTCGGACGTCGATCTGTCGCGCACCGTCGGCTGGTTTACAACGGCGTTCCCGGTGCATCTCCATCTAGGATCGAGCCTTGAGCCGGGCGCGAGCCTCAAGACGATCAAAGAGCAGCTGCGGCAGATTCCCCGCCGGGGGATCGGCTATGGCCTGCTGCGCTACCTGACTCAAGCGCAGGCACCTGGTGAGCGCCTGTCGGCCAAGCCGGCGCCCCAAATCATCTTCAACTACCTCGGACAGTTCGATGGCGTGCTGCCGGAAGATGCGCTGTTTGAGCTGGCGCCTGAGGCGACCGGCCCGGCCCGTGGCGCCGAGAATGCGCGCCAGCACCTGATCGAGGTGACCGGCGAGGTCGTGGATGGGCAGCTGCGCGTCGTCTGGACCTATAGCCGGCACTTCCACCGGCACGAAACGATCGTCGTGCTGGCGGAGCATTTCCTATCCACGCTGGACGAGATCATCACCCACTGCCTCGCGCCAGACGCGGGCGGCTATACGCCCTCGGATTTCCCGCTGGCGCGGCTGAGCCAGCCGCAGCTCGATCAGCTGGTCATGGACCGGCGCACGATCGCAGATATTTATCCTTTATCGCCGCTTCAGCAGGGCCTGCTCTTCCACAGTCTGTACGATCCTGAGTCGAGCTTATATCTGGATCAGCTCACCTATGAGCTACGCGGCGCGCTCGACGTGGCAGCCTTCCGCACAGCCTGGCAGGAGGCGATCAATACGCACGCGATCTTGCGCACATCGTTTCACTGGCAGGGGCTGGCCGATCCGCTGCAAATGGTGCATCAGCGCGTCGAGGCGCCGTTCCAAATGTATGACTGGTCGCATTTGCCGGCCGAGCGGCAACAGACGCAGCTCGACCAATTGCTGGCCGCTGATTATCAGCAGCCGCTGGATCTATCTTCCGCGCCGCTGATGCGACTCACGCTGATCCGGCTCGACGCGACGACCTACCGCTTCATCTGGAGCTTTCACCACTTGCTGCTGGATGGCTGGTCGCTGCATCTCCTGCTTCAGGATGTGCTCCGCGTCTACCGGGCGCTTGCACAGGGCGCAACACCGCAGCTTGAGCGCGGGCAGCCGTTCAAGGAATATATCGCCTGGTTGCAGCGGCAAAACATGCAGCAGGCGGAGCAGTTCTGGCGGCAGATGCTGCGCGGCTTTAGCCGGGCAACACCGCTAGGGCTGGATCGGCCGCTTGACCCGGCAGCCGGCCAGGAGGTCGAGACTGCCCATCAGACGATCTACCTATCGGAGGAGGCGAGCAACAGCCTGTATGGCCTCGTCAAGGGGCAGCAGCTGACGCTCAACACGCTGTTCCAGGGCGCCTGGGCGCTGCTTCTGAGCCGCTACAGCAACACCGACGACATCGTCTTTGGCACGACGGTCTCAGGGCGGCCACCTGAGCTACCGGGGATCGAGCGCACGGTAGGCGTCTTCATCAACACGCTTCCGGCGCGGCTGCGCGTGGACGATGACCAGTCGCTGATGGCGTGGCTGGAGCAGATTCAGATACAGCAGGTTGAGCTGCGCCAGTACGAGTATAGCCCGCTCGTGCATGTGCAGGGCTGGAGCGAAGTACCGCGCGGCCAGCCATTGTTTGAAAGCCTGCTGGTGTTTGAAAACTATCCCGAGGATACGACTCCCGGCGAGAAAGCCGGCGAGCTGGTATTCCGCCAGGTGGGCGCGGCCGAGCAGTCGAGCTATCCGCTCACGCTGATTGTCGCGCCCGGTAGCCGGCTGCGTATTCAGCTCATGTATGATCGCCGCCGCTTCGACGACGCCACCGCAGCGATGATCGTCGGCCACCTGCAAACGCTGCTCGAAACAGCGCTGACGACGCCCGAAGGCCGCATCGCCGAGCTATCGTTCTTGACGGAGGCTGAGCGGCACAATCTGATCGGCGCCTGGAATGGCGACTCTATCGGCCGTCACGAGCAAGCCTATGCCCATCTTCGTTTCGCGGAGCAGGCCGCGCGCACGCCTGACGACATCGCGCTTGTGTACGGGCAGACGCGCCTGAGCTACGGGGAGCTGAATAGCCGCGCCAACCAGCTGGCGCACTATCTGCGTGAGCTGGGAGCAGGCCCGGCAACACGTGTCGCGCTGTATCTGGATCGCTCGCCGGAGCTGGCGCTGAGCGTGCTTGCTACGCTCAAGGCCGGCGGAACGTGGATTGTTCTCGATCCCGCAGATCCGCCGAACTATCTCAAAGCAATTCTGGAGGACGCGCAGGCGGATCTAATCCTAACCGTCGCTGCGCTGCACAGCCGCCTGCCGCAGTGGCACGACAAGCGCCAGCCTCGGATCATCGCGCTGGACACCGAGCGTGCGACGATCGCGCAGCAGCCGGTAGCCAATCCGCCGAGCGTTACCCAGGATGAGCACTCAGCCTGGATCAGCTATGCCGCCGGCAAAGGCGTAGCGATTAACCATCACACCCTGAGCCAGCGCCTGCTCTATCTTCAGCAAACATTCCCGCTCGCAGCGACTGATATTGTGCTGCACAGCGCCGAGCCGGCCACGGATGCGGCGATCTGGGAGCTGCTGTGGCCGCTGGCCGAGGGCGCGCGTGCGGTCATCGCTGCGGCCGGCGACGACACACCAGCGGCGATCCAGCAGAGCATCGCTGAGCACGAGGTCACCGTTCTGCCGATCCTGCCGACGACCTTAGCGCGGCTCCTGCATGCGCAGCCGGCACAGCGGGCACTACGCTCTCTCCGCCTGGTGCTGTGCGGCGGTGAGCAGCTCGCGCAGCGGATCGTCGACGACTTTTATCGCGTCGCTGCGGGACAGCTCCATCACTACTATATGCCGCCTGAGACGGCCGCATTCGTCCATCAGCTCTGCGAGCCCGAAGCATTGTCCGCTGTCATGCCCATCGGGCGGCCGGTTGCCTCGGCGTACATCCTTAATCAGTCGCGTCAGCTTACGCCGATCGGCATTAGTGGCGAGCTATGGCTGTCTGACAGCAGCCTGGAGCGTGGCGATGCGCTTGATCCGGCACGCTTCAGCGCCGATCCGTTCGCGTCTGTCGCCGGCATGTGGATGTTCCAGACCGGCGATTCTGCTCGTCGCCTGATCGACGGCACGATCGAGCTGGCGCAAGCAGGCACGCGCCAGGCATGGATTGCGGGACGACGGGTTGATCTGGATGCCGTGGCTCAGGTGATCGCAGGCAGCGCGGCGGTGGCTGAATGTATTGTTCGGGTGCGGCACAGTGTCGAGCGAGGGCCGGAGATGGTCGCGTACGTCGTCACCACGACGGCGCTTGGCTCGGCGCAGCTTGCTCAGTATGTCGCCGAGCGGCTGCCGGCAGCGGTAGCGCCCCGGATCTATATCCCGCTGACTCAGCTGCCGCTGGATGCGCTGGGCATGATCGATGAGCAGACGCTGGCCGAGCTGGTGGCGGTTGATCCCGAGCTGATCGAGCGCTGGGAGACGACGTTACAGCAGCATCCAGACGTCGAGCAGGCGGCTGTGATCCTTCAAGAGCCGGTGCCGGGCTCGCCACTGCTGCACCTCAGCGAGGTCTTCGAGCACTGGCGCTCGCTGTCGGGCCAGCTTCAGGTTGCATCTACGTCAGCGCCACGGGCAGCGCCGGCGCTGAGCCCCGAGCTGATCGGCAGGCCCAGCCTGAGCGATGGCGGCCCGCTGGTGCTGCCGCCGGACAGCCCGACGACGCTGGCGGCGGCGCTTCGGCGGGCGGCGCGCGACCACGCGCAGAACGGAATAGTCTATCTCCAAAACGACGGTTCGGAGCTGTTCCGCTCGTATCCGGCGCTGCTCGAAGAGGCCGAACAGGTGCTGGCCGGTCTGCGCAGCCTGGGCCTACAGCCGCAGGACAAAGTCATCTTCCAGCTTGATCTCAACCAGGATTTTGTGCCGGTCTTCTGGGGCTGTATCCTGGGCGGCTTCGTCCCGGTGCCGATCTCGATCGCGCCGACCTACGATCAGCCGAACAGCACGCTCTCCAAGCTTTCCAACGCCTGGCAGCTGCTGGATCGGCCGGTGATCGTCACCACGCGGCGGCTGGCGCCCGCTCTGCGATCAGTGCATCAGCTGCTGGGCGGCGAGCCGTTCCAGGTTGCCGAGGTCGAAGCGCTGCGCGCGAACGCTCCCGACCGGCGCTGGCATCCCAGCGAGCCCGAAGATCTGACGCTGATCCTGCTGACATCCGGCAGCACGGGCATGCCCAAAGGCGTGCAGCTGAAGCATCGCAATATTCTCAGCCAGGGCGCGGGCACGATGCTGATGAACGATTTTTCCAGCCGCGATGTTTCGCTCAACTGGATGCCGCTAGATCATGTCGGCGGCATTGTAATGTTCCATCTCCGCGATGTGTTTCTCTGCTGCCAGCAGATTCATGCTCCCACCGAGCTTGTGCTGCGTGATCCTTTGCTCTGGCTGGACTGGATCGAGCGCTACCGGGCGACGATCACCTGGGCGCCGAACTTCGCCTATGGTCTGATCAACGATCAGGCCGACGAGATCGAGCGCCGCCGCTGGGATCTTTCTTCGATGCGCTTCATCTTGAACGGTGGCGAGGCAGTTGTCGCCCGCACCGGGCTGCGCTTCCTGGAGCGGCTAAGCGTCCACGGGCTGCCCGCGAGCGCGATGCATCCGGCCTGGGGCATGTCCGAAACATCGTCGGGCGTGACGTACTCCTGGCGCTTCACGGAGCTTACCGAGGATGCAACCTTTGTCGAGGTCGGAGCGCCGATCCCCGGCATCGCTATTCGCATCGTCGATGCCGGGAATCAGCTTGTTCCCGAGGGCACGATCGGGCGGCTGCAAGTGAGCGGTCGTACCGTGACCGGCGGATACTACCGCAATGCAGCGCTCAACGAGCAAGTGTTCCACGACGGACGCTGGTTCAACACGGGCGACCTGGGCTTCCTCAAAGATGGCCGGCTAACGATCACGGGACGCGAGCAGGACGTGATTATTATCAACGGCGTCAACTACTACAGCCACGAGATCGAGGCGGTTGTCGAAGAGGTGGCCGGAGTTGCGGTTTCCTTTACCGCCGCCTGTGCTGTGCGCCAGCAGGGCAGCGACACCGATCTGCTGACGATCTTCTTCAGCCCTGAGCAGCCCGACGAAGCGTTTATCCAGGCGGTGATGAAAGAGATACGCGGGCGCGTCACCAGAGACGTGGGCGTTAATCCTAGCTACTTGATCCCGCTGGAAAAAGAGATCATTCCTAAGACCGCGATCGGCAAAATTCAGCGCTCACAGCTCAAAGAGCGCTTCGTCGCGGGCGAGTTCGACGTGATTCTCAAGCAGATCGATGTGCTGAGCGGCAATGCGAACACGCTCCCCGACTGGTTCTACCGGCCAGTCTGGCGCCGCAAGGCCGGCATCACGACTGCCGCGCCGGCTCGTGGCGCCACGCTTGTCTTGCTCGACGAGCACGGGCTGGGGGAGCAGATCTGCGCCGCACTGGAGCAGCAGTCTCCGGCGATCGGCGTTGTGGCCGGGTCCAGCTTCGCGCAGCTCGATAAGCACCGCTACCAGCTCGATCCGAGCGATCCTGCGCACTATCGTCGTCTGCTCGCCGAGCTGGCCGCAGATCACACGCCGATCAGCGCCGTGATCCATCTTTGGACCTACGCAACCGCCGCCGCCACGCTGGACGAGGCGGCCCTGGATCGAGCGCAAACGCTGGGCAGCTACAGCCTGCTCCTGCTGGCCCAGGCGCTCGCCGGGCAGGCAAGCGCGCAGCCGGTACGCTTGCTGGTCGTCGGCAGCGACAGCCAGCCCGTGCGCCCCGGCGATCACCTCGCGCCTGAGCACGCGCCGATGCTTGGGCTGCTCAAAACATTGGCCCAGGAGCTGCCCTGGCTGCATTGCCGGCATCTGGATCTGCCGTCGAGCTACAGCGCCCGTGATGTTTCACGAGTGCTGCGTGAGCTGCGCATCGCCGACCCGGACGTTGAGGTGGCGTATCGCGATCAGCAGCGGCTCGTCCCCCGGCTAGAGCATGTCGACGTCACGCAGCCGGCCCGTAGCTTGCCCTTCAAGCCTGGCGGGATCTACCTGATCAGCGGTGGCCTCGGCGGGATCGGCGAGCATCTGGCCGCGTATCTTCTCAAGCAGTACGGCGCTCGTCTGCTGATCGTAGGCCGCACAGCGCTGCCGGAGCGCGCGAGCTGGGATGCGCAGATCGAACAGCCGGGAAGATTGGCGGAGCGGATTCAAGCCTACCAGACGTTAGAGCGCCTGGGCGGCACGTTGCGCTATGCCGCCGTCGACATCACGGATCTTGCTGAGCTACGACAGGTTGTCGATCGAACCTTGGGCGAGTGGTCCGGCACGCTGGATGGAATTATCCACCTGGCGGGCACCTTGCACGAGCGGCTGCTGCTCGACGAGACCAGGGAGCAGCTGGCGGATGTGCTGCACGCCAAGGTCCACGGCACCTTGGCGCTGCATCAGCTGGTTCAGGATCAGCCCGAGAGTGTGTTCATCTCGTTCTCATCGATCAACGGCTTCTTCGGCGGCACCTCGGTAGGCGCCTATGCGGCTGCAAACAGCTTCCTGGATCAGTTTGCCGCCTACCAGCGCGCAACCAGCCGCGTGCGGAGCTACTGTTTCAGCTGGAGCATGTGGGATAACCTGGGGCTGAGCCGCGACTATGCGATGCAGGAGCTATCGCGCGCACGTGGCTACGCTGCGATCAACGCCGAGCAGGGCCTGTACTCCTTGCTGGCCGGCCTTCAGCAGCCTGCCGGCAACCTGGTTGTGGGCATTCAGGAGCAGAGCCGGCACATCCGGCGCTGGGTGGATGCTCCGGCTCTACCGGCGCAGGAGCTGACGGCGTATATCACATCCGCGACCGGCAGTGTTCCTGAAGCGCTTCGTGAGGGGCTGCTGCTGCCGGATAGCTTTGGGCGAGCGAGCACCTGTACGATCCGCCTCCTCGATGCATTGCCGCTCACCGAGGCTGGAACGGTCGACCGCGCGCGGCTGGCAGCGCTGAGCGATGGGCAGGCCGAAACAGGCGACAGCACCGCGCCGCGCACCGAGATCGAGCGCGAGCTTGCCGTCATCTGGAAGGACGTTCTAGGCGTGCCGGTTACGAGCGTGGACGCCAACTTCTTCGAGCTGGGCGGTCACTCGCTGGTAGCGATGCAGCTGATCTCGCGGCTGCGCGCGGCGTTTGAGGTGGATCTCCCGCTGCGACGGCTGTTCGAGGTTGCCACGCTCGGCGGGATCGCCGCCGAGATCGAGGATCTGAGGCGCGAAACTCAGCAGCAGCTCCAGCCGGTCTTACAGCCGGTCGATCGTACGCAGCCGCTGCCGCTGTCGTTCGCGCAGCAGCGCCTCTGGTTCTTGAGCCAGATGGTTGTCGACAGCGCGCTCTACAATATTCCGCTGGCGCTGGTGATGGCCGGGACGCTCAATATCGCGGCTCTGGAGCAAAGCCTGGCCGCAGTCGTGGCGCGCCATGAGGTGCTGCGAACAACTGTAGGGCTGCTGGATGGGCAATCGGTGCAGCTAATCGCGGCCCAGGCGACGATCGATCTGCCGCTGGTAGATCTGCTACATCTGCCGGCAGACGAGCGCGAGCATGAGGTGCAGCGGCTGGTCCCCGACGAGGCCCAGCAAGCCTTCGATCTGATGCGCGATCTGCCGATTCGCGCGCAACTGCTGCGGAGCGGCCCGCAGGAGCATGTTCTGCTCTTGACGATCCATCATATCGCCTTTGATGGCTGGTCGATGGAAGTGCTGCTCCACGATCTCGCGGCCTTCTATCGCGCCTTTGCCGCCGACCCGGCGACGGTCGCCGCGAGCAGTGCAGAGCAGATCCTGCCGCCGCTGCCGGTGCAATATGCCGACTACGCAGTCTGGCAGCGGGCGCTGCTCAGTGGCGCAGGGCTGGCGGCACAGCTGGACTATTGGAAGCGCCAGCTTGCGGATCTACCGACAGGTCTTGCGCTCCCAACCGATCGCCCGCGCCCGCCGGTGCAAACGTTTAACGGCGCGAACTACACCTTCGAGATCTCGGAGGCCATCACCAGCGCGCTGCAACAGTTTAGCCAGCGCGAAGGCGTGACGCTGTTTATGACGCTGCTGGCGTCATTCCAAACCTTGCTTGCCCGCTACTGTCAGCAAACCGACATCATCGTGGGCGTGCCGACCGCCGGTCGCTCACATATGGCGCTGGAAGGACTGGTCGGCTTCTTCGTCAACACCTTGATTATGCGCACCGACCTCAGCGGCAACCCGGGCTTCCGCGAGGCGCTCACGCGCGTACGTGAGGTAGCGCTGGCCGCCTACGCCCACCAGGATGTACCGTTCGAGAAGCTGGTTGAGGAAGTACAGCCCGAGCGCGACACAAGCCGCAATCCCGTCTTTCAGGTCGCCTTCGCCATGTACCAGCCGACACAGCCACGTCTCCAGCTGCCCGGATTGCAGCTGCGCTCCCTCGACATCGACCGCCAGAGCGCGAAGGTTGATCTGACGCTCTCTCTGGAAGAAACGCCGGCCGGCCTGTGGGGCGTGCTTGAGTACAACACCGACCTGTTCGAGGCCGCGACGATGGCCCGGATGGTGGAGCATTTCCAGGTCTTGATCGCCGGGCTGCTTGCCGATCCCGATCAGCGCATTCACGAGCTGCCGCTCTTGACGAGCGCCGAGCGCCGGCAGATGCTCGCCGATTGGAACGCGACCGTCGCAGCCTCTTCCGAGCAGCGCTGCATCCATGATCTGATTCGGGAGCAGGCAATCCAGATGCCGCATGCCATCGCCGCGAGGTTTGGTGAGCAGACACTAACCTATCAGGAGCTGGATCGCCGGGCCAATCGGCTGGCACAGCACTTAGTTTCACAGGGCGTCGGTCCTGAGCTGCGGGTTGGCCTATGCGTCGAGCGCTCGCTGGATCTGGTTGTGAGCATTCTGGCGGTCTTCAAAGCCGGCGGAGCCTACGTGCCGCTTGATCTGACCTACCCGGCGGAGCGGCTCCAGTTTATGATCCAGGATGCCGGCGTAGAGCTGGTGCTGACTCACCAGCATACAGCTGATCAGCTATCCCAGCTCCAGCCAGCTACGACGCCGCTCAGGTTTATCTTCGTCGAGCAGCACGCCGCCGGGCATAACGCCGCCGATCTGCAAGCGCCCCACACAGGCGTGACAGCGGACAACCCGGCGTATGTGATCTACACGTCGGGCTCGACGGGCCAGCCCAAGGGCGCGCTGGTCACGCATCGCGGATTATGTAATCTTGCGCAGGCCCAGCGACAAGCCTTTGGCGTCACACCACAGAGCCGGGTGCTACAGTTCGCCTCGATCAGCTTTGACGCCTCGATCTTCGAGATCGTGATGGCGTTGAGCGCCGGCGCGGCGATCTGCCTGGCGCCGCATGAGCAGCTGCTGCCGGGCGCAGACTTCATTCATCTGCTCCGGAGCCAGGCGATCAACGTCGTAACGCTGCCGCCCTCGGTGCTGGCGGTGCTGCCGGAGACGGATCTGCCCGATCTGCGCTTGATCACTGTCGCCGGCGAGGCATGCAGCGCCGAGATTGTCGCGCGCTGGGGCAACGGACGTCGCTTCCTCAACCTGTACGGGCCGACCGAGACCACGGTCTGGGCGACGATGGCCGAGTGTACCGATCCGCTGCAAACACCGCCGATCGGACGCCCGATCCTGAATACCCAGACGTATCTGTTGGATGCGTATGGACAGCCGGTGCCGGTGGGCGTGCCCGGCGAGCTATGCATCGGCGGTACGGGGCTGGCGCGCGGCTACCTCAACCGCCCCGCGCTGACGGCGGAGCGCTTCATCCCTAACCCGTTCAGCGCGACTCCCGGCGACCGGCTGTATCGTACCGGCGACCTGGCGCGCTACTGGCCGGATGGCAGCCTTGAATTCCTGGGCCGCATCGATCAGCAGGTCAAGCTGCGCGGCTTCCGCATCGAGCTGGGCGAGATCGAGGCGGCGCTGAGCCAGCATCCGGCCGTACAGGAGGCGGTGGTGATCGCTCGTGAGGATGCGCCTGGTCAAAAGCGGCTGGTAGCGTATGTCGTTGGGGAACAAAGGAACAAAGGAACAAAAGAACAACAGGTAGAACAAAGACGCCGGGCGCCCTCTGGGCATGGCACCCGGAACAAAGAACAGAAAGGCGACACAGATCCTACCCTTCCCACCTCGCCTGTGGCAACCGAGGCTGAAGCCAGCCGAGGTTCGGGGCAGGGGCGCGCGGGGAGTGAGGGACTGCTCTCACTCCTCCGCGCCTTCCTGGCGCAGCGCCTGCCCGAGTACATGGTCCCGGCTGCCTTTGTGCTGCTCGATACCTTCCCACGTACACCCAACGGCAAAGTGGATCGGCGGCGGCTCCCCGCTCCTGATGCCGCACGTCCCGAGCTAGCAACGACCTTTGTCGCGCCACGCGATGAGCTGGAGGGCGCAATTGCAGCCATCTGGCGACAGGCGCTTCAGGTGGAAAATGTCGGGGTACATGACAACTTCTTCGATCTGGGCGGCCACTCGCTGCTGATCCTTCAGGTATGGAACGAGCTTCAAACGCTATTCAGCAGCGATATTTCCGTCGTCGAGATGTTCCGCCTGCCGACAGTTCACGCGCTGGCAGCTCGCATTACTCAAGGCCAGACCGAAGCGCCCACCGAGCAGAGCGACAAGTCACAGGCGCGCGCGCAGCGGAAAGTCGAGATGCTCAAGCGTAAACGATCGGCACAGAACAGATAAACCAGACCAGCTCAGCAGCGCTCGCATCGAAGCAAGCGCCCTGACTGCAAGCGTCAAATTCGCCCATATAAAAAGCCGACCCAGCAACGGGGTCGGCTTTTTATCATTGGACGCGTAGAGGCGTGCCGCACACGTCCA
>DASWTW010000113.1:0-6830 GCA_036401895.1 Herpetosiphonaceae bacterium | reverse complement strand
AGCGCTCCTCCGAGCCGGACTCGTCCGTCACCAGCGTGATCCGCCCGGCGCGATTATCCGCCGCACCTGGCGCGCCGTAGCTGTAGGCGACGTTGTTGCCGGCGAAGTTGGGGTAGCTGATCGCGGCAAGTCGGTTGAAGTCGTAGGTGTAGCTAATCTGCTTGTTTTCGGCGCGCAAATTGGCGGTGATCTTGGCGATCAGGTTCGAGGCCAGGTCATAGACCATCTCGGTCTTGCCGGCGTCGGGACTATCGATCGCCGTCCTGCGGCCAAGGTTCTCGTAGGTCATACGGGTGACGTTGTGCTGGTCGTCCTCCACGGTGACGATCTGATCCATCGGATCGTAGCGATAGCTGGTCCAGATCACCTGCTTGGTGCTGTCCGGCAGCGTGTTGAACTCCTGCACACTGGTCGTCAACTCGCGCACGTTCTGGTAGGTCTTCTTCTCGATGCCGTTGGCATCCGTCACGGTGGTCAGGAACTGCGTCGCGCCCGTGCGATCCGGCCCGAAGCCGTAGCGCATCGTCGTGGCGGTGTTATCGGGGATGACCGTTCGCGTCGCGCGATTCAGCACGTCGTAGCTGGTGCGGGTTGGCTGGATCGTATCGTAGGCCGGGTTGAACGTGCCGGCCGTTCCCAGCGGCTCCGTTACCGGGTAGAACTGCTCGACGACGCGGCCCACGAAGTCAAAGGTTTGCCGTCCCGACACGATCATCACGTCCGTAGGCGAGGTATCCACATCCACATGGATCGTGCCGTCTTTCTTGGTCTGAAGCACGCGCTTCAGCCCGTCGATGAAGAGCACGGTATCGATCGTATCCGTGGCGCTACGGTATGTGTCCAGATGCTGCGTACGCGCCCAGGGCACCGCCGCGTCGTGGTGATAGTCGAAGCGGATCGTCGCGGGACCGCCGCCCTGCTCATACGGGCCGGTAATGCTGGTCGTGCGCCCAAAGACATCGTAGGTATAGGTTGTAAGGTTCGTGTTGATGTCGGTGGTGCTCTCGGTGGTGCCGTACTTGAAGTTATACGTCGACTCGGAGCGGTAGCCGAAGCTATCCGTCACCGAGATAACATGCGTGTCCACGACCGTCTCGTACGCGTAGGTGAGCTGGTAGCCCTGGCCGTTGATGTTCGCCGGATTGGTCACCCGGCGCAGATTGCCGTTCGGGAAATAGTCAAGATTGGTGACGGCGGCGCTACCATTGGCGAGATACCCGCGTACCTGCGTGATATCGCCGGTGGCGCAATCGACGGTGGCCTCGCGGTGGCGCATGAGGACGCTGTTGCCTCGGACCTCGATCTTGATGGGTGTGTCGCGAATACAGTCGCTGTAGTTGATCGTGGCAGCGACATCATCTTGAGCGCCAGGATCGCCGGCGTCGAAGAAGCGCGTGACGTTGCCGAGCGCATCGTACTCGTTGGTCGTGAAGGTGCTCTTGCCGGGCGTCGGCTGGCCCTCGTAGAAGCGCTCGTCGGTGCGGATCAGCTGCGGGAAGACCGTCGCCGTCGTGCTCTGGGTGTTGACCAGATCGTTGCCGGTATCGACGTTGAGCAGGCGGTAGGTGTGCTCAGTCTCGGTAAAGGGACGGGCTACGGGATGGGCTGTCGGACCCTCCATCCGCTCCATCCGCTCGCGCGTGAGCAGGCCCTTGGTGTAGTAGCTGTCGGTGCGGAACTCGCGGATCACGCGGCGATAGACCGCCGCGCCGTTGCCGGCATCGCGCTGCTCCGTCGTGACCTTGGCATAGCCGTAGAACTCGCGCTCCAGGCGATCATAGTGCCCCTGCTCGTACTGATAGGTCGTGACCTGCGTGTCGACGCCGTCGCCGGCGTGGCCGTCATTGACCGCCACTTTTGACAGCACCCAGCGCGACTGGGGCTGCTCGTAGGTGTTGCCGTCGCGCACGTACTCCAGCTCGATCGTCGCGCCGAGCGGTCGGTCGATCGATTTCAGCAGATTGGTGCGGTCGGTGCGATTGCGCGCCACAGTCAGCTCGCCGTCGTCGGTACTGAAGACATGATCGGGGTAGCCGTCGCCGTCCACATCGCGGAACATCGTTTCCTGGCGCGCCATCGTCTGGCTATAATCCGCGCCGGGATTGATGATCAGCGCGCAGCCAGTCACGCACAGCGGCACACTGATCGTAAAGTAGAGCCCGCCGCCCAGGCTCACGCTCTCGCTCGTGGCAATCTCGTTGTCAACTATGCCGCTCCAGAGCGTTTCGGACGTAAAGCCGTTGCCGGTATTCAAGGCGACATAGATGCGGCTGTCGTCCACCAGCCGGACGCGATCGAGCAGCCCATCGCCGTTGAGGTCGTCCAGCGTCTGGTCCGTCGCCGACGCATTCGTGCTCAGCGACAGGCCGCCGCCTACGCCGTAGATGCCATCGTTGAAGCCCAGATTCACGCCGAGCTGGTTGCTGCCACCGTCGTTGATGCGCGCCGTGCCCCACGGCTCCGGCGCGGCAAACTGGTAGCCCAGGTTCAGCGCGACCATGAGGGTATCGCCGTTTTGCGTCACGCGGTCGGGCAAGCCGTCGCCGTTCACGTCCAGCAGATCGGTTTCGGCGTCCGACTCCCCCGCGCCGAGGCTGCCGCCGAAGCCCAACGGGACCATCTGGCTGCCCGTGGTATTGCCACGCGGCGACGCCTGCCCGGAGGTATTCACCTCGCCCCGCGCATCGCCTTTGAAGTGGGCCGGGTTGCCGCCGATGCCCTTATTATTGGCGGACTCGTCGCTGTCACGGGGCAGGCCCAGGCCCGGCAGCGCGCGATTCTCGGTTTCCAGCCCGCCGGTTGGCGTGGTGAACTGCGCGCGTCCATTGGCGACAATATCGGGGAAGCGGTCGCCGTTGAGGTCGAGATAATCCAGCTCGCTGCCGCTCCTCCCGTCCGAGCGCGAGCCGGACAGGAAGCTCATGCCGCCGCCGATCGTCGTCTGCCGGGTGCGGCTGAGGCGGCTGACCGCCCGCGCGTCCGCGACCAGCTCCGGCGTCGGGACTTCGATCGCATCCGCGCCCAGTCGTGAGCTGCTGATCGTGTCGCCGCTCACCCAGGCGTGATCGTCGGGACCGCGCCAGCTATTGGTCGTCGGCGATGGGGTGAAGGCATAGGCCGTCGCCATGCTCGGATCGTAGTCCTCCTGCTGGATCTGCTGCGTATCAAGGACCAGGCCTGCCTCGTCGACCGGCTGGGTGGCCTGGTCGCGATTGCCGTTGTAGCCCGCATAGCTCCAGCCTCGGTACGCCTGCGCAAACAGATCCGGCGTGGTCGCGCTGTAGAGCGCGCTCGGCACCGCGATCGGCGTGCCATCGCTGTACGCCACGATCACGGTTGGGTTCGTCAGCTTCGCCGCGAGCGCCGGGTCGGCGCTGCTGTAGGTGAAGAAGAGCGCTTCGCCCTGCTGCACATCCAGCGGCAGGCTGATCTGCTCGGCCTGGCCGTCGGTGATCGCGATGGTCTCTTTGGCGAGCAGCGCGCCCTGGCGCTTGACGGTAAACGTGACCTCGCCATCGGTTGCTTGATCGCCGTCCGCCGTCAGTTGCGGTGTGACGGTGATTGCGCCCGCCTGCGGTGCGCTCCAGGCTTGCTGCGGCGCACTCAAGTTGCTCGCAGGGTACAGATCGATGGCGTAGGGCGGATCGACTGTAACCAGCGGATTGCCCTGATCGTCGGTAACGGGCATGCCATTCGCGGCGGCGGTGTAGACCAGGTTCGGTCGCCAGGAGATCTGACGCAGATCGATCGGCGAGTCGACGCGGACCTGGAGCCGCAGCGCATCGCCCTGCACGACCTGGATTTCTTCATCGAGCGCGATCGTGCCGGTCTGGTCGGAGGCCAGGCTCTCCGAAACGATCGGCGTGCCATTTTTGGACACGAGTAGCGTCAGGTCGTCGGTGGTGACGCCATGCTTGACGAGATCGCCCGACAGCCGCACGGTGCCGGTGATCGGCATCTGCACCTGCATCCCGCTGCGCCCGGCCAGCACAAAGTCGTCCGCCGCCTGATACGCATACGGATCGAGGCCGTTGGCATCGGTGACGGACGGCGTGTTCAGGTAGCGGATGCTGGGATTCCAGGCCACCTGATCATACGCGCCGTCGGCGACCGACTGCACGCGGAAGTAGATCCGGTCGCCCGCCGTGACTTGGAGCGAGTCGACGCCGGTTGGGGGCTTGGGCGTGTAATCGGTCTCACCGATGCGGGCCGACCACAGCTCACTGCCGTTGTGCTGGATCGCCACGCGCACGCCGTCGGCCGTCTGATACTGGCGCCGCGCCGCGCTGGTATCCTCCACGAGCGCGACGGTGCCGCCGATCTGAATCTGTCCGTCGTAGGGCGCAACCCAGCGGCGCAGCGTGTCGTGGAGCGGGAAGGTATCGACCAGTTCCTGGTACAGATCGTCGTAGTTGGGCAGCAGATCGGTGCCGTCGATCGCGCCGGAGCCAATCGGTACGGGTGTGTCGGCGCTGTTGGCGGTAAAGGTCGGCACGCCCTGCGCGTTCAGGTGGTTGAACAACACCCGCCCGTTGGTGACGAGATCCGGCAGCCCGTCGCCGTTGGCGTCGCTGAAATAGATCGAGCCGGTGGTCAACGTATTCGAGCGATTGGTGAAGACGTTCGCGCCGAGATAGGCTTCCGGGCCTGCTGAGGTCGTGCTGGCCTGCTCGCGGGCAATGGCGGGCAGCGTGGGCAGCACAACCGTCGGCCCAAACTCGACCTTGCGGGGAGCATTGGGTCCCGACTGGTTGAGGCGGAAGGCAAAGCCGCTGCCAGCTTTGAAGACCTTATCGGGCAGTTCGTCGCCGTTGAGATCGAGGAAGGCCAGCACGCCGTTGCTGGTACTCTGGTTGTAGCCCACTTTGCCGCCGACCGACATCTGCTTGGTCGGCGTCGCAAGGCTGAAGCCGAGGTAGAGATGGCCGCCGATGCTGTCGGTGACGGTGCCGCTGAGGGCGCTGGCCTGGCCCTGGCCCAAGAGTCCTGCCGAGACGTGGTCGTCGCCGGTCTCCCACGTCGGATGATCCGGATCGAAGGCGGGATAGACGCCGTTTTCCTCATGCAGATCGTCGTAGTAGCCGAACTCATGCGTGTGGAAGGCGGTGCCGTCCTCGCCGTACTGGGTCACGGCGCTCAGCAAGGTTTTCTCGAACGAGCCTTCGCGGTAGGTCAGCTCGTAGCGCCGCACGAGCGATCCGGCGAACGTGACCTCGATCCGCTTGAGCAGATCCGCCGTGACCTGCTTGAAGCCGCCCCGTCCATCGATGATCACATCGGCGCGACGGGTAAACTCGGGCAGCTCGCGATCGCGCAGGAAGGTCACCGTGTACCCGCCGGGCGTGCCGTTGAACTGGGTATAGTTGATCGTTTTGGGATACAGCTGGATGCCGGCGACGGTGCCGTTCTCGACGCCGGGATCGGTCACGCGGGCATACGCATACACGATGCTATTGCCATGCAGCTCGCGCGTCTCCTGGAGCGCCCAGCGGAAGATGTTGCCGCTGTCGTCGGTGAGCGTGGCGCCAGCCGTGGGCGCATTGCTCTCAGGCGTGCCGCCGTAGAAGAAGCGCGTGCCGTCCTTGGCGACGACTTCCCACCAGTAGGCGCTGGGCGTATTCCCATGGCGAATAATCTTGGCAAAGTCGCCTTCCACGCGGGTATGGAAGATCTTCTCGGCGCTCCGCGGCTGGAAGGCGGCGCGATGGGCGACGGGCGTGAGCTGCTCGCCGTTGAGCAGATAGGTCTCGGTTTCGAGCGCGGCATCGTAGCGCGGCACGCCCCAGCGGGTATCGATCGTGATCGCCGGCAGCTGAAGATCCCAGCCCAGCCCAAGCCAGCCGTTGCCGCTGCCGGACGTGTAGCCGAGGCTGATCTCCGGCTGCATACCGTTGCGGCCCGGCGGCACCTCGATCGGGACGCTCACCCGTGCATCACCGGTCGCATTGGCGCTTGGCGGCTCAATCAGGTTGATGTTGGCGCCAGGATCAGCGGCTTTGATGTCTTTGATACTGGTGGGATTGTAGGACAGCGCTTCGGGATGATCCGGCACCGTCACCGTCGCGTTGATCATGTCGGTGAAGTGATCGGTCAGACTGACGACCACACCGGCCTGCGCATCGACGGTCACCCGCTCCAGCTCTTGCCACGTGCCGGTCTGCTCATCGAAATAAAAGGTTTTGATGTCCTGCTCGGTCAGACCGGGCGGGATCAAGGTTTTATCATACGGCAAGGACAGCCGAATCTTTTCCTGGAAGCGCGCGCCATGCGGCAGGAAGCGGTAGCCGCCGCGCGGTCCTTGCGTGACATTGGTCATGCCCGTATCCAGGGCCGCCAGCTCGTGGGGGGCGAGCGGCGTCATGCTGATCGGCGTATCCTCGGTAACCGCCTGGGGGCCAAGCTCGATCGTCGCACCCTCATGCGCCATCTTTTTGGGTTGACCAGACGTTGCGAGGAGGAGTTTGCTGAGGGGACGCGGCGCATTCCAGGCAGGATCTGGCTCGTAGGCACGGATTCGACCATCGGGAAGCATAAGCGACAGGCTCAGTGCGAACAACAAGCACAGGCGAAGCATGGCTGACATAGCAAAGTCCTTCCTGGTTCAATCGAGCGTGGGAATGCCCTGACTCCGAACACCGATGTCCGCGCGCGGTTCTGCGCACCCCATCCGTGCCAGCTTGCCCAGGGATTGACCCTTCGTCGGCTCTCTGTGGGAGACTTACATCAGGGCTCACGCCGGTCTTGACTCTGGCGAGCCCACTGTGCTTCAAGTAAAGCATTTTTAACGAAAAACAGGAGATCGGTTTCCGATATAAAAGCGATATAGTTAA
>DASWTW010000112.1:0-9283 GCA_036401895.1 Herpetosiphonaceae bacterium | reverse complement strand
AGGACGAGGAGGTCGCGCTGCTGGCCTTGATCGACATTCAGGCACCGCGCGACGAAGCGGCACCGGCGGTCGATCCCACGACGCTGCTGCGCTGGTTCGCCATCGACCTCGGTCGCACCCTGGGCGCGGATCTCGCCGGCTCCGTCGACGTGCTATCGGCCCTGCCGCCCGAGCAGCAGCTGGCGTATGTGCTGGACCAGGCGCGTGCCAGCGGCGCGCTGCCGCCCGACCTCGGCGAGCGTGAGTTGCGCGCCTATCTCGACGTGTTTACGGCCAGCCTGCGCGCGATGCAGGACTACCAGCCGCGCCCCTATGCCGGGCGCGTGACGCTCTTCCGCGCCGGCGACCGGCCGCTCGACGAGGCCGACGAAACCCTCGGCTGGAACGCGCTGGTCGCCGCGGGCGTCAGCGTGCGCGTCATTCCCGGCGATCATTACACCATCGTGCGTCAGCCGCATGTTGCTACCCTGGCGGAGCAGCTGCGGCTGAGCCTTGCGGAAGCCCAAATGTGAGCCTGGCATGGATAATCACCTGTTTGACGACCTCGATGATGAGCCCGCCGCGCTCACGGTGAGCCGGCTGATCGCCATGTATCAGTCGCCGCAGCCTGACATCGATGAGGTCTTTCTGGCTGGAATGACCGATATTCATTGGGCGGACCTCATGCATGCGCATGGCGCGGCGACCGATGTTCCGCCGCTGCTGCGTGCGCTGCTGAGCCACGATCCCGATCATCGTGACTTTGCGCTCAAGCTATTATTCGAAACGATCTGGCATCAAGGCACCGTTTATCAGGCCTCCGCCTATGCGGTTCCTTTGCTCACTCGCCTGCTGGTGCATCCCGAAACGCCGAACAAGCCCGGCATCATCTATCTACTGGCGAGCCTCGCGGATGGGCATTCGTACCTCGCCGTCCACGAACGAACCGAAGCGGACATTGCCGACGCGCGGGAGCGGCTCGCGCGGCACGGGCTTGATTTTGAGACCGAGCTGCACAAAGAGCTGGGCTGGGTACAGCAAAGTCGCGCCGCCGTGCTCGCCGGTGTTCCAACATTTCTACAACTGCTGGACGACGACGACCGGGAAGTCCAGGCCTTTGCACGCTACATCTTGTCGCTTCTTCCTGAGGCAGCATCTGCGAGCATTCCACGCCTCGTCGACCGAATGCCCAACGACGACGACACACTGCGCGGCCATACCCTGCTGGCCCTCGATGCCCTGCTCCCTATTGCGCCCTCAGCCGTCGACGTGTTTGAGCACGCGTACGATCACGAGCGCAACCCGACCCTCCGTACCCTGGCTGCCCTGGCTCTCCTCAAACGCCAGGGCACAAGCGCACCGGCCGCGATCGTTGAAACGCTCATCCAGGCTAGCCAGGTTCTCGATACGAATCCAGACTATCGGTATGATGCATGGATGGTCGATGCCCGATTCTATCCCGCGCCGTGGGGACTGGATCGAGCGGAGGACATCGCCGGCGCGTTTGCGGCCTGTGACTCAGCCACCGGCGCTCAGCACTTCCTGGCAGCGCTGGCCGGAGTTCGCAACAATGATGTAGCGCACATCTTTGTCGCGCGTCTGCTAGATCTGGTCTTCCACGGGCAGCGCGCAGAAGTGCGTGGCGCTACGTATAGCATGCGCGACGGTCGTGACGTCATCGAATACCGTATTCGCCAGCCGATCCCACCACGGCAGCGCACAACGCTCGATCCCAATCAAGAGGCTGCGCTCACGGCAATTGTCCAGCATACGCTTTTTTGGACCACCGATACTAATCTCTTAGAGCTTTATGGACTCCCGAGTACACGCGGCAGCCTCCAGGAATGGCTATTCCAGAGCCGCAGCGGCTGAGCACATCGTCTCGCGCCGTCACCAGGAGTGTATGATCGACGCACTCCGATTCTTCAGCGAGTGGCTACCGGCCAAAAATTAAGATTCTTCTATGAGTACTTATCTTCCCCACACCAAGCGAACCTACTACACCATGCCATTTCGCTGATGCACACTCCATGCTGTTCTGCTCTAATGATGTGCCGGGGCCGTGCAGCAGCTACTTTGAGCTTGCACGAGCCCTACGGAATACATAATTATGATTAAAAAATAGAAACCCGGTATAATCCTAGCAGCCACGGTGATAAACACATATTACCGCTCCCTAGTCGAAAGATAATGTCGCTTCAAACGCTTATACAACTCGATCCTTCTTCGCTTTCTATCCTTTGGGGTTATTGATGATATCGCCAAGCGCCACGCTGATTGCGCTTGCACGCCAACGCGCGCAAGATCTTTCTGAGCAGACCGCTTTCACCTTCCTTGTCGACGGTGAAACCGAATCGGCAACATTCACATATGCAGACCTGGATCGTTGGGCGCGGGCGATTGCCGTTGAGCTGACTCGATACGATCTGGCTAATCAGCGCGTCTTGCTGCTGTACCAGCCGAGCCTGGAATATATCGCGGCGTTTTTTGGCTGCCTGTACGCGGGCGTCGTCGCTATTCCCGCCTATCCGCCGAGAGTCGCGCGGCTTGAGCGATCTTTACCGCGACTTCAGGCGATCATGGAAGATGCCCGGCCTGCTGCGGCTCTCACCAGCTCACAGTTCGCCACGCTGGGCGCGGCGCTTGGCGCGCAGGCGCCGGCTTTTGAAAAGATGCGCTGGATCACGACCGACACGCTGAGCCTGAGCCAGGCCGACGAGTGGCGTGATCCGCAGGTCGATGCCGGTACGCTGGCGTTTCTTCAGTACACATCGGGCTCCACGGCAACGCCCAAGGGCGTGATGCTGACGCATGGCAATCTTCTGCACAATCTGGCGCTGATTCACCAGGGCTTTGGTCACAGCGAGCGGAGCCACGGCGTGATCTGGCTGCCGCCCTACCACGACATGGGCCTGATCGGCGGAATCTTACAGCCACTCTACGGCGGCTTTCCCGTCACACTGATGTCGCCGGTGAACTTCTTGCAGCGGCCGCTCCGCTGGCTCCAGGCGATCAGCCGTACGCGCGCCACGACCAGCGGCGGGCCAAACTTCGCCTATGATCTGTGTGTGAGCAAAACCACGCCCGAGCAGCGCGCCGGCCTGGATCTGAGCAGCTGGCAGGTTGCCTTTTCGGGAGCCGAGCCGATTCGGCCCGATACGCTGCAACGCTTCACGGAAGCCTTCGCGCCCGCAGGCTTTCGGCCCGAGTCCTGGTACGCCTGCTATGGTCTGGCCGAGGCCACGCTGATCGTCTCCGGCAGCGAGATCGCCGCCCAGCCGATCGTTTCCAGCTTTCAGGCAGCCGCTTTGGAGCAGCACCAGGCGATCCCTGTGGCCGCCGAAGACGATAGCGCGCGCCTGCTCGTGAGCTGCGGCCGGATTCTGGGCGATCAGCAGCTTGCGATCGTTAACCCCGCGACGCGCCAGATCTGCGCGCCTGATGAGGTCGGCGAGATCTGGGTGGCCAGCGGCAGCGTAGCCCAGGGCTACTGGAATCGTCAGGCCGAGACCGAGCAAACGTTCCAGGCCCGGATTGCCGGCGGCGAATCAGGCCCGTTCTTGCGCACAGGCGACCTGGGCTTTTTGCAGGGCGGCGATCTTTTCGTGACCGGACGCCTGAAGGATCTGATCATCATCCGTGGCCGCAACCATTATCCACAAGATCTGGAGCTGACCGTCGAGCGCAGCCACGCGGCAATTCGACCAGGCAGCGGCGCGGCGTTCTCCGTAGACGTCGACGGCGAAGAGCGGCTGGTGATCGTGCAAGAGATCGAGCGGCTGGCACGGCATCAAAGCGTTGATCCGATCATCGACGCGATCCGCGCGGCACTGGCAGAGCAGCACGAAGTTCAGGCCCATACGGTTGTCTTGATCAAGCCAGGCAGCATTCCTAAAACATCCAGCGGCAAGATCCAGCGCCATCGCTGCCGGGCGGCCTTTTTGGCAGGAGCGCTCGACGTGATCGGCAGCAGCGTCGCCGCCTCGGGAGAGATCGAAGACGTCGAGGTTGTCGCGCTCAGCCGTGACGAGCTGCTGGCTAGCGATCCCGCGGAGCGCCAGGCACTGCTCGAAACGTATCTACGCGGGCAGCTTGCCCAGCTGCTGCGGCTCCCGGCAGCCCAGATCGATCCGCAGGCGTCGGTCAGCGCGCTTGGCCTGGACTCGCTCATGGCGATCGAGCTACAACATGTGATCGAGACGCGCCTCGGCGTCGGCGTGCCGATGGTTCATTTTCTCGAAGGTGTGAGTCTGGCACAGCTGGCGCAGGATCTGCTGGTCCAGCTTGAGGAGCCGGCCGCGCCGCTGGTCGAGGAGCAGCAGGCTGCGCCGATCAGCACCGGCGAGTATCCGCTCTCGGCCGGACAGCGCGCGATCTGGTTTTTACATCAGCTCGCGCCTGAGAGCGCGGCGTACAACATCGCGACGGCTGTGCGCATCCGATCGGCGGTGGATGTGCCGGCGCTCCGGCGCTCGTTCCAGCGCCTGGTCGATCGGCATCCTCAGCTGCGGGCCACCTTCAGCCTGGTGCAGGGCGCTCCGGTTCAGCAGGTGCATCAGCAGCGCGAGGTCTGGCTGCACGAGACCGATGCGTCGACGTGGAGCGAGGAGCTGCTGGCCCAACGCCTGGTCGAGGAAGCACAGCGGCCCTTTGATCTCCAGCACGGCCCGCTGCTGAAGATCCACCTATTTCGGCGCGCGCCCCGTGAGCAGGTGCTGCTGCTGACGATCCACCATATCATCGCCGACTTCTGGTCGCTGGCGGTGCTGATGCAAGAGCTGGATCTGATCTATCCCGCCGAGCAGTCGTCGGTCAAGCCGGCGCTCGGCCCGCTGACGCTTGGATACGCCGATTATGTCGTGCAGCAGCAGCAGGAGCTGGCCGGGCCGGCTGGCGATCGGCTCTGGGCATACTGGCGGCAACAGTTAGCGGGCGAACTGCCGATCCTCAATCTGCCGACCGACCGGCCACGGCCACAGCTGCAAACGTATCGCGGCGCGACTCAGCCGTTCCAGATCGATGCCGCGCTGACGCAGAAGCTCAAGGATCTAAGCCGCGCCCACGACTCGACGCTGTATATGCTGCTGCTGGCGGCATTTCAGGTGCTGCTGCATCGCTACAGCGGCCAGACCGAGCTGCTGGTTGGCTCGCCCACGACCGGCCGGTACAGCCCACAGGTCGCGCCGCTCGTCGGCTACTTTGTCAATCCGGTGGTGATCCGCGGCGACCTGGCGGGGAATCCCTCGTTTAGCACGTTTCTGCAACAGATTCGCCAGACCGTGCTGGGCGCGCTTGCGCATCAGGGATATCCATTCCCGCTGCTCGCTCAACAGCTACAGCCGGAGCGCGATCCAGGCCGCTCACCGCTGTTTCAGGTGATGTTTATTTTGCAGAAGACTCACCTGGCCCAGGCTAGCCAGATTAACGCGTTTGCGGTTGGAGAGAGCGGCGTTCGGCTCAATATTGGCGGACTATCGATCGAGCCGGTCGCGCTGGAGCAGCAGATCTCGCAGTTTGATCTCACGCTCACCGTGGCCGAAGTCGAAGATCGGCTGGCGGGCGGGCTGCAATACAACTCTGATCTGTTCGACGCCGCAACCATCGCGCGCATGGTCGAGCATTGGCAGATGCTGCTCGAAAGCATTGTCGAGCACTGCGATCAGCCGGTCGCAGATCTGCCGCTGCTGACTGCCGCCGAGCGCGAGCAGTTTGCGCTCTGGAACAACACGGCGCTTGATTATGACTCGCAGCGCTGTCTGCATGAGCTGTTTGCAGAGCAGGCGACACACACTCCCGACGCGATTGCGCTGACCACATTCGGCGACGGCTCGTCCGCGTCGGCGCGTCTGACGTATGCCGAGCTTAACCAGCGGGCGGATGAGATCGCGCGCTATCTGCGGACGATCGGCGTCGGGCCGGATGTGCCTGTCGGGCTGTACATGGAGCGCACCGACACGATGGTAGCGGCGATCCTGGGCGTGCTCAAAGCGGGCGGCTGCTACGTTCCGCTCGATCCGGCCTATCCCACCGAGCGCCTGGCGTTTGTGCTGGAAGATACGCGCATGCCGGTGCTGCTGACGCAAGAGTCGCTGATTAGCACGTGGCCGGATCTGCTTGCACAGCCCGCCTCCACTGACGCGCAGACGCAGGTCGTTTATCTCGACCGTGACCGGCACTTGATCGCCCAGGCAGCGGCAGATCTCCCCGAGAGCGGCGTGGTGGCGGACAATCTGGCGTATGTGATCTATACCTCGGGCTCGACCGGCCGGCCTAAGGGCGTGGCGATCAGCCACCGCAGCGCTACGGCCTTGCTGGCCTGGGCCAAAACCGTCTTCAGCGCCGACGAGCTGGCGGGCGTGCTTGCGGCAACCTCGATCTGCTTTGACCTGTCGATCTTCGAGCTGTTTACACCGCTGACGAGCGGCGGCTCGGTGATTCTGGTAGATAATATCCTAAGATTATCGGCATTACCGGCCAGCGCTAACATCACGCTGATCAATACCGTGCCGTCGGCGCTGACTGAGCTGCTGCGCATCGGCGCGCTTCCAGCCTCGGCCCAGACGATCAACCTGGCGGGCGAGCCACTGCCGGGGCGTCTCGCGCAGCAAATCTACCGCGAGCCGACGGTCAAGCGGCTTTACAATCTGTACGGCCCTTCGGAAGACACGACCTACTCGACGTTTGCCCTGGTCGAGCGCGGCGACGGCGAGCCGACGATTGGACAACCGATCGCGAATACCCAGGCGTATGTGCTGGACTCCCGGATGGAGCCGGTGCCGATCGGGGTGGTGGGCGAGCTGTACCTGGGTGGTGACGGCCTGGCGTGTGGCTATCTCAACCGGCCCGATCTCACGGCCTCGCGCTTTGTGCCCGATGCGTTCGGCCGGTCGCCGGGGCAGCGGCTCTACCGTACGGGAGATCTGGTGCGCTTCCTGCCTGACGGCAACATCGCCTTTCTGGGCCGCATCGATCACCAGGTGAAGCTGCGCGGCTTCCGCATCGAGCTCGGCGAGATCGAGGCTGTTCTGGCCCAGCATCCAACGGTGCAGGACTGCACGGTGATTGTTCACAGCGACGAGCAGAGCCATACGCTGCTGGTGGCGTACGTGGTAGAACAAAAGAACAAAGAACAGGAAAGTGTTAACACCACTGAGCTGCGCCAGTATGTCGGATCGCGGCTGCCGGAGTACATGGTACCAGGCATGTTTGTTGTGCTGGATGCGCTGCCGCTCACGCCGAGTGGAAAGCTTGATCGCCGCGCGCTGCCGCTGCCGGATCGATCACGGCGCGATCTCGATGGCGAGGTAACGCTGCCCCGCACGCCGCTTGAAGCTACGCTGGCGAGCATCTGGGCCGAGCTGCTGGGAATCGAGCAGGTTGGCATTCACGATAATTTCTTCGCGCTCGGCGGTCACTCGCTGCTCGTAACCCAGATGGTGGCGCGGCTGCGCGAAACACTTGAGCTTGAGCTGCCGGTGCATAGCCTGTTCGAGACCCCGACGATCGCCAGTCTTGCCAGGCAGATCGAAACACTGCGCTGGGCTGTTCAAGCGCCGCCTATGCGGAGCGACGATCTCAGTGAAGATATCGAAGAAGGGGTGCTGTAGCGGATATTCAAGACACACAGCATGCTCGATCCCTGCGGAGATACGGTTCTGGAAGGTTATTTTCCGGCTGCTACAGCCCCAGATCCAATGGCGCTCTTCTATCGTGGTCAGACTCAGTCGCCACCGAACAAAGCAAGCCCCACATCTCTCCACTGCCGACAGGCGAGGATTCCCTTAGGATTGATGGTGCTTAACTAACAACGGTGCTTATCGACGGCAACATGCGAGCACGTCAGCGTGAGCTTGTTCAAGCGCAGC
The DNA here is from genome assembly GCA_036401895.1 of Herpetosiphonaceae bacterium. Taxonomy (GTDB): domain Bacteria; phylum Chloroflexota; class Chloroflexia; order Chloroflexales; family Kallotenuaceae; genus LB3-1. The sequence continues at coordinate 1,439 of DASWTW010000112.1, read as the reverse complement.
GCTAACTGTTCGCATGCCACCGGGATAGCCCTAGTCCAAACTGCTGCGATGAAATGGCGGCATCGCTCCTGATCTCGTCCCAGCGCAGGTAAGCGAATCGTGCAAAGCCATGCTCGGATTGTTGTTCTTCGATCGTTTGGTACTTATACGATCATCACAACATCCAGCTAGCTATCGTCAAGCTCATACTTAAGAAGGGCGCAAACATACGATTTTTCTGGTATAAAAAGGTAAACAACACATATTACTCCTGATCGTAACCTCTGCTTCACTACCTTTTGTGTTAAGCAGTCAATTCCTTGATATACAGTGGGCGCAGTAATCATTGATTTCCGAAAGCCTCACAAATGCGTCTGAGGAAAGGAACGTATGTCCATACAGCCATCGATCGTTGATTTTTTATCTGAGCTACGTACCCGACAGATCCAGTTGTGGGTTGAGGATCATCAGCTGCGCTATAGCGCTCCCAAGCAAGCACTCACGCCCGATCTCCGCGCCGAGCTGGTTCGGCGGAAAGCCGAGATCATTGCGTTTTTAAATACCGCCCAGACAACCACCGTCACCACGCCACGATTGCAGCCGGTTGCACACGGGGAGCTTGTGCCGCTGTCCTTTGCTCAGCAACGCCTATGGCTGCTGGATCAGCTCACGCCCGGCTCCACGGCCTACATCATGCCGGCGCTGGTTCATCTGCGTGGCGCGCTGAATATTCCCGTCTTTGAGCGCAGCCTCAACGCCATCCTTGAGCGGCATGAGGTGTTACGCACCACCTTTGGGATCGTACAGGGCGAGCCCCGCCAGCAGATCGGGCCACAGCGACCGCTCGTGGTGCCGGTTATCGATCTCCAACCTTTGAGCGAGACGGAGCGAGCGGTCGCGGTAGAGCGTCAGACGATCATGGAGAGCACGCAGCCCTTTGATCTCCAGCAAGGGCCGCTCGTTCGGGCACGTCTGCTGCGGGTCGCCGCCGACGAGCATCTGCTGCTGCTGACGCTGCATCACATTATCAGCGACGGCTGGTCGCTGGGCGTGTTGCTCCGCGAGCTGGCCGCGCTGTATCGCGCGGGCGGGGATGTTGCCGCGCTCCCACCGCTGCCCGTGCAGTACGCCGACTACACGCTCTGGCAGCGCGAGTGGCTTCAGGGCGCGGTGCGCGAACAGCAGCTGACGTTCTGGCGCGCGCAGCTCGCTGGTGCGCCCGAGACGCTTCAGCTGCCCACCGACCACCCGCGACCACCGGTGCAGTCCTTTCGTGGCGCCGCCTACCGCTTTCAGCTGCCCGCACCGCTCACCGCCGCGCTGCACGCGCTGAGCCGGCGCGAAGACGCCACGCTCTTCATGACGCTGCTCACCGCCTGGAGCACCCTGCTCGCGCGCCTCAGCGGTCAGTGGGACCTCACCGTCGGCACGCCGATCGCCAACCGCACCCAGGCCGCGCT
>DASWTW010000111.1:0-25547 GCA_036401895.1 Herpetosiphonaceae bacterium | reverse complement strand
CGCTTCGGCACGCTTGAGCAAGAGGCCCGGCCCGCCGACGCGATCGACGAGCAAAACATGGTGATTATCGCCGGCTTCGGCGGCTTCGGCTCGACGGTAGGCCGGCTGCTCAAGGCGAACGGCGTCCCGACCACGGTGCTGGACATCGACTCGGACCGCGTGGATCTGCTACGCAAGATGGGGCTGAAAGTCTACTACGGCGATGCATCGCGCTACGATCTGCTGCAAGTGGCCGGAGCGGAGAAGGCCCGGCTGCTGGTGCTGGCGCTGGACAGCCCGGAAAAAACGCTTGAGCTGGTCGAGACGGCGCGCAAGCATTTTCCGCAGCTCACGATTCTGGCGCGCGCCTTCGACTGGGACGACGCCCACACGCTGCTGGAGCACGGCGTGAGCTACGTCTACCGCGAGGCGCTGGATACATCGCTGCGCATGGGCACCGACGCGCTACGGCTGCTGGGCTTCCGCGCCTACCAGGCCCAGCGCGCCGCGCAGAAATTCCTGCGTCACGACGAGGAGTCGCTGCGTGAGCTGACGGCGCGGCGGCAAGACGGCGCGGTGTATATCAACGCCGCACGCCAGCGCATCGAGCGGCTGGAGCAGATCTTGCAGGCCGATCTTGAAGACTCCGGCCTTGAGCGCGACGCGGGCTGGGATGCCGAGTCGCTGCGGGATGAGGTGCAGCGCATGCCGCTGGATGGCGGTCGTCCCACGATCGCCACAGCTGATTGAGATTGTCCGAATATCTTGCGGTCCCTGAGTAGGAAATTGTTCTTGCATCAAAGATGCAGCAAGAGGAGTATGCAAATCTAGTTGTGCAAACGAGCAAAGGAGGAAGTATGCCAGGATTAACTCGGAAGGACATTGAGATCGGCCTTAGAGAACTCGGACAAGCGCTGCATCTGAGCAAGCTAGATCTTCAGGGTTTAGATCTTTCCAAGCTGGATCTTAGGAGAATAGATTTCAGTGAGGCTAACTTAAGTGGTGTTAATTTTAAGGGAAGTAAGCTCAATGGTGCTAATCTTAAGGGAGCACTACTCATCAAAGCTGATCTTTATGAAGTTAACCTCGACTCGATTCTTCCATCTAGTGTCACAGAAAATTTAATATCGCCGCTTGCATCTGATCCACTTTATATTACTGATCTAAGTGATGCTGACTTACGAGGTGCCACCTTAAAATACGCTACGCTAAGATTTACCAATTTAAGTAAGGCTATATTAACAGGAGCCAATTTAGCAGTAGCTCAACTCACAGGTGCAAATCTGACCGAGGCTGATTTGAGATGGGCTAATCTGGATAGAGCTAATCTCAAAGAAGCACAGTTCGCTGGAGCGATCTATAATGTAGAGACACAGTGGTCCAGTGGCCTTATTCCTCTTCTAACTGGCGCAACTTTAGTCAACTGATTATTCTCAAGTGACGATGTTCACCTCTGGTCAAGCAGATCGCCGGGCGTGGATGTGTGATGCATAATGCCCTCGCGCCAGGCATACACCGCCGCCTGCGTGCGATCCGCCAGATGCAGCTTGCTCAGGATGTTGCTGATATGGCTTTTCGCGGTTTTCTCGCTGATCACCAGACGCGCCGCGATCTCGGCGTTGGTCAGTCCTTCGCCGACCAGCCGCAGCACCTCGACCTCGCGCTCGGTTAGCGCGGCCAGCGCATCGGCTACAGCGTGCGTCCGGTTGATCTCCTGCATCAGCCGGCGCGCCACCCGAGGATGGAGCACGGCCTCTCCGGCGGCCGCTTTGCGTACCACGTCGGCCAGCGCGGCGGGCCGAATATCCTTCAGCACATACGAGATCGCTCCGGCGCGGATGGCCGGGAAGATATGCTCGTCGTCGTGATACGATGTGAGCACAATCACATGCGTGCGCGGGCTGATCTCCACCAGCCTGCGTGTCGCCGCGATGCCGTCCATCTCCGGCAGCTTGAGATCCATCAGCACCACATCCGGCGCGTACTCGCTGGCCAGCCGCACGGCCTCAGTGCCGGTCTCGGCCTCGCCGATCACCAGAATATCCGGCTGAAGCTCTAGAAATGTGCGCACGCCCTGGCGCACAATCGTGTGATCGTCGACGAGCAGCACGGTTATGCGATCACTCATCCTGGCTCTCCTCGGTCAAAGGTATCTCGGCGATTATTCGCGTGCCTGCTCCTGGCCGGCTATCGATCCGCAGCGTGCCGCCGAGCGCCGCCACACGCTCGCGCATACTTTGCAGCCCGAGGCCATGCCGATCGGTCGCCTGTGGATCGAAGCCGCGCCCATTGTCGGTAATCGCCAGCGTGCCGGCGTGACAATCCGTGCTCAGCCGGATCGATACCTGTGTCGCCTGGCTGTGCCGCGCGGTATTGGTCAGCGCCTCCTGCGCCACACGAAACAGCGCTTGCTCCACCACCAGCGGCAGCTCAGCCTGACTCCGGCAATCGACCTGGGCCGCGATCTGATGCTGCTGCGACCACCTGGCGACGTAGGTGCGCACGGCTTCGAGCAGCCCGACCTGGTGCAGCGCCGCCGGACGGAGCGCGTGGATCGTGGACATCACCTCTTGCTGCGCCGCCTGCGTCAGCGACTCGGCATGGGCCAGCAGCCGATCCACGGGCGCCTGATCGAACAGCAGGGTGCGCGCCGATGCCAGCTGCATACTGATCGCAAAAAGCTGCTGCTTCACCGAGTCGTGCAGGTCGCGCGCCAGGCGATTGCGCTCCTCAAGTGCCGCCAGCTCCTGACGCGTTGTAACCAGCGTTTGCAGCTGCTCGGCCATCTGGTTGAGCCGCCGCGATAGATGACCCAGCTCATCCCTTGAGCGATCCTGACTCACCGCGCGAAAATCGCCAGCGCTCCACGCGTCGGCGGCGGATGACAGAATACGCAGCCGCTGCACAAGATTGCGCGATGTCAGATAGCCATAGATCGTGCCCAGGCCAACCGCAAAGACTGACGCCATGATCGACAAAGGCACCAAAAACACCAGCAGGATAAAGAGCGCCTCGTGGCGGGTAAAAAATCGCGCGGCGGCGACGTTAACAAACCATGCGCCCACAACCCGCTGCTCGGCGTCCTTGATCGGCGCAGCCGCGACAATCGCGTTATCGGGCTGGCGTAAAGCCAATGTTTCGGGTCGTGTTTGCCCGCTCAGCGCAGCCTGAAGCACCTGTCTGCCGAGCGGATCGAGCTGCTCGGCAAGCGGCGTGCCCGGCCGTGTTGCTCCTGTGGCATCGGCGACGACCTGGCCGCGCGCGTCCACAACCGCCGTGAGCAAGACCGCCGGGTGCGTATCTTTGGGAAACATCGTCGGCTCGTAGCCACCGCCGCACATCGTGCCCTGTAGCCACAGCGCGAGACCGTCACGATCCGGCGCTGAGCTGTCGAGGTACGCGGCAGCCTCCGGCGCGATCACGGTGAGCGCGCTGGCTTGATCTTCGGCCAGCATCTGCGAGTTCATGAAGGCGTAAAACGAGCCGCCGACCAGCAGCAGAAAGCAGACCTGAAGCAGCACGATCGCGGGAATCGTTACGAGAATATACGAGAAGGTCATTCTCCATTGCAGACGGCGAAAAGAGTGACGCATCGACACACCATCCCGAGCAAAGCTTTTTCACCACATCGGGCCGAGTATAGCATAGCGCCTCCCGGGCTCGATCCGGCTGGAGGCCAGGATCGTCTCAGCCCCGAGGCGGAGAAGCTCCTGATCCCGAGGCGCACACACGATCCGCGCGCAAGCTGATGCGATCAGATCGCCGCTTCGCTTACACTCGGGATCAGTCACACGCAGGGCATACCGGCCCAACCAGAGAACGATCATGCAACAAACACAAGCTATCCCCGCCCGCTATACGCTTGACCATGCCGGGCAGCGCATCGAGGTGGAGGTGACGGCTGCCGGGCTGACCAATACCGCGCGGCTCTTGATCGATGGGCAGCCGGTCGCCGAGCAGCAGGCTTCGCTGGGCGATCGCACCCGGCTGCGCTGGCAGCAGTGGACCGTCCTGGTTCAGTGGGGCTGGTGGAGCGGACAGGTCGCCCGCTGTGTGCTGTTTGAGGAGCACGACGACAGCGAGCCTCAGCCCCAGAGCAAGGGGATCGTGTTCGCGCCGCCGCCGGGATCGCGCGCTGCCCGGCTGGCTCAGTTTCAGCGCGAGCACCCGGCGCTGTACGCGGCGCGTCATGTCGCGATCGCCGTGCTACAGGTTACGCTGCCGCTGCTTGGCATCGGCGCGCTGATCCTGGGTCTGCTGCCGGCGATCGACTGGGCGTGGCTGTCCGACATCGGAGCGTTCTTCAGATCGCTGCGGCTACAGATCGGCGCGTGGCTGCCCTCCATCGATCTACCGTTCTTCGACCTGCGCGACTGGCTGCGGTCCTGGATCGTGTGGATTGTGAGGTCGCCGGTGTTCGCCTGGGGCAAGTGGCTGCTGCCGGTCGTGATCGCCGTTTTTGTGGCGATCGAAGAGTTCCGGCGACATCAGCGCAGCCAGGCCAGCGCGCATCAACCAGAGCCGGCCGATCGATCCGACTGACGGAAAGACTCGATAAGGAGAATAAAACATGAATACCATCACGACGACGAGCCAGTCGTTGCGCTCAGACAAAGAGCGATCGCGGCTGCGCCGCATCGCGCCGGTGCTCGGCGTGTTCTTCCTGGCACCTGTGCTGGCCGAGTATCTCGTCGGCTACGATACCTCGACTGGCGATCCTGGCGCGCTGCTCTTCGGTCTGCTCTTCCTGGCGCCGCTGTACGGCTGCCCGGCGCTGATCATCCGCGAAGTGACCCGCCGAACCGGGCGCGGCTGGCCCACGATAATCCTACTGGCCTTTGGCTTCGGCGTGATTCAGGCCGGCCTGATCGACCACTCGCTGTTCAATCCATCCTATCGCGACATCGAGTACTGGCAAGCTCAGCTCATGCCGACCTATGTTCCGGCGCTCGGCATCGGCGTCGATCCAACGCTGGATTTCGTTCTCGGACACGTGATCTGGAGCTTCAGCCTGCCGATCGCGCTGGTCGAAACGTTCGTACCTGAGCGCAGAGCGACGCCCTGGCTGGGCAAGTTCAGCATGGCGCTGATCGTCGTCCTGTATCTGCTGATCTCCGCCCTGATCTTCAGTGATCATGTGACCAGCGAACAATTTCTGCCCTCGCCTGGCCAGCTGATCGGCGCGACCGCTGTGGTAGCGGCCTGCTTCGTGGCGGCATTCATGGTCGGTAGGCGGCCCCGGCGGCGGCTGGATCGTCCGATCCCGAGCGCGTGGCACGTCGGATTCCTGGCGTTCGCCGCCTTGAATCTGTCCTATCTGATCGATGTTGGGTTTGCGCTACTCGACGTCGGCGTAGCTTTTGACGCGAGCTGGTGGGATGTGGCCGTAACGGTTGTGATGGTCGCCGGGCTTGCGATCGCGGTTACGATCTGGTCACGATCTACGGACTGGAATGCCGCGCACCGGCTGGCGCTGGCGGCTGCCGCGCTGCTGACGCATGTTTGGCTGGCGTTCCTGGTCGAGCCGCTCGGCGACGTGCCGCTCCAGGCCAAGCTGCTGCACAACGTCGGCTTCGCGCTCGGATCGCTGGTGCTGCTGGTCGCCGCCGCGCGCGCAGCAAAACGAGCGCCGATCGATCAGCCAGCCTCCCCCGAAGAGCGCGTTTCGATTACTCAGCACATTGAGCCCAGGCTCTGACCTCCAATTGTCCTATGCGCCACTGGCCCAAAAGGATCTGCCGGCAGCCGGGCTGTGTCGCCTACACTCGCTCAATATTTACCAAAAATAAACTTTCTACCAGCGAGGTGTTGTCCATGCGCCGTCTTCTGCTACCGCTGCTGCTGGTCCTCGGGCTAGTCGCTCAGCCCCAAACGCTTCTCGCCGCCCCGACCGACCTTGAGCTGGCCTATCGCTGGGCTCCGATCCACTACCAGGATACCGACTCCAGCGACTACGACGCCGACTATTTGACTGCCGTCAACTACGATGGCGATTGGGATGCGCAGAACAACTGGGAGGGCCAGGACGATCAGCTTAGCCGCCTGAAAGCCGTCGTGTACTACTCGGTGACCGAGACCAGCAGCCACTGGTTCATCGTCTACGGCTTCTTCCACCCGCGCGACTGGAGCGATAACCCGCTGGATAACACCCACGAGAACGACATGGAAGGCGTGCTGGCGATTGTGCGCAAAGACGGCACCACCTACGGCAAGTTCGAAGGGCTGGTCTCGGTCTTCCACCGCGATTTTTTCTCGTTCACGCCCAGCGGCAGCCAGCTGCGCAGCGGCCAGGAGTCGATCGACGGCACAGTGGTGATGCGCAGCTTCGACAATGCCAGCCATCCGACGACGTTTCAAGAGGCCAAAGGTCACGGCGCGAAAGCCTGGAACGGCAGCAGCTTTCCCGGCGGCGACGGCGTGATCTACTACCCGCATCGCACGCTGGCCGAGGTGCCTTCGTCGGGCAACGACTCCAGCGTCAGCTACCAGCTCGTCGATGTTTTCGCCACCGGCGGTCTGTGGGCGCACCGCTCCGATCCGCTGACCTTCGCCAGCTGGGGCACGTTTCGCGGCGACAACGGCAGCGATAACGCGGCCAACGCACCCTGGCGCTGGGACGATCAAAACGACGGCGACACCTTGCCCGGCGGTGAGCTGGCCACCGATCCGGCCAAGCTCGGCAGCATCTACTTCGGCAACCTGGGCACCTGGAGCCGCACCTACCTGCGCAACGGCTACCAGTAAAAAATTGGTATATGAGAGCTATTGAGATCCAGGACCAAATGGGCATAGCTCGTTCGTGAGAATCTCGGTATCCTGTAGTCACCCGTTACGACATGGCGCTCGACCGACTGGGGGGTGGGTCGAGAACATGAAGTAACGGGTATTCTTTATGTACTCGCCACGGCTTAGCCTGCCTGTCCAACAGGATCACGCCTACCCTACCTGACTATTACTTTGCCAGCCTTACGATCAACCTTCCTTCCTGCGTTACAATGCAAGCACCCGCAATCTCACCCGCTATGCAAACCATCGATTAAATCGTGTTGCGGCTCAAAAGACCGCACACCGGCAATCTGTCGATCCCTGCGAGAACCTGTGCCGAAAGGATGCCTGGACGTGACGAATATTAAACACATATCGCAATTGCTGGAAGATCTGCATATAGCGGTGACGAGCCTTCAGGCGCGAACAAGCGGCGGCCAAGCAGACGAGCAGCTCTCACGCCTGGCAGTACAGGTGAGCACAGCGTTGGAGCAGCTGCGCAAGGAGTATAGCGCTCAGCCCGACCGCGATCGACGGCTGGCGCTGCACTATGCGATCAGCAATATTCTGCTGTCGGCAAGCGATGTAAACGTCGCAGCGCCGCAGATTCTCCAGGCGATCGGTGAGTATCTGGACTGGGCCTACGGCGGGTTCTGGTATATCGACGAAAAAACCGGCACCATGGAGTGCAAATCGATCTGGCACCACACGAACGCCGCAAATTCGGCGTTTATTCGCGACACGCTGGCGCTCACGTTCAAGCGGGGCGAAGGACTGCCGGGGATCGTTTGGTCTACCGGCGCGCCGCTCTGGATTGACGATCTCAACACGACAGCCAAATTTCCGCGCCTGGCCAGCGGTAAGCACATCGGGCTGAAGAGCGCGCTGGCCTTTCCGATCCAGTCCGGCAGGAAGATCCTGGGCGTGCTGGAGTTTTGCGTGACCGAGCGCTTTACTCCCGATCTTGCGGTCCTCAACATGCTCAGCATGATCGGCAACCAGATCGGACAGTTCATCGAGCGGCAGCGGGTTCAGGCCGCGCTTACCCTCACGCAATCGCACCTGGATCTGATTCTGGAGCAGATGCCGGCCGCTGTGATCATCGCCGAGGCGCCATCCGGCCGGCTGCTCCTAGGCAACGCGCAGGTCGAGCAGATCTGGCGCCATCCGTTGCTGCCCTCGTCACGCATCAGCGATTACCACATGTGGCAGGGCTTTCATCTGGATGGACGGCCTTACGCGGCCGAGGAATGGCCACTGGCGCGCGCCGTGATGACCGGCGAGGTCGTCATGGGCGAGGAGATCGTCCAGCGGCGCGGCGATGGAACGCGGGGCGTGATGCGAGCCAACGCGGCGCCGATCCATGACAGCAAGGGCACGATCATCGCCGGCGTGGTGGTCTTCGATGACGTCACCGCCGAGCATCAGGCGATCGAGCGTGTACTGCGACTCCAAACGATCTCGGCCGCGCTCTCACAGGCGCTTACACCCGGCCAGGTTGCCGACGTCGTTGTTAATCAAGGAGTGACGGCGCTGGACGCCTACGCCGGCAGCCTGGTGCTGGTAACGGCGGATCGATCCTCGCTCACGATGATCGGCACGACCGGCTATCCCGACTTTGTGAACGATCGGTTCAACGAGATGCCGATCGACACCAATCTTCCGCTGCCGGTTGCCGTGCAGCAGGGCGAGCCGATCTTTATCGAAGACATCGCCCAGGCAATCGAGCGCTTTCCCGAGCTGGCGTCGATCAGCGCACAAACCGGCAGCGGCGCGCTCGTGGCAATTCCACTCAAGATCGAGGATCGTGTCATCGGCGCGTTCGGGCTGAGCTTTCAACAGCCGCGTGTGTTCGAGCCGGACGATCGGACGTTTATGCTGACGCTGGCGGGACAGTGCGCGCTGGCGCTTGAGCGTGCGCGACTCTTCGCGGCGGAGCGCGAGGCCCGGCAGCGCGCCGAGGACGCCCAGCGGAGGCTGGCGTTTTTGGCGGAGGCTAGCCAGGTGCTGGCCTCGTCGCTGGACTACCAGACCACGCTGGCCCACGTCGCGCGGCTGGCGCTGCCTGAGCTAGCCGACTGGTCGGGCATGACCTTGATCGAGCCTGATGGAACGCTGGGTGTGGTCACGGTTGCGCATGTCGAGGCCGAGAAAGAAGCGCTGATTCATGATTACCTGAGCCAGTATCCGCTGGATGCCAGGGCACAGACCGGCATCGCGCAGGTCATTCGCAGCGGACAGCCGGAGCTTGTCGCCCATCTGCCGCAGGATCAGCTTGCCGACTTACCGCTGACGCCGGATCAGATCGAGATGCTGCGCAGGATCGGCCTGGGCGCGTATATCTGCGTGCCGCTAGGCACCCGGGAACAGATTCTGGGCGCGCTCTCGTTCGGCGCAAACACAGCGCGCAGCTACACCGCCGACGATCTGGCGCTCGCCGAGGAGCTGGGACGCCGCTGTGCGGTGGCAATTCAAAATGCGCGGCTCTACCACGAGGCACGCCAGGCGATTCGCTTGCGCGACGAGTTTCTCACCATGGCCTCGCACGAGCTGCGCACGCCGCTGACGGCGCTGCTGGGCATGAGCCATTTGCTTGAGCAGCGGGTTGAGCAGCAGGATGGCAGTGGAGATCGTTTCACGCGGGGCATTAAGATCATCGCCCGGCAGGCCACGCGTCTCAAGCGGCTGATCGATCAGATGTTCGATCTGTCGCGCGTGGAGGCCGATCACCTCGACCTCAACATCCAGCAGTTTGACCTGAGCCCGGTCGTCGCGCGGGTTGTCGAAGAGTCGCGCATCCTGCTCCAGCGCCACACGATCGAGCTGGATCACCCGGCGTCGCTGCTGATCGACGGCGACGAAGACCGCCTTGAGCAGGTGCTGCAAAATCTGGTCTACAACGCGATCAAATACAGCCCCGACGGCGGCAAGATCTCGGTCAGCGTGGTGCCGCACGAGCAGAGCGTCGCGATCGAGATCGCCGATCCCGGCATCGGCATCCCCGAGGCGGCGAAAGAGCATGTGTTCAAGCGCTTCTACCGGGCCGGCAATACCGCGCGTCGCAATATCAGCGGCCTGGGCATCGGCCTGTACATCGTCAGGGAGATCATCCAGCGCCACGGCGGCACGATCAGCTTTTGCAGCACCGAGGGCCAGGGGACAGCCTTCAGGATCAGCCTGCCCCGCCGCACGCCACCGGCGCTCCCACTATCCGCCCACCACGAACAGCGACGACGCGACAATACACCGGCTTAAGCGCCCTGGCATCCGCTTTGCTATACCCCGAGAGCACATTTAGCTGTCGGAAGGAGAGCGCAATGACGCAGCAGAGCAAGCATGAGCACGCAGACGAGCAGCCAGAAGGTATCAAGATGGGCGATCAAGGCGCGAGCTACAGCTCAAGCTACAGCGAGAACACACCCGGCCAGGCCGAGGCCAACCGGCGCGAGTCGCTTGAGGGGCAGGACGAGAACGCCGCACCCGAGTCTCGCCCCGACGATCGTTCGTCGCGCTGACGCAGGAAACCAGGAGAGTCAGGCGACAAGGCCCTCCCGCCGCCGATGCGCAAGGTTGCGCAGCTAAATCGCCTGGCGGGGATATATAGCGGCGCGGGGTGGCCGCTCGTGGCTAGGCCGCCTGTGGAAAGTGTGGGTCGAGCCTGGCCGACGCCGGGTCCAGCATCTCGACTGCCACCGGCGACTCGTCGGCCAGCGTAGGCAGCACAACCGGCAGATGCGCCCGAATCTGCGCCAGCAGATCCTCGACCTCAAACGGCTTACGCAGATACTCGTCGACGCCGACATGCAGCGCTTCCAGCACATCCAGCGGATCGCGGTTGGCGCTGAGCATAACAATCGGGATGCGCCGCTGCACATTGGCGCGGATCTGCTGGCAAACCGCGTAGCCGTCGAGATCCGGCAGCACCAGATCGAGCAGCACCAGGTCGGGCGTCAGCGCTTCGAGCGCTTGCAGGCCATGGGTGCCGGACTCGACACAGTGAGCGCGATAGCCTTCGCCTTCCAGCAGATCGGAGAGAAAGCCGCGCAGTGCCGGATCATCCTCGATGACCAGAATGACGGTCTGTGCCGGGATCGGCTGCGGAGCTGGCTGCATTGTTGTAGCATGTGCCGTCATACAAATTCCTTTTCTTCTCCAGCACCTGCGGAGATAACGAAAAACGTCAATCGTTCCGCTCCCTCAAAAGTTCGCGCGCCAGGGAAGGCAAAGCAGGTTCTCCCACGAAAGGAGAGCTTTGGGCTGAGCTTGAGCCGCTGCGATCCATGCTAGAGTGCGGATTGCTGCCTGTTTCTAGCAATCGGCGTGCCAGCTTCTCCACACACGGGATCGGCTGATCCAACAAAAACCGCCAGGGAGCTTTTCCCTGACGGTCGTATGTTGAGGCGAGTGCCGGGCCGCATCCTTCCTGAGTATCAGCCCGGCGACTTGCGGGTTACCATCCAATCCTTCTAGCCATCCACCAGCGACTTAGGAGTTCTTCCAGTTGAGCAGGTTATTGAACACTGCCTCGTTGATGCGTGTGCCGCCGTTGTAGCCGTTGCCGCCGACGCCGTAGGCGTGGATCGCGATGCCACAGGGCGAGCAGCTAGCGCCATCGTTCCAGACCGGCGAGCCGCTGTGACCACCGAAGGTGTCGTTGGCGTAGTAGAGGCGGCGGCTCTCGGTGATGCGGATCGAGTCATTGCTGCGCCACTGCGTGCCGTACGGCTTGTCGCCCGGATAGCCCGAGATGTAGGAGGCCTGGCCGGTCAGGCTTGCGGACTGCCAGCGGAAGCCGAACCAACCCGTCGAGTAGCCGACCGTGCAGTTGAGCTTGATCGCGCCGTAGTCGTACTCAGGGCTGCGGCTATTGACCCAGCCGTTGACCGTGTACAGCGTGGAGTAACCACAGCTGCCGTAGGGCGTCGAGCTGCCGTTGCGGCCTGGATAGACGGTGACGTTGGTCGCCCAGCCGCTGTTGCCATAAACGCAGTGTCCGGCGGTCGCAACGGTGTTCGGGCCGATCAGCCAGCCGGTACAACCACCGATGCTTGACGTGATATGCACAATCGCGGAGTAGGGATACGAGGTCGTGCCGAAGATCTGGTAGCGGCTATCGGTGCCGATCACAGACTCGATACCGATTTCCTGGCCAGGAGCGGCGGCCGGAGCAACCGGAGCGTCGGTCGCGGTAGCAGCAGCGCCAACAGCCGTCGCGCCGTTGCCGGCCTCAGGCAGCACGTAGGTTTCGTTCTTGCCGCGATGAATGCCCGCATCGTTGGCAGCGGGGATCGTGCCGTCGCTGGAAACGGTGCCGTGCGGAACGCCGCTGCTGGCGGGCTTGCCGGGTGCAGCCTGGGTCGGGATCACACTAACGGTCAGGGCGGCGAGCAGCATGGACAGAGCGGTCAGCTTGATGAACGTGCGGTTGTTGGTCAGAGAACGTGGCGAGTACATATCTACGGTAGTCCTTTTTCAAGTGGCGAATAAGCGAACCGACGATGCGAACAGAAAGCCGATCAATGCCTGTAGAGGCAGATGCTAGCGTTTTGGGAGCACAGCGTTGCCGCTGCGGGGATCGGTGTTACGCAGTACCTCCTGAACCTGAATTTCTGGACTGGTGTGTTGCTTGATCTATCGCCGCGATCGTTTGGAAGATCGTTCCGGCGATGTCTCAGGAAGAAATGCTAGGATGATAATCTATGCCTTTAAGCTCTCAATCGAGGAGGAGGCTATCGGCGCTGTTACCATTGTTCTTCCCGGCTGGCGTAGGCTGTCTGCCTGGTTCTTCGTGTCCGACTTGATTGTTTGCCGTGTGTATCTACCTAAATGCCGCAATTTTTATTTTGTCACCACCTTTTCAAAAATTTGGGGGAGATTTCCATAAGACTAAAGTACTATATATCGATGCGTTGATGCTATCGATTGTACAAGCGCTTGATGCTACACCCCCAGAGCCGATAGCATCTGTCAGGCGCTTAAAATACAAAGGAAGCGCCGAAGCGCTTTCCTTACAGTTAATGAGCGAGGTGCGGATTGTGTATCAGGCGCGGCCCTTGAGCAGCTCCTGCGCGACGATATAGCCCGAGCCGCCGTTGATGCCGTGGCCGGGCCAGGTGGCTGCGCCGAGCATATACACGTTGGGAATCGCGCTCTGGTGGCCGGGCTGGCTCGGCAGCGGGCGCAGCAGATAGCTCTGCGCTATATCGTGCGAGCCGCCGTAGGGATCACCGGGGCCAAGGTTGGGGCTGAAGCGAGCCAGATCGTTGGGGCTGATGATGTGGTAGCCCAGGATCGCACCCGGCACATTGGGCGCAGCCTGGCCCACGATCTCAAAGATGCGCTCGGCAAAGCGCTGCTTCAGATCCTCGGTCCAGGTGCCGTCGCCTACATCGATTAGGCCGGCCGCATCGCCGCGTGGACGGCTGGGCGTTTCCAGCATTTGCAGCCGCATAGTCGCCTTACCCTCGGGAGCGCGTGACGGATCGAGCATGGTCGGCACATCCAGCGAGATCGTCGGCGCGGTGGGCAGCAGGCCGCGCATGGCCTCGTTGATCGCCTGGGAGCACTGATCGAGACCGCCGGTCAGATGGATCAGCCCCGCCTGATCCAGCCGCTCGTCGCTCCAGCGCGGCGGCTCGGAGAGCGCAACATGGATCTGCACGCAGCCGCGACCATAGCGATAGCTCTGTGCCTGCTTCTTGAGCGCAGGCTTGACATTGGCGTCGGCGAGCAGACGCAGATACAGCTGGTCGGGATTAGTCGAGGCGATCACTGTTCGCCTGGCCTCGTAGTGCTCGCCGTCCTGCGTGGTGACGCCGGTAGCCTTGCCGTTCTTCGTCGTGATGCGCTCGACGGAGCAGTTCACGCGCACCACGCCGCCCTTGTCCTCGATCAGCCGCGTCAGGGATTTGGCGAGCATCTCGCTGCCGCCGGCTGCCGTCGCCATACCGCCGCCCATCAGCGCCATCAGCGTCAGCGGCACCCACACGGCGCTGTTCGCGCCCTCGGGCGTGCGGCCCAGATGCATCACCCCCGGCGCGATCAGGCCGCGAAAGACCGGCGACTGGAAGCGCGACTCCAGCACATCGCGGGCGGTCAGCAAGAACTCGGCGGCAAACGGCGAGAAGCCTGGGCCATCGGGACTACCCATCAGATCGTGAATAATCTTCGTGGCTTCGGGCGAGGCCAGATCCATCGAGAAGAGACTAAAAACCTGCGGCGCGTACGCGCCGAACTCTTCCATCATCTGCGCGAACGCAGCGCCGTCGCCGGGAGCCAGCCGATCGGCCTCGGCCATCGTCGTCGCCATGTCGCGCGAGAAGATCGCGGTCTCGCCGCTGTGCATCGCGACGGCGGTTGCAATATCGGTGTTGAGATAGTGCAGGCCGCGCTCCGCCAGCTCCGGCCCAAGCTCGGCATATGCCGCCGAAGTCACAAACAGCGGATGCGCGCTGGAATAAACATCATGCTTGAAGCCGGGCAGCGTCAGCTCGTCGGTACGCACCAGGCCGCCGGGCCGATCGTTGCGCTCCAAAACCAGCACGCTCCAGCCGGCGCGCGCCAGGTAGGCGGCGGCGATCAGCGCGTTATGACCGCTGCCAATAAAGATCGCGTCGAACGATTCCATGCGGAATCCTCCTCTCTCTCAGATTCGGTTGTCACTTTTGGGAAACTCAGGTGTAGAACAGACAAACAAAGAACAAAGCCTTAACTGCGGGGGTTGTTCTTTGTTCTTGCTTAGTGTACCGACTCGCTTGATACATCGCCTCCTCCTTTTGACGGAGGGCAAGGTATAGAGATGGTTTAGAAACGGCTCTGGGAGCCGCTCCAATTGCTAGACGCCGACGTGCTCTGGCAGCAGATCGCCGACCGCAGCCGCCGGGTTGCGGGTAAATTCCCGGAACTGCGCGACCAGCGGCGTGGCTGCGTAGCGATCACCATCGGCCGATCCGTGCTCGTAGAGGCCCAGCTCGACAAAATATTCTTCGAGCGGACGCTGCCCCGTGCGGTAGCGCCAATCGACCATCGTGAAGAGCGGAAACCAGGTATAGCCGATCACAGGCACGCCCGAGCGCCGCAGCTCGCGGACCGCCGCGACCGAGGTGTCGAGCCAGCGCTGCTTGATCGCCTGGCCGAGCTTCGCGCTGGTCTCGGTGATCATGATCGGCGCGTGATACCGATCGTAGTAGCTCTGGATCAGCTCGCTAAAGCCGGCGCCGTCGCGCTCCACCAGCCGATAGCGGATCGTGCCGCGCCCATTGAGATCGACCTGTTGGGTGGACCACTGCGGATAGAAGTTCAAGCCCATGACGTCGATCGGGATCGCATGCTGTTTGAGCCATTCGAGCGCGGTGTAGCTCACGCCGCTGTTGAGGAGCCAGCCAAACAGCGGATGCGCGGAGTCGACACGGCCGGTGATCAGATCGTAGAACAAGAAGCCGCGCCGCTGCTGCTCGACCGCCAGCGGCTCAAGCTCAGCCCGCGCCGATCGTGTCAGGCCAGCCGCCTCGACATGCACCATGACTGCCGAAGGATCGACCGACTGAATGGCGCGAACGGTACGCACAATGCCCTGCGCCAGCGCCAGACCCACCGCCAGAAAGCCGCGATCACCGCGCAGGTAGGGCGGCCAGACGCCGCGCATGCCGCACATCAGCGCATTCACGATCGGCTCGTTGAGGGGCGTGTAGTAGCGAATCCGGCTGCCGTAGCGCTTGGCGACTGCCTGAGCGTAGGCCGCAACCGCCGTGGGATAGCGCGGATCGACAAAGGAGCGATCCAGCCACAGCGGCGTGCCATAGTGCATCAGGTCCAGAATCGGCTCAAGGCCAAGCTCGTCGACGATGTAGGGAATCACCTGATCGGTCCATGACCAATCGAAGACGCCCGGCTGCGGCTCGACACGATACCAGGGAATGCCCCAGCGTATCATCTGCGCGCCGGCCTGACGCGCCAGCAGCAGATCGTCGCGCCAGTGCTGGTAGTGGCCCATCAGCTCGTACTCGTCCAGCGCGCGCAGACCGGGCCGCGTCTGAGGAATAAAGCTGTCTTCGATGCCGGTAGCCCAGCGAAAATCATCGGCTGTCGCGCCGAAGGGCAGGCGCTTACCGGCTGCCTCGGGATCGAAAAAAAAACCTGGGGGGTTGCTGCTCACAGACAATCCTTCCTTCGAACGTAGGTATCGATAAGGGTTCCGGTGTGATTAACGAACGAAAACGTGATCTGTCGCTGATCGGCCTCGACCAGCATCGCGCCTAGCTCTTTGTTGTAGCGCACGACGCTGCCAGGCACCGGCGTGCCAAATCCGTAGGGAGTGTTGCCGCCCAGACCGTTCACAAAGTAGGGAAACTCATCCAGGACGATCCGCTCATACGTGTGATCATGCCCGGACAACACCGCGTCGGCGCCCCACGCCTGATACGGCCACTGCATCCAGGCGGTCGAGCCGTGCGGACCCGACGAAAACGGCGCGTGGTGCATGGTAACGATCTTCCAGCAGGCCGTCGAGGTCGCCAGGGACTGCTGTAGCCAGGCTGCCTGGAGCGAGGTCGGCAGGACGCCGTCGGGCTCGTGAGGATCGCTATCGAGCGCAAAGATCTGCACCGGCGTCCAGAGCAGATCGTAGTAGCGCTCGTTGCCGGGCAGCGTGAAATAGTCGAGATACGGGCCGCCGCCTGAGATCCAGTCGTGATTGCCCAGCGTCGGGAAGAAGCGGTTGATGTCGCTGCCGATGCCGTACTTCCCGTGATAGGGCGCGATAAAATCGTGATAGTACGCGCCGACGTTGCGATCGATGGTAGATGCCTCGCCGCTGGGATAGTTGTTATCGCCGGTGGTGGCGATGAAATCGGGATGCCAGCTGTGTACCAGCGCCGCAACGGCCTGCTCGCCCTGGCTACCGTTGCCGTAATCGCCGATCACCGCAAAGCGTACGCTGCGCATAGTGCCGAGCAATGGCAGATAGACCCGTGTTTCGGTGCTCGTCGGATCGTGGGCCAGCGAGCGAGGTGTCCAACCAAAACTTCCGAGCAGTGCGGCGACGATGATGCTAAACAGGAGCACGCTTCGGAGGGACGTACGAGCGATGCATCGCATCCTATCCTCCGCTGTCGAGATAAAGGTTGCTCGATTATAAGGTGCGATCGAGCGGATCGGGCTCGCGCACGAAAGCCCTGCGTGCAACCAAAGGAACAAGGAAACAAGGAAACAAAGGAACAAAAAATTGGGTTGCTTTTCGTTCGATTGTTCTTTTCCTGGCCCTCACCCCTTAGCACTGCCGTGCCTTCCCCTGCCCCGAACCTCGGCTGGCTTCAGCCTCCACCGGGCGCCATGCCCAGAGGGCGCCCGGCATGGCGCCCGGCATGGTACCCGCGGCAGACGAGGGGAAAAGTGTAGAGCCGTGATTTTCCAGCTGTTCTTCGTTCTTAACCTTGTTCTTTGTGCGCCCAGACAGCACCCGGTTCTTGGTTCTTGGTTCTCGCTTTGTTCCCTTGTTCGTATGTTCTATTGTTCCTTCGTATCTCCTTACCACGATGCACACATCAGTCTTAACCCGCGCATCCGATTGTCGATGCCCGGTGATGACTGCGGTATAGTGGCCTACGTCTTGCAGAAGGGTCGCCCTTGAACATACAATGGGCTACTTCGTTCATTACCCCCCAGATGAAATCCAGATGATAGTGGGCATGACGCAACACGACGACAGCATGCAGATCTCCCATTGAGCAGTTTCCGACTGAGCCAGGAGCGTCGCAGGCTGTGGCGTCGTCATGTTTCCCTCATCAAGCATGAGCCCATTCGACTGTCAGCCACAGAATGGAGAGGTACCTATGCTAAGCAAAACCGAGCGTTGGAGGGAACCCACAGGCAGATCCACGACGTATGAGGCCGGAACTGTTCCCAGGTCGTATTGTGGTGGGGAGGATGATCAGGGTTTTGAAGAGATCCGCAGCGAGACATTCATGATCATCCGCCTGCTCACCACCGAAAGCCCGACCTTCGGCTCGGAGTAACCAGCGCGCCAACAACATGTCACGCGCTCGAGCGCCGGATATGCGCTGCGTATCCGGCGCTGCGACTCTGAAGCCTCAGGCCGGGAAACGGCCAAGCACCTGCTGCCGATACCATTCGACCTCGGCCGCTAATCCTTCCCGCGCCGAAGTCGTCGGACGGTAGCCGAGGACGCGCCGCGCCTTGTCGATATTCGCGTGTGTCTTGAGCTGATCGCCGGTTCGCCGTGGCTTACGCACCAGTCTGGCGGGCTTGCCGATGATCTCCTCGATCAGCCGAATGCCCTCGCCGGTGGTGATCGCGGTGTCACTACCGATGTTGAAGATCTCGCCCTTGCACTGATCCACATGCTCCAGCGCCAGCACCAGCCCATCTACAATATCGCCCACGTAGGTATAGCTGCGCACATGCTCCTCGCTGCCCTCAAAGATCGGAAACTCGCGATCTTCGAACATGCTGCGGATCAGGCCATGGTACAGCTTTTCGGGACGTTCGCGCGGGCCGTAGACCGAGAAGAGCCGCAGCGAACAGTTGGGCATGCCGTGATCGCGGGCATAGGCCAGCACCAGCTGCTCGCCGGCCAGCTTGGTCACGCCGTAGAACGAGGTCGGCTTGGGCTCGGCTGTCTCGTCGCCGGTTGCGTCGTAGCCATAGACCGACGAGGTAGAGATATTGAGCAAGCCCTGGAAGCTGGGCGATGCTTTCGCCGCCTCCAGCAGGCGATGAGTCGCGGTGATATTGTTCCGCACATAGGTCTCAAAGGTCGTCGTGGCGGAGAGCCCTGGCTGTGCCGCAAGATGATAGACGATCTGAACGTCGCGCAGGGCAGCGCTCAGATCGTCCTGCGCAAGATCCAGCGGCATAAAGGTTACGCCCTGCTGCTGAATATCGCGAATATTCAACTCCTTCAGCCCGCGAGCATAGTAGTCGGTCAAAGAATCGACGCCACGCACAGTATGGCCGAGCGCAACCAGACGCTCCGCGAGATGCGAGCCGATAAATCCTGCTGCGCCTGTTACCAGGATGTTCATAATAAAAGCTGGCGGCGGAAACCTAGCCGCTTACGGCGAGGAGGAGCCGCCTCCTCCTTTCTAGGTATGACCGTACCTGTCACACGAATCACCTATCATGCCGATGTGTAAGGCACTCTCGCGGTACACGAGAGCAACGGTTTACGTACCTTTCCAACTCGCGGTATGAGGTTGAGACAAGTATATTCCGTTGTCTCGTAAAACCGTGACGGGCTGTACCACTCTGGCAGCCGTCAACCTACCACTGGCGCTCCGTCGTACGGGGTCTCGAACGTACCGTCAGGTCGGTGCTTGAACCGATGCTACGAAACCTGGAAGCGCAAGCTGCGGAGCAAGCTCCGCAGCAGTTGACCTATGAAAGTCCTCTTATAGCAACGGCAACGCTGCGATTAAAAATCTGGCATATGCTACAGATTTTGCGCAGGTGTGTCAACTTGAGAGAACAAAAGAACAAAAGAACAAAGGAACAAAGAACAGAGAATAAAGAAGTACCAAAACTCCCCTTCGCCTGTCGCAACGGGAGAAGGGGGTGGCGAAGCCGGGGGTTGAGGGCCAACAAACCAACAAAAGAACATAAGAACAAGCGAACAAAAGGTTAGAATCAAAAATCTTTGTTCCCTTGTTTGCTTGTTCCTTTGTTTGCCCGCAAGGCAGGGGACGAGGGCCAGCGAACGATGGACATGCCCATACACCTCGACGCGAATCGTGTACCGCACGTTCTTACATCAAGGTTATGCATCAGATTCTGTAGCTTATGAGCGAGCTACGTCCATGTACTTACAGTCGTACTTAGCTTGACAGCTCGCCTGATTGTGCTTCTGAGCGCAGTTCCTCAGGTGGCATTGCCGCAAGAGCGATCACTTCTGACGGATGGTAATTCTCCGTCATAATCACCGGACAGCGCAGACAGGCTGCCTTGCCTTCTTGGAGCCACCAGCGACAGCGAGGGCGGATGCGACACGGCGGCAGCGTTTCGACGACACCAGGCACTAGCTGGACAGTTCGTACCGCGAGCTGGCACTTTGAACCATCAAAATGGAGACAGCCACGACCAGCGCAGGGTGCAGCAAAGCGAAACACTTCAGTTGGTTTTACGGGCTCGGATAGAGCCAATAGCTCTTCGGTTACAGGACGCGGCTCGACGAGGTGCAGCAGCCGAGGCTCCTCAACCGTCCCGCCTACCACCCCAAAGATAACACTTCCCGCCATATCAGGCTGGGCGCTCGGGCACAGCGGCGAGGTATCAGGTGTTATTCCTTCGTCCATGCGCAACTCCAAAAGCGTATCGCATGACCTCTATTCAAGCCCTGCCGGACCACTAGCTTCTTGGAGAATCTTCCGCTCCTGCAGCGCCCGGGCCGATCACTTGACCTGGTTGCCTGATGTCGCCCCGCGGATCGAACCAGATCCCATAAATGATCGGGCCGAGCGGAATCTTCTGGGTTTGCAGCGCGCGCAGAACAGAGCTAAACACAGCTTCCGTGAAGTCATCGACGCTGATGCGGGTATTGGTTGGCAATTGAGCCTGGAACGAAGGACTCGACGAGCCGGCGAACGATTCCGACGTATTGTCAGGCGTGCTAGCACTCATGGAATGATCCTCCACATCACTAAGCGCATCCTCGATTCCAGAATCAGTGTGGGGTAATCCTATGGCCATCACTACCTCAACCACCTCCCTGAGCGATCAAATAGCGACTGTAGGGCTATATAAGCACAGATCGAACAGCGTCAGTCTTTCAATCATCTACCTAAATTCAGCCTTCGTGCGAACACTTCACAGCCTGGCAGCGCAGCGGCTGTATTGGATCAAAGCGCCAGTGTAGGGTATGATACGCGCACATGCTCGGTCGTGCCGAGAGCAACCACCAACGATTATGTCAAACGATAAGTCCTATCGTTAGCAGAAGATCCTCATGACTCGATCCTTTTTGATCACCGGCGGTGCCGGATTCATCGGCTCGTATCTTGCCGAAGCCCTGCTGGCACGCGGCGATCGCGTCAGCATCATCGACGATCTTTCGACGGGCGCAGTCGCTAATATTCGCCATCTCAAGACGAATCCACACTTCAGCTACACGCTGGACACGATCATGAACGAGCCGATGCTCGCCGAGCTGATCGACGAGTGCGACGTGGTCGTGCATCTCGCAGCCGCCGTGGGTGTGCAGCTGATCGTGCAAAATCCCGTGCGGACGATCGAGACCAATGTGGCGGGAACCGAGGTCGTGCTGAAGTGGGCGGCCAAGAAAGGCAAGCAGGTGCTGATCGCCAGCACGTCCGAGGTCTACGGCAAGAGCACGGATCTGCCCTTCCGCGAAGACGCCGATCTGCTGCTGGGCTCGTCGCATATGAGCCGCTGGAGCTATGCCTGCTCCAAGCTGCTGGACGAGTTTCTGGCGCTGGCGTATCACAAAGAGCGCGATCTCCCGGTCACGCTGGCGCGCATCTTCAACACGGTCGGGCCTCGGCAGAGCGGACGCTACGGCATGGTTATTCCACGCTTTGTGCGCGCGGCGATCCACGACGAGCCGCTGCATGTCTACGGCGATGGTCAGCAGCGGCGCTGCTTCACCTTTGTCGGCGATACGGTCACCGCAATCATGGGCCTGCTCGACAATCCTGCGGCGATCGGCGAGATTGTCAACATTGGCAGCCAGAACGAGACCACAATCGAAGGGCTGGCGCGCCGGGTGATTGAGCTGGCCGAAAGTCGCTCCACGATCGTCTTCGTGCCCTACGATCAGGCCTACGAGGCAGGCTTCGAGGATATGCGCCGGCGCGTGCCCAGCACGGAGAAACTACAGCGCCTGACCGGCAGCGCGCCCACCTTCGATCTCGACAGCATCTTAGAAGCTGTGATCGCCTTTGAGCGCACGCAGTCAGGCATCTGAGCGCAGAGTATGCTCAACGAGGAAAGCCCTAGGCGCGCGCCTTTGAGCGGCTGAGCACCTCGCTGATGGTTTCCAGCAGCAGCACCGGCTGAACCGGCTTTTCGAGCACCGTGTATTTGCGCTCTTGAAGCAGCAGCGACCAGCGGCGCAGCGCCTGGGTATCGGCCGAGCACACAATCACCGGAATCTGTTGAGTCATGGGATCAAGCTCAAGCAGGCCAAGCACCATGCCTCCGGCATCCGGTGTCTCCAGGCGTAGATCGAGAAGAATAATATCAGGGAGAGTTTGACGAATAACGGCGTGGGCTTTTTGACCGTTCGTGCAGGTAATAACTCGGTAGCCTTCCTCCGCGAGCAGCAGCTCCAACATCTGGATCAGACCGAGATCATCTTCAATAATGGCAATGGTAGGGGATGCCACGATCCACCTTTCTCCAGGACGACACGCCATCCGGCATGATCGTCAGAAACCGTAGGATAAGGAGCCAAGGAGCAGGACCTTGACGCATCTAAAGTAGCTGCGGCGTTGAGCCGCGCGTAAAAGTTTGTATAAGCGCTACTCCCGTAGTATACCCATCCGCCATAGTGGATGCAAGCATGTGGAAATAATCACGAATCGGCTCCTGCTCCGTCGCCGGTGTTATACGCATCCTCCCACACCAGAGATCTCATCGCGCTCAGTCTTGCCTTACAGGCAAACAAAGGAACAAAGGGTTTCGATACGATCGTTTTGTTCGCTTGTTCGTTTGTTCGGCGATAATCCAGGCCCTCACCCCCGGATTGCAAGCTCGCCACCCCCTGCCCCAAACTTCTGCTGGCCTCAGCCTCCACCGGGCGCCATGCCGGGCGCCCTCTGGGCATGGCACCCGGCATGGTACCCGCGACAGGCGAGGGGGAATGTGGTACTGCTTTGTTCTCTAGTTCGTTTTGTTCCTTTGTTCTTCCCCTTGGTTCTTGGTTCTCCTTTGTTTCTTTGTTCTTTTGTTTCCTTGTTCTTCCGTTAGGTTCTCGGTTCTCGGTTCTCCCGTTAGTACTTTTTGGCAGTTCGTGCTGGCGGCAAGTCCTGCTTGGATTTCTTGAATTAGCACAAACATCGAAGCCTGGTCGATGAGCGCCACACCCACGACAGCCGCGCCCCAGGCCGTGCCAACGATGATCGACAAGTTCAAGGCATTATCCTTGCAAGAGCCTAATGCACGACAGAAGGTCGTAGAGCGGAGGCAGCGGCCGGAAAGAGAGAGAGGATTTTATTGACAAAACTGGTAGACTGACATTACTCAGGTTCTCCCCCCACTCCCCCATGAGTAGCGCACCCCCCTTTCATTGCCTGATCGATCGACCATGTCGTCTCGGTTGTATCAGCTGTAGCCGGTTGAGTCGGGTCCAGATCCTGGCCTGCTCAGCAGATAGATGGCTACAGCCGGTTGCACACACAGTGACACATGCCATACCGATCGGGCGCATCACACATCGGGAGGTATCTGTATGAATCAGGCTCATCAGCTTATAACAGTGGAGAACCAGGCCGGTGCTACTCCGAGATCAAACCAGGGGCGACGCACGGCGCAGACCGCCACGCAGCTCTCCCAGCCGCTCCTGGCCTCGCTCTGCAATCGTCTGGCACGCGCAATTGCCGCACGCGATCATGTAGGCGCCGGACAAACGCGGGGCACGCTGGCTCGGCTGTCGCTGAAGCACCCCGGCCGATTAGGTCTCGCACAAAGAGCCTATCATCGAACAATGACCCTGGGAGTGGATGCATAATTGGATCGGCTGTGGAGCAGATTCGATTTGGAGCTTGAGCAACGGCGCTCCAGTGCAAAGATCCTGGCCAGATGGCCGGGATTTTTGCTTTAAGCCGGCTGCGCTTGCGAGACCGTGTTGCGCTGGAATTTCCCGCCCCACATCAGGTAATCAGTGAGGATGCTACACAGGCATTCCAGGCGACTCACCCATTTCGGTGATTCCATTCGCATGAACATGCGGTTTTACGCGCGACAGCTTCCGTATCTTCCCGATAGTATTATAGGAATCTTAAACAAGCTAGCCTGGGTATCCACATCCACCTCATATCGATCCCAGACCTGCGACATACATCGCCGAGCCAGACATGGCCTGGCTTACGCACCAGTGCTTATAGCCGCGCGATCCAACCGTCGTCTTATGAAGGAGGAAGCTCAATGATCCGTGTTGCTCTGATCGACGATCAACCGGATTTCCGCAAGATCACCCGCAAGATTCTTTCCCTACAAGCAGACATAGAGATCGTCGGCGAGGGCGGTAACGGTGTCGAGGCGCTGGAGGTAGTTGAGCAAGCACATCCTGATGTGGTGCTGATGGATCTACATATGCCGATCCTGGATGGAATTGCGGCGACCCGACAGATGCATGCGAGCTATCCTGATGTTCAGATTATTCTCTTCACCTCGTTCGACCACGACAATTCTATTTCTGAGGGCATACGCGCAGGAGCTGTTGGCTATCTGCTTAAAACCGCGCCGGGCAAGACCCTGGTAGCGGCGATTCGGGCCGCCAGGCAGGTATAACCGACCTGAGCCAGGCGTCGAGGGCCGACGGAACGCGAGTGCCCCACGATGCGCATTTTAGCGTTCCGTGCCTGTATCGACAAACAGCTTCACCAAAGCCACACCTCCGGCCACGATCGCGGCGCTCTCCGCACACCACCTCACCATCTACCACTTGCAACCAAACCTAGCACACCTACAGCTATGCAGACCGATGTCAGAGCGCGGCCGGCGTATTGACAGCCCGAACATGTGTTTTATAATCGGGAGACCGCCGTTCGACTCATGGAGGTTTCTTGATGCAGCTGTTACGCACGATTCCCGCCCTGCCTGTCAAGGCGATTGCTCATAGCGTGCCGTTCTACCGCGATCTGCTTGGCTTTACGCTGATCCATCAGGATGATGGGATCGCCATCTTTCGGCGCGACGACATCGAGGTCCACCTGTGGGAAGCCAGCGATGAAAGCTGGCAGACGCGCAGCGGTGAGGCGGGCGTTGTTTCAGGCGGGGAATCCTTCATCGCCGGTACTGCCAGCTGCCGGATCGAAGTTCAGGGCGTCGACGAGCTGCATCAAATCATGCAACCGCTTAACATCCTCCATCCCAACGCGCCGCTCAGCGATCAGCCCTGGGGAACACGCGAGTTTGCCGTGCTCGACCCGGACAATAATCTGATCACCTTTTTTGAGCGCGTGTGAGATACTAGCAGCTAAGCGTTTCAAAGCGGCTCATGATCTAGCGCTTCTGGAGGCCATGTCATGGACCCGGTCGTCATTCTGCTTGCGCTCGGCGCGCTGCTTGTGATTGGATTTCTGCTGTTCAGCATGTTTCGCAGATGGGGCACCATGCCCACGACGAGCGCGCCGCCGCCGCAGATTCCGGCTGAGCTAGCAAACGATTATGAGATCCGGCGGCTCCTAGCTCATGGCAACAAGATCCAGGCGATCAAACGCGTGCGCGAGCTGACTGGCCTCGGCTTGAAAGAGGCCAAGGATTATGTCGACCGACTGCCAGTCGGAGCGCCGCTTGAGTATAGCGCGGCCGAGCCCGTGGCGGCTGAATCCTTGAGCTTCGTTCCCGATCCGGCGTTCGAGCAAGAAATCCGGCAGCTGCTCACCCAGCGCCAAAAGATCGAAGCGATCAAACGCGTGCGCGAGCTGACTGGCCTCGGCCTAAAAGAGGCCAAGGATTATGTCGATGCGCTGGAGCGGCGGAGCTGAGGAGCAGAAATCGAGCGTCGCAGCCTGTGCCATCGACGAGCCACGTCTCTACAATCGGCAAAAAGCGCGATGCCTCCGCCATTTGGGTAGCGGAGGCATCGTGCTGTGAGGGGAGTTAGCTAC
>DASWTW010000110.1:0-13298 GCA_036401895.1 Herpetosiphonaceae bacterium | reverse complement strand
GGGCTTCCGCCTCCATTGCGGCAGGTGAGTGAGATTTTGTTGCCTTCGATTCTCGCGTCTCGGTTCTCCGTTCTTGGTTCTCCCGTTTGTTCTTTGTTCTGTTGTTCTTTGTTCTTGACTATGGCATTTTATAGCTGCCTACACGCAGAATCAGCTCGCCCTCGCCGGGATTGCGATTGAACACAAACGCGCCCTCTTCGCTCTCATCACCGGCCAGAAAATCGATCTGCTGCTCGCCGGACTCCTCGACCTCGCCGTCGATCTTCAGCTCGGCGATCAGCTGCACAGCCTCGGCGGTATTGCCGCCAATATTTTTGATCGTAAACGGAATATAGTACTGGCCGTTGACCTGGCGGATCTCGCCGCTCTGCGTCAGCTCGATCACGGGCGGCGTGTTGGGCGTAGCGACCCAGTCGTAGATCACCAGGCTGACGATTGTGATCAGCACCAGCGTTGCGACACCGAAGGTCACCCACTCGGCCAGCGAGCGCTCATGGGTTGTTTGAGTCCGGGATTTGTCGGCGGCCTGCGTTGCTTGACTCATACGGCTAATCGTCCTGCCGCGCCGCCTACCGTCGCCGGTAGACCGAGCAGCAATGTGTGGTCGAGCCACATTCTCCACGGATCGTTGAAGCTGAGCTGCTCGAAGAACCAGAGCATGAACGCGGCGGCAAAGAGCGAGACCAGATACGACGCGACGGTTTCGCTGAGCGGGCTCTGGAATATGCCCTGCTGCTGCCGGCGCTGCTGCTGATCCGAGAAGTTGGCCTCAAAGACGATGCCGTACGAGATCAGCAGCGACGCGACGATGATCAGCAGCAGCCACAGCGGCGATGTCGCCGCCGCCAGCATCGGGATCTCGTCGGTGGGCGCGATGTTGAACGCGATAATGATCGCGCCGACCAGGGTTGCGCCGATGTCGGAGAGCGTGCCACGCAGCTGATCCTGCTGGCTGGCCTCGGCCTGATCGCGCTGCTGGCCGCGTGAGTCGCGCTGCTGGCCGGATTGGTCGTCGGACTGCTCCTGCTGATCGTCCTGATCGCCGCTCGCTTTATACAAGAACTGGTTGGCCAGCGCCACTCCGATCGAGAACGGCACGCTTTCGAAGATGATTTTGCCCAGATTCTCGTCGAGCGGCGTATCGAACGTGATCTCGCCCAGCAACAGCAGCATCAGCGCCACGCAGACCAGCCCGATCGCCAGCGCCTCGATGCTGTCGATCGCCGCGTCGATGAACGAGGTGTCGTCGGAGCGGCGGAAGCCGGCCATGCGATTCAGCAGCATCACCACCACAAACGTCGTCACCAGCGCGACGATCATCCGCTGCGGCTGCACGACGGAGCCGAGCCACCAGACTTCCATCGTGTACAGCAGCGGAATGCCGAACAGGAAGCCTCCCGACACGCCGCGAATCAGGTCGTCCAGCTCCCGCGACCACATGCTCTGCACGTTTATTCTTGCTACGCTCATATCGCATTGCAAAGCAAAAATCGGTCCAGCAACTGCGGGCCGGCTTGGGAATCAGAAGAGACTCAGGCGCGCTGAGTCTCTTGGTAGGAAGCTAAGAGTTAGCTAATGTGCGCTACGCGGTCTGGGCCTGCAAAAAGGTCTCGACCTGCGCGCGCTGCTCAAGGGTGATGCGCTCGTGCTGAACCAGAATATCCAGCAGATCGCGCAGCTTGAAGACGCTGTGAACGTTGTAGCCGCGCCCTTCCAGCTCTTCGCGCCCGCCGCCCTCACGGTCGATCAGCACTACCACGTCGTTGACTTCCAGCCCGGCGCTCTGAAGCGGCTTGACCGCCTCCAGCTTGCTGTCACCGCTTGAGATCAGATCGTCGAGCACCACAACGGTTTCGCCCGGATGGTAGCGCCCTTCGATCGCTCGTTTGGTGCCGTAGGCTTTGGCTTCTTTACGCGGGTAGATCAGTGGCGAGCGAGTTTGCAGTGCGACGGCCGTACCCAGCGGCAGCCCGGCGTAGGGAATCGCCGCCAGCCGATCAAAGGCCAGATCGTTGAGCAGATTGCCGTAGGCGCTCGCGGCTAGCGCCAACGCCTCGGGATTGCTCACCAGCAGCCGCAGGTCGACGTAGATCGGCGATTGCACGCCCGACTGAAGCGTAAAGGTGCCGAACTGGATCGCCTGGAGATCGTGCAGGGCCAGCGCCAGGCTGACTTTCTTGGGATCGTTGGTGGCGCGTGGCGTTTTTCGCCGATCACGGGCAGTCTCGTCCAGCTTGCGCTGGCGGGCGGCCTGGATCTGATTGCGTATATTGACCGCCGCCTCGCGTGGATCGTCGGCCCACATGATGGCGCGCGAGGCGTTGACGATCACGCCGCTGCCGTCGGATCGCAGCGCCTGTTCCAGCGCCCGATCGAGATCGGCTCCCTGCGCCCCGACACCGGGCAGCAAGATCCACTGGTCGGGCGTGATCTGCCGTATACACGACAGCTCGTCGGGATAGGTTGCGCCCGCGACCAGGGCAACATTGCCGCGCTCGTTCCAGCCCGCGCACTGCTCGGCCACGCGCTCGAAAAGCGGATGACCGTTGCCGTCGAGCATCTGGAAATCCTGCGCGCCGGAGTTGGAGGTCAGGCAGAGCACAAAAACGCCGCGCTCGGCATAACGCACAAACGGCTCGACCGAATCCCAGCCCATGTAGGGGTTGACAGTCACGGCGTCGGCCTTCAGCTTTTCAAAGGCCGCCAGGGCATAACCGATCGCGCTGGAGCCGATGTCGCTGCGCTTGGCGTCGAGGATCACGGGCACGCCGCACTCATGGGCGTAGGCGATCGTATCGCAGAGCGTGGACCAGCCGTGGCCGCCGAGCGATTCGTAGAATGCGGCGTTGGGCTTGTAGGCGCAGACGAGGTCACACGTGAGGTCGATAATGTGGCGATTGAAGGCGAGAACGGGGTCCGCGAAATCGTGACACCACTCGGGGAGTCGACGAGGATCTGGATCGAGGCCGACACACAGAAGCGAACCATTACGTACGCTGGCTTCTTCAAGCCGCTGGAAGAATTGCATACCGCCCTTCCTTCTACCTTGTTAAGCGGTGATAGCTCAACATTGAGCCTCACCCTAGAACCTTCTAGCCGGAATTATACCGAACGCAGCCCGGTTTTGGGGTTTTGCCCCCAAATGTTGAGTAGCAGATGCACAGCCCCGTGCTTCAGGGCGCATCGCGATCGATTGGGTTTAGGCTTTACCCAGCACCGCCGCCAGGATCGCCATGCGAATATACATGCCGTTCTTGACCTGCCGAAAGTACGCGGCGCGCGGATCGCTGTCCAGCCGAACGTCGATCTCGTTGACGCGCGGCAGCGGATGCATCACGATGGTCGTCGGCTTGGCCTGAGCCATCAGCTCGGTCGTGATGCGGTAGTAATCTTTGACCGACTCGTACTGCGCCAGGTCGGTGAAGCGCTCCTTTTGCACCCGCGTCACGTAGAGCACATCCGCGCTGCCGATCACATCCGCCACGTTGTAGGTTTCGCGCACGTTTTTGCCGGCGTCTTTGACCTGATTCATATAATCCAGCGGCAGCCGTAAAATCTCGGGCGAGACAAAGGTGAAGCGCACGTCGTAGTTGAGCAGCAGCTGAGTCAGCGAGTGTACGGTGCGGCCGTAGCGCAGATCGCCGACCATCGCCACGTGCAGGCCGTCGAGCGTGCCCAGCTCTTCTTTGATCGTGAACAGATCCAGCAGCGCCTGCGTCGGATGCTCGCCCGTGCCGTCGCCGGCGTTGATGATCGGGATTTGAGCGGCAGCCGCCGCGATCTTGGCCGAGCCGGTCTCGGGATGGCGCAGCACAATCACATCCGAGTACTGCTCCAGCGTGCGGATCGTGTCGTGCAGGGTCTCGCCTTTGGAGACCGACGAGAACTGCACACCCTGTGTGATCGGGATCACCGAGCCGCCCAGTCGCTCCATCGCCGCAATAAACGATGAGCTGGTGCGCGTCGAAGGCTCGAAGAAAAGGCAGGAGAGCACACGGCCTTTGAGCAGCTCAGCGCCGCCCTGCTGATCGACCATCGCGCGCATTTCCTCGGCCACGTCGAAGATATATTCCAGGGCTTCCGTCGAAAACTGATTGACCGACAAAATATCCTGGCCGTGAAAGCCGTGCTCGTTCAAGACCTGCTGGGGCGCGTCGTCGAGCGTGAAAATTCGGGGGCGATTGATCATGAGATTCCTCCTGGTTAGGTAGAACCAAGAACCTAGAACCAACCGTTGAGATCTGCTAGGTTCTAGGTTCTTAGTTCTAGGTTCTTGCGTCGAACAGCACTCGTCCCGAGCCCGGCTCCGCCAGCACGCGCTCGCCGTCGAACACAGTCTGGCCGCGCAGCACGGTGCTGACCACACGTCCCGCAACCTCAAGCCCGGCGAAGGGCGTCCAGCCGCATTTGGTTTGCAGACCGTCGTTGCTCAGCCGGTAGCGCGGCCCGATCTCGACCGCGACGGAGGTATCCGGCTGTGGCGGCAGGTTGAAGATGCGCTCGGGATTCGTGCGCGTCAGCTCGATCAGCCGCTCGATGGTCAGTCGTCCCTCGTCAACGGCGGTCAGCATCAGCGGTAGCGTCGTCTCAAGGCCGGGCAGTCCAGGCGGCACGTTGTCGCTGTGCTTCTCCTCGCTGGTGTGCGGCGCATGGTCGGTCGCGATGCAGTCGACATAATCGAGGTGCTGCCAGAGCGCCGCGCGATCGTCGGCGCCGGCCAGCCGTGGTCGCACATCGCCGAAAGGTCCGAGACGCGGTAGGTCGTCGCGGCTGAGCACCAGATGATGCGGCGCGACCTCGCAGGTCACACGCTGGCCGCGCTCCTTAGCAGCGGCGATCATCTCGATCTCCTGGCGCGTGGCGACATGCGCGATATGGATCGGCTTCTCGTGGCGACGGGCGATCTCCAGCACGCGCTCCAGCACATCGCCCTCGGCGTGCGCGACGATCATCTTGGTCGCGGGCCAGCCGGCGATATGCCGATCGAGCAGCTCCCAGCTGTCGACGCGCAGCGGGCCAAAGGTGCTGTTGACATAGATTTTGAGCGCGCAGGCGTGTGGAGCGGCAGCCGTGATCTCGTCCGCATTGTCGACGCTCGCACCCACGAACACCCCGACATCGCAGCGGGCATTGGCGCGGGCAAGGTCCTGCTTGGCCGCCAGTCGTGCTGCGTTGGTGGTGGGCGGAGTGGTGTTGGGCATGTCGAGCACACAGGTCACGCCGCCGGCCAGAGCCGCTGCGGTCCCGCTGGCGTAGTCTTCTTTGTGCTCGCCGCCGGGCTGGCGCAGATGCACATGCACATCGATCAGGCCGGGCAGTGTCAGAATGGGCATGGATACACTCCTTGAGGCAAAAAAAAAGCGCCAGAGGCGCGAGGCCGCTGACGCTGGTCGCTTACAAAATAGATTGTGGCAGAGACGCCGGTTGCTCCCAAAGTTTCGCATACCGGGATCGTAGGGTAGCACGTCGCGGCGATTTTGGCAAATTGTCACTTGTCACTAAACCGGTAGTTTGGCCGGATCGGCCACCTGCGACGGAATTGGACAACTCTTATGGCTTTCGCACGCAATGATCGAGCAGAGCTAACCCCACAATCTGGCGGTCTAGGCGAGCTGGAAGCCGCTGAGATAGCTGTCAACCATGTTTTTTTCGGCCATAGAAGAGGCTTTGAATGCCGATGAAGATCAGTGTGAGTATGCCGACGCCGATGCGTGTCCACCAGGAACTTAAGGTGCCGTTATATTGCAGGATCGAGATGATCGTGCCCTCGATCAACACGCCAAAGAGCGTACCTAGCACATTGCCGGCTCCTCCGGTCAGCAGTGTACCGCCCATCACCACGGAGGCAATCGCATCCAGCTCCATGCCGGTCGCAAACTGCCCGTAGCCGGCCAGCAGCGAGATGCTGAAGACAATCCCGGCCAGGGCAGAGCAAAAGCCGCTAAAGGCGTACACCATAATCTTCGTGCGTCCGACCGGTAAGCCCATTAAACGTGCCGATTGTTCGTTATTTCCGATCGCGTAGACCGTACGACCAAAGCGCGTAAAGAAGGCCACATAGATTGCTACGAGCAGCAATACCGGACCTACCAGCGACGGCAGATAAACATACGCCCTGGATACAAACGGAATAGGGATGGGCGTGAGCGCCAGGTACTTGTAAAAACTATGATCGATGGTCACCGAGGTCAGACTGATGATGTAGGCCATGCCACGGGCGAAAAAAAGGCCCATCAAGGTAACAATAAATGCCTGAACTTTGAAGAAATGGATGATACTGCCGAGCGTACCGCCGATCGCCACGCCCATGAGCAGCATCAGCGGCATGACTAGCGCCGGGCTGAGCCCGTACATGAGCAACGCTGCGGAGGCGGTGGTTGTAAGCGCGAGCACCCCGCCGACTGACAGATCGATGCCGCCGGTAAGAATCACAAAAGTCATGCCGATGCTGACGATCAACAATGGCCCGTTATTGATGAAGAGATTAAAGAACGCCTGTGGTCGTTGCATCGCGGGATACAGCAGCGCGCCGACGACATACGCCAGGATGAAGATCGCGATGGTGGTGAGCAGCGGCCCATGCTGGACGACGAAACGTCGCGTCTGCTGAGTCAGCGGTCGATTGTGACTGAAGAAACGTCGCGTTTGTTGCATCATGGCGGTTCTATGTCCTCACGAAAAGGCGCTGGGCGATCCGGCGCGCCGGATCGGAATACAGCAGGATCACGATCAGCACCAGCACGGCTCGACCGGCCAACAGCGCTTTATCGGGCACGCCGAGGCTGTACATCGATAACGTGAAGGTCCAGATGACCACCGCGCCAAGCATGCTTCCCAGCAGCGAAAACCGCCCGCCCGCCATCGCCGTACCACCCAGCACGACAGCGAGAATAGCATCCAGCTCGTAGTTGAGACCGTTGTTATTGCCGTCGGCGCTGTGGACGTAGGAGCTGAGGATCAGGCCGGCCAGGGCGCTACAAAAGCCGGAAAGCGTGTACGCCAGCAGCTTGATATTCTTTTCGCTGATGCCGGTGTAGTAGGCCGATCGGCCATTGATGCCCACAGCTTCGACGAAGAGGCCGATCGCCGTTTTGCGCATAACCAGCCAGATCACGCCGAAGACCGCAACGACGATATAGACGGAAACCGGCAGGCCCAACAAAAAGCCATTGCCGAACCAGAAGTAGGGCGTATAGTAGATTGTGATGATTTGCCCATTGGTGATCAGCTGGGCCACACCACGTCCCGCCACCATCAGAATCAGCGTGGCGACCATCGGTTGAATGCGCGCGCGTGATACCAGCAGCCCATTCCACAGGCCACAGACGGTTCCTGTCAGCAGCGTCACCAGCACAATGATGCCCAGCGGCGTATTCGTCGCATCCCTGGTCAGAACATCATTGGAGATCAGCTTGTCGCCCAGCGCCGGGTTGATCAGGACGGCACCCATCGCCGCTGAAATAGCGATCACCGCGCCGACTGACAGATCAACACCGCCCGTGGCGATCACCATCGTCATGCCGATCGCGACCAGCATCAGTGGCGCGCCATTGTTCAGTACATCGATCAAGTTGCCGTAGAGATGACCGTCCTGGATTTCGATACGAAAAAACTCGGGGATGAAGATCGCATCGAAGACGAGAATCACA
Source organism: Herpetosiphonaceae bacterium (assembly GCA_036401895.1). Taxonomy (GTDB): domain Bacteria; phylum Chloroflexota; class Chloroflexia; order Chloroflexales; family Kallotenuaceae; genus LB3-1. The sequence goes on along the minus strand of DASWTW010000110.1, from coordinate 5,649 downwards.
GCCAGCGCGGAGAGCGGCCAAAACAACCGGCTTTCGCGCGTGCGCTTGAGCAGAGACGGATTGCCCATAGGCTTTCGATCCAGGAGCGGAGTGTCGTTCATACATCGCCTGCCATGGTCTGCATAAGTGTCTGATCGCTGACGTCGCCATCGTACTCAGCAACCTTCTGCCGATCGCGTAGGACAACCACGCGGTTGCTGATGCGTAATACCTCCTCTAGCTCCGAGGAGATGAACAGGATCGCCAGGCCTTCCTTGACAAGTTCGAGCACCAACTTTTGAATCTCAACTTTGGCCCCGACATCGATCCCGCGCGTTGGCTCGTCGAGAATCAGGACGTGCGGCTGCGTGGCGAGCCAACGGGCCAGGATGACCTTTTGTTGATTGCCACCGCTCAAGTTTTTCACGAGCTGATTGGCCGATGGTGTTCGAATTCCCAGGAGCTTGATATACTTCTCGGCCAGCTCCTGCTGTTGCTGCGTGTCTAAGAACTTGAACCAGCCGTTTCTAGCTTGCAACGCCAGCATGATATTCTCGCGGATGGATAAGTCGCCCACGATACCTTCCGCTTTGCGGTCTTCAGGACATAAGGCAATGCCATACTTAAGCGATGTGACCGGCGAGAAATGCTCAACCTGCTTGCCCTGAATCGTCAACGAGCCTGAGTCCGGTGTTTGCGCGCCAAAGATCAGGCTGGCCAGCTCGGTACGCCCGGAGCCAAGCAGCCCGGCAAGGCCGACCACTTCTCCTGCATGGATCTCCAGGTCGGTCGGTGCAAGGACGCCGCTGAGACCAAGCGCTTTCGCGGAGATCGCGCTAGTCTGGGGCTGGTCAGAGCGCAGCACGGGCTTCTCGTCCGACATGGCGTCGAGCTCTCCGACCGTGCGTCCCAGCATCTTGGCGACGAGCTGGACGCGCGACAGCTCCGCGAGATGGTAGGTGCCAACCAGCGCGCCGTTCCGCAGGATCGTGGCACGGTCGGCGATGGAGTAGACTTGTTCCAGAAAATGGGTGATAAAGACGATCCCGATGCCTTCAGCTTTGAGCTGGCGCATAACCGTAAACAGCTTGCTCGTCTCATGCGCATCCAGGCTTGAGGTCGGCTCGTCGAGGAGCAGCACCCTGGTCGCCGCGACTTCAAGCGCGCGCGCAATGGCGATCATCTGTTGAATGGCAATCGAATAGGTTCCCAGGGGCTGGGTCACGTCGACATCAAGACCGAAGCGGGTAAGCGCGGCCCGCGCCCGAGCATTCATTTTTGTCCAATCGATACCTCCGAAGCGCCGCGGCTCATGGCCCAGCAAGATATTTTCGGCGACCGAAATATTTGTACACAGGTTGATCTCTTGATAGACCGTGCTGATGCCGAGCGTTTGGGCGTGCTGCGGCGACCGAACCTGTACCGGTGTGCCTTCAAGCTCAATCACGCCATGATCGGGCTGGTCTGCGCCGGTGAGGATTTTCATCAAGGTAGACTTGCCGGCGCCGTTCTCGCCCATGAGCGCATGGATCTCGCCTTTGCGGAGCGCGAAATCAACGCCTTCAAGCGCACGGACGCCAGGAAACGATTTGGTAATGCCGTGCATGGCGATCAAGGTATGAGCGTCGGTCATAGCGCAGCCGTGCCTTTCCTGTGAGTCGCGGTGATTGCCTGGATCTGCTGGTGATTTGCTGCCGTCGGCGAGGAGCGAAGCGGCCCGTCTCACCGCTTCGCTCCTCGCCGCGTATCTGCCTAGTACGTGCGTGTCGGCAACAGTTCTTTTGCCTGATCAGGATAATAGACCGTTTCGTTGGTCAGGACCTTGCGGTCAACCGGCTGGCCGTTCATCAGCTTGAGCGCCATCTCGAAGACCTGTGGGCCAAGCAGCGGATTACACTCGACGTCGGCCTGGAACCACCCGTCGACCATCGCCTGGAAGCCGCCACGGGTACCGTCCACCGATACGATCTGGAGATCGCCGGGCTTGACACCTGCCGACTTCAGCGCTTCGATCGCGCCGATGCCCATATCGTCGTTGTGGATGAACACGCCCTGAAAATCGGTGCCGGGCTTGTACTTCTTCAAGAAGGCCTGCATCACCGGCACGGCCTCGGCGCGTGTGAAGTTGCCCGTCTGCGAGTCGAGGATCTTGATGTTGGCGTTGAGCTTGTTGCGAAGACCCTCGGCGCGTCCGACCGCAGCGCCCGATCCGGTCGTTCCCGATAGCTCAAGAATTGCGCCGCCGTTGGGCAGCAGCTTGTTAAATTCAGCGGCTGCTCGCTCGCCCTCAAGGATCATATCCGAGCCAATGTACGACGCGTACAAGGAAGGGTCAGCGCTCACGCTGCGGTCCACCACGATCACGGGAATATTGGCGTTTTTGGCCTCGGTCAGAACCGCATCCCAGCCATCCTCAACCACCGGCGGCAAAGCAATCACATCGACACCTTGCTGAATGCAGGCGCGAATGGCGGAGATCTGATTCTCCTGTTTCTGCTGCGCGTCTGAGAACACCAGCTGCTTAATTCCGAGTGATGCCGCCGTCTCCTTGATAGATGCGGTGTTGGCCGTGCGCCAGTCACTTTCGGCGCCGAGCTGCGGGTAGCATAAGGTCATGTCTTTATAGGTTTTTGTTCCGGTGTTCGCGGCAGCTGCGGGCTGCGATGTCCCGGCGGCGGGTGCCGTCGTCGCCGGCGCCTGGCCACAGCTTGCCAGTATGCCGAGCAACAGCGCTGCAATCACGATCGTCGATGATACACGTGGGGCTCTCATTGGCCTACTCCTTGTCGATAATCCCGTAACTTCCATCAGTGCCGCTCGTTTGTTCGATCACCCTTATCTCACTCAGGCATGTACACCTCCTTGGCCTTCGATCGTTGGGCACGACAAACCAGGCAGCGCACAGCTAGCCGCGCTAGTCGAATCATTGCGCGAGGAATTTCAAACAGGATTTGTGGCTAGGATGGAACGAGCTAGTATTGCCGTTTAGGCAGCTCCTGCGAGGCCGTGTCCTGGTGATAGATGTTGTCTTCCGACTTAACCCATTTGTGGATCGGCTGGTCGTTCACCAGCTTGAGCGCGGTGTCGAAGAATGGCGGCCCAAGCAGCGGATCGCACTCGATGGTCACATTGAGCTTGCCGGCGATCATTGCCTCGAAGGCCGAGCGCACAGCATCGATCGAGACAATTTTGATGTCTACGCCGGGCCTGCTGCCGTACTCCTCGATCGCCTCGATCGCTCCCAGCGCCATATCGTCGTTCTGGGCAAACAGCGCATCGATCCGGGAGCCGTGCGTGGCGAGAAACGCTTTCATCACCTCTTTGCCGCGCGCACGGATAAAGTCGCCAGATTGCCGGTCCAGCACATGGATCTGCGGATAGTCCCCCAGGCATTCGTCGAAGCCGGCTCGGCGGTCGATCGTCGGCGCGGAGCCGATGGTGCCTTCAAGCACAACAATGTTGCCCTGGCTGTTGAGCAGCTTTACCATCTCCTGACAGGCGTACCGGCCCTGCTGGACAAAATCCGAGCCGATGAACGCGCTGAAGAGACTATCGGGGACGCTGGCGTGGCGATCGAGCAGGATCAGCGGGATGCCGGCTTGCTGCACTTCGGTGAAGACGGTGTCCCAGCCGGTTTCGACGACTGGCGAAACGCCGATGACATCGACACGCTGCGCGATGAATGAGCGGATAGCCTGAATCTGCTTTTCTTGCTGCTGCTGCCCATCGGCGAACTTTAATTCGACGCCTAAACGGTTCGCCGTCTCCTGAAGCGAGCGAGTATTGGCCGTACGCCACTCGCTTTCCGCCCCAATCTGAGCAAAGCCCACCACCAGATCCCCGTACGTTTTGGTGTGGGTGCTGGGTTGAGTCGTCGCCGACCTGACTGCGCTAGGCGCGAAGCTTCCACACGCCGATAACGTGCAAAGCACGATCAGCACGATGGAGCAACGACATAGGGCAGAAATAGTCATCAGGCGACGCCTCCTTCGGCGGTCTGGACGAGGGATGTGCGAGCGCGCGGTCGACATCCCTAGCGAGCAATGTCCGTATTGATTAGATTATAGCGGCGCGTGATATACGAACAATGCCGTTTCTTGTGGAAAGTATCAGCTTTTTTACGGTCTGTGGAGCTACCGATGTATATTCTTTTGAGGTGCGGTCAGATTTTTTTTGATCTGTGCAGGGGTACCCGCAGTGTGGCTCAAGGAGTAGCCAGGGCCAATGCCCCGGCTGGGGCTACAGCCTGCTGGAGCGGGATCACCAGCGACACACAGGTGCCGTGCCGATACACGCTCTCGATTGTAAGACCGTACTGCTGGCCATAGTAGAGCTTGATCCGCTGATTGACGTTGTTGAGGCCATAGCCGTTTTCGCCGATGACCGCATTGTCAAAGGGGGTGTCGAGGAGCGCACGCGTCTGCGCCAGCTGCTCCTGCATCATGCCGATGCCGTTGTCCTCGATCTGGATCTGGAGCAGATCACCATCGAGCCGTCGTCCGCGTACAATAATCATCCCGCCATTGCGCTTATTCTTGATCCCGTGGTACAGCGCATTCTCAACCAGCGGCTGGAGTGTCAGCTTGAGCATCTGTCCGTCACGCAAATCGTCGGGCATGTCGATCAGGTAGTCAAGAATGTCGCGGTAGCGCATTTTCTGAATCGCCAGATAGCTTTCGACGTGCTCAATCTCGTCGCGAATGGTGATCCAGTCCTTGCCTTTGCTCAACGTGATCCGAAAGAAACGCGACAGCACACGTACCAGCTCGACGACTTGATCGCTGCGCTTGGCCTCGGCCATCCAGATGATCGCATCCAGAGTGTTGTAGAGGAAATGCGGGTTGATCTGCGCTTGCAGCACGCGTAGCTCGGCCTTTTTCAGGTTCTCGTGCTCTTCAAGCTTGGCGGCCAGCAACTCCTTGATCTTGCCGACCATGATGTTAAAGCTCATGCCAAGCTCCGTGATCTCGTCCGCGTTCTCCGCCGTGACGAGTACTTCAAGGTCGTGGCCGGCGATGGTAGCGGTGACATCGTGCAGCTTTTTGATCGGCACATAGATGCTGGTTGAGATGCGCCAGGCGGCGACAAGCGAGAACAGGATCGCTGCGGCGATCATGACGACACCGCCGATAGCCCAGCGCGTAAGGCCGATCTGCATGGTCTGATATTGCTGCTGCGTTCGATTAACCTCGAACAGCGCATATTCCTGCACATTGTCCTCGACCAATTGCGTGACGTTGCGAATCTCCGTCATCAGAGCGAGGTTTTCCTCAAATGTTTTGTGCTGGGCCTGTTGAAGACCAATCTGATCGATCGTTTCGCGCAGGGTTTGGAGCGTACGCTGGATCACGCTAAGTTTGATGCGGCCTTTCTCGGAGTCCGTGTTGTCGATCATCTGCTGGACGCGCTGGTCGACGTCGTCAAGGATCGTGTACTGGATGCCCTGGTTGAACGGCTTTTTGCCCGCGACAATCTCCCACATCTCGGCGTCGATCGACGGCTTGATGAAGCCGTTGATGCTATTGGCCGTGGTGATATTCTGGATGAGCGCGTCGTACTGAGCCTTGTATTGCATGCCCGGTACAATCAAAAAGACATACGGCAGGCTCATCAGGGACACCACGATCAGCAGCGCCAGCAGAATTTTATCCCGAATTGACAGCCTGAACG
>DASWTW010000109.1:0-55707 GCA_036401895.1 Herpetosiphonaceae bacterium | reverse complement strand
CCGTGATCGTATTCTGGCTGCGGCAACCGGAGCGCGGCCCCAGACTGTCGCGCCCGAGCCCCGGCGCGCAAAGAGCTGGCAGTGGCCACGCTGGCGCACGGCTCCTGTTCTGCGCTGGGGCGCTGCCTTTGCTGTCCTGCTGGCGCTGCTGGGCTGGAACGCGTCTTTACAGGCGCGGCTCAATACCCAGACTGCACAGCTTGATCGCCTGACGCAGCAGGTTGCCAACAGTCGCGCCAACTGGCAGACCATGACCAGAGTGCTCAACCGCTCCGATCTCGACTCGTACGCGCTTTCGGGCGGCGCGGCCACCGGGCGCTTCTGGACTTCGCCCGAGCTGGATGTGGCCTGTCTTGTCGCCGAGGGCCTGCCCGATCCCGGCGCGGGCAACGTGTATCGGGTCTGGCTGATTCAGGGCGATAAGCCGGTTCCGATCGGGCAGTTCGTGCCGCAGGAGGGCAGCGGCTGGGTGATCCTGCGCATCGATCGCTCGCTGAGCGCCTACCAGGAGGTCGATGTGACGATCGAGCCGCGCGACGGGGAATACAAGCGCACGGGTAAGCAGGTGCTCAAAGGCGTGCTGACGCTCTCGTCGCAGCCGCAGAGTCTGCCCTATGTCGAGACGATCACGTTCTCGCCTTACGAGGACATCACCAACTAGCTCGCCGCGCAGCCTGTGCCTGAGATGCCGGCGCACGCTCGGCCGATAGCTCCGCAACCAGCGCGGAGCTATTTGTTTGCCGCCGCCCTTGACAGCAGCGCGGACCGTGCTATCGTGCCTGTATGATGCGTTTTTGTCCTCAATGTGCCACGCCGCTCGAAGAACGTCCATTCGAAGGCAAGCCACGCCCGACGTGTCCCAGCTGCGGCTATATCGTCTTTATCGATCCCAAAGTCGCGGCGACGGTGCTGATCGAGCGGGCCGGCAAAGTGCTGCTCGCTCGTCGCGCGATCGATCCCGGCCGTGGGCAGTGGTGTTTTCCCGGCGGCTATGTCGACTTTGGCGAAGCTCCCGAGGTCGCGGCGATCCGCGAGTGTCGCGAAGAGACCGGGCTGGCGATCGAGCAGATCGAGCTGCTGGATGTGTCGTTCAATGGCCGTGTGATTGTGATCACCTACGTCGGGCAGGCACCCGGCGAGGCCATGCCGATCGCCGCCGACGACGCAGATATGGTCGGCTGGTTCGCCCCCGACGATCTGCCGCCGCTTGCGTTCGAGACCATGCACCAGGCGATCGCGCTGTGGCTGGGGAAGTGCGGGCAAACAAAGGAACAAGGGAACAAATGAACAAATGATCAGGTTTCTGTTGGTTCTTTGTTCCAAGCCCTCACCCCGCTGCTAAAGCAGCACCCCTCTCCCATTGCGATAGGAGAGGGGGAATGAAGGTACTGCTTTGTTCCCTTGTTCTTCTGTTCTTTTGTTCTTCTTACTCCACCGGCTCGGGGTTGAAGAACGTGTAGATCGTATGCGAGAAGTCGCCCAGGTACGGCGACGGCGTGGCGTGCGCGTTGGTCACATAGCCGTCAGGCCGCCAGATGTAGATCGCGGCGACATAGCGGCCGTTGGGGCTGCTCACGATGCCGACATCGCTCTGCATATCGTCGATCCAGCCGCCCTTGTGTGCGACCGGCACGCCGACTGGAATGCCGGCGACCATGCGCTCCTGATCGTGGGGCGTCTCCAGCCACTCCATCATCTCGTCACACAGCGACTCGTTGATTGTCGCGCCGAACTTCTCGATCAGCGTGCCTTTGCCCTCGGCGCAGTCGGCCAGCATCACAAACAGCTCGCCCATCTCGCGCGGCGTGGTGCGAACATACGGATCGGGCGCGGTGTAGGGTGCTTCGCCTTCACGCTTGGGCCCGCCCTGCGGCAGCCTTGACTGCTGGATCAGCCACTCGCCGGACTCGTAAGGAATCAGCTGATAAGTGTGCTGAAGGCCGAGCCCTTTGAGCATCTCGCTCATCTCGTTGACGCCTTCCAGCGCGGCCTCGGTACCGACCCCACCGGCGGCAGCCGCCAGCAGCGCGTTGGCATCGAGATTATCGCTGTTGATGACCACGTTTTCCATCCACTCGTGCTGCTTGTCGTCGAGCTTGCCGAGCTTGGAGTAGACGTAGATCATGATCGGCACCTTCATGACGCTCGCGCCGGAGAAGACCGTATTTTCGTTGATGCCGATCGACTCGCCGGTTTCGAGATCGTGGACATAGATCGCGCCGACGCCCTTCCAGTAGGTCAGATGCTCCTCAAGCACGCTCTTGAGCTGCGCCAGATCGGGCTCCTGAGGCGGCGCGATTTGCAGCGCCACAGTCTCAGTAATCGTCCGGCTGCGATCGGTGAGCGCGCGCGTCAGCAGCTCGACGGTCGTGTCCAGATCAACCTCGATGCCTGTCTGGGCGCGAAACGTGAAGGTCGCGGTCGGCGACTCGGTGTCGGTGATGATGTCGCTGGCCGAGGTTCGCTCGAACGCTGGCGCGAGCGCTTCGATCTCGGCGCGCAGCTTGGCCTCGTCGATCTCGGGCGTCCAGTCGATATTGACCGCCTGGCCAGCGCGCGCCCGCTGCTCGGCCTCGTCGACCATCTGCGCCACATCGGGGTCGAGGCCGACGCGGTAGGGCAGGATCGTGGGCGGCTCGTCGGCGAGCTCGTCGGCGACCAGCGGAACCGGCCGCTGCCATTTGTTGAGGCCCAGCGAGACCAGTTTGATCGCGGTGGCGGGTGTCCTATTGCTCACGTCGACGCCCGCGATCGTGCTGCCGGCGGGAAAGCGCCACTCGCCAGGGGTCGGCGTGGCCTCGGCGACGATCGTGGTGGCGGGCGGCGCGGCGGTGGCTGTGCTCTGGCTGGTCTGTGGCGGCGTGGTCGTCGAGCAAGCGGCAAGCAGAGCGGCGAGCAGAACGAGGCTCAGGCCGCGTGAAGTACGAGTAGATGTTGGCATAGATTTGTGTGTGATTGGCGAATTCAAAACTGCTGTAGTATACCTGCTTCTTCGGCTGGCGCAACCCGCGCGAGGAATTGGGCTTGCGGCGCGTCAGCGTTCGGCGTGAAGCGGCAGCCGCACGATAAAGGTGCTGCCCTGGTTTTCGGCGCTGCTATACTCGACTGCGCCGTGATGCAGCGTGACGATTAGATTGACGAGATACAGGCCGATGCCCATACCGCTGATGTTGCGTCCACTGACATTGCTGGCGCGGTAAAAGCGCTGGAAAAGATACGCTCGCTCGGCCTCGGGAATGCCGACGCCCTGATCGCTGACGGTGAGCACAACGATGTTGCCCTGGCGCTCGATGCCGACAGTTACAGCTCCGCCGTTGGGGCTGTACTTGATCGCGTTCTGGAGCAGATTCTGGATCACCTGCTCCATACGAGCGGCATCGCCCAGAATCAGCAGCGCCGTGTCCGGGATCGTCGGCTGAAGCGCGTGCCGCTCCAGCGTCGGCTCCAGCTCCGCGACGATGCGCCGGCCCAGCGCCGCCAGATCGACTTCTTCTTGCGCAACACTGAACTGGCCCAGCTCGATCCGCGACAGATCCAGCAGCGTGTCGATCTGTTTGGTCAGGCGCAGCGCCTGCTGCGCGATCACGCTCAGCGCCCGCTGATCGCGCTCGTTCAGCAGATTTTCGCGAATCAATCGCCGTTGCAGGCCCTGCGTATGGCCCAGCAGCGTCGTGAGCGGTGTTTTCAGCTCGTGAGAGGCGATCGACAGAAACTCGTTGCGGATCTCGATCGCGGCCTGTGCTTCGCGGTAGAGCCGGGCATTATCGATCGCCAGCGCCGCGCGATGACCAAGATCTTCGGCCATCACGCTATCGTCGGTGTGGTAGCGTCCGGGCTGCGACGAGAGCAGCGTGATCGTGCCGAGGATGCGACCACGCGCCAGCAGCGGCACCACGATTCGCGAGCCAATGTTCATCGCGCGGAGCAGCGCCAGATGCCGGGCGTCTCTGGCCCAGGATACCAGATGCGCATCCGTAATCTCAGGGTCGACGATCGCGCGGGCACGCCGTAGCACCTGCCAGATGGTGTGCTGCTCGTTCTGGTTCGGCGGGTAGCGCTCGCGGACCTCGTGAGCCAGCCACTCCTGCTCGGGCTCGACATGCGCAACCGCCGTCACCTGGACCGAGCCGTCGTCTTGCAGCAGATCGACGATACACCAGTCGGCCAGCGATGGGATCGTCATATGCGCGACGCTCTGGAGCGTGGTCTCGTAATGGAGCGACGAGCCGAGTACCCGCGTGGACTCGACCAGGAAGTGCTGGGCGGCTTCGGCCTTTTTGCGGGCGGTCTCGGCACGCCGGCGATCGATAAACGCGCCGATCTGCTGCCCTAGCGCCGCCGCTGTTTTCAGCAAATCCTCGTCGGGCTGGCGGCGCGCGCGGCTGAAAAATTCGAAGGTGCCGAATAGCTCTTCTTTGCCGCAGATCGGGAACGAAAACGCGCTCTGCAAGCCAGCCTGAGCCGCCGCTCCGCCGCGCACAAAATCGGCATCGCCTGCGACATCCACGATCCAGTGCGGCTGCTCGCTGGCCCAGACGCGGCCTGGCAGACAGGCGCTGCGGGCGGCGGCGATCTCGTGGGTCTGCGCTTGAAACTCGGCCGCGACGATCGAGTCCGAGATCCAGGTTGCGCTACAGCGCAGCACCTGCGCATCGCGATCGATGCACCAGACGCAGCCAACATCCCAGTCCAGGAGCGTCGCGATGGTATGCAGCAGACGGGGCGTGATCTGCGGAAAGCTCTGTGCCTCGGCCAGCAGCGTCGTGACCGAGTACTGCACGGCTAGCCGCTGCTCAGCCCGCCGATACTCCACCGCTTCGGCTTGTCGCCGCTCCATCTGCCGCGCCAGCTCGATCGGCCCACTCAGCACAGCCGCGATCTGCTGTGCCAGCGTGATATCAGCCTCGCTCCATGCATTGGCGTCAGTCGATTCGATCTCCAGCAATCCCAGGAGTTGCCCGTGCCAGCGCAGCGGCAGCGCGAGATACGACTGAAGTCCGCCGGAGGTCGGCTGCCGGCTTGTGTGCAGGCCGTTCGAGAAGAGCGGCTGATCGGTTTCCAGGCCATATTCGCAGCAATCGCCATTGCGCGGCGTGCGCGAGCCAAGCACCGAGGCTGAGCACGGCCCGTCGGCAGCGTAGATGACGAGATCTTCGTCCTCGATCAGCGCGATCGAGCCGCTGGCAAACGGGATCGCTTCACGCAGATGAACGAGTGCGGTCTGAAGCAGTCGCGGTAGATCCGTCTCTGTGGCGGCCAGCGCAGCGATCGCGGCCACAAGCTCCGCCGCGACGATCGACCGGCGGCTGCGATTCAGATTGTTCTGAGTGGTAGCCATGGCAGGTGTCCACGGGCGATCGTTCCTATGCTACACTATCGCGGGCTGCGACTTTGAGGGGCATGGCTCGACCGGTGCGGATAAGAATCGCAGTATAGCCTTGAGCTTTCCATAGAGTCAAGAACCAAGAAACGTTAAAGAACAAACGAACAAGAAGCAGCCTGATCATTTGTTCCTTTGTTCGCCCGCAGGGCTTCTCCGAACATCATCAAAACTCTAAGCGAAGGAGCTTTTGTATGCCTCAGCCACTCATCGAGTGTGTGCCGAATTTTAGCGAGGGCCGTCGCGCCGAGGTTGTCGAGCAGATCGTGGCGGCGATTCGCGCCGTGCCGGGTGTGCTGGTGCTCGACGTGGAGTCCGACGCCGATCATAATCGCTCGGTCGTGACGTTTGTGGGCTCGCCGGCAGCGGTCGTGGATGGCGCGCTGGCCGGCATGGGCGCTGCTCAGCAGCTGATCAACCTTGACCAGCATCAGGGCGCGCATCCCCGGCTGGGCGCAACCGACGTTGTGCCGTTCATTCCGATCCGCGATGCCACCATGGCCGACTGTGTGGAGCTGGCGCGTCAGCTTGGTCAGCGCGCCGGCGAGGAGCTCGGGATTCCGGTCTATCTTTACGAGGAGGCGGCCACGCGGCCGGCGCGCCGGAACCTGGCGGATGTACGGCGCGGCGAGTACGAGGGCTTGAAGCAGTCATTGGGCAAGGACGCGGCTCGCGATCCCGACTTCGGCCCGACGACGCTCACGCCCGCCGGAGCGACCGCGATCGGAGCGCGCGCGCCGCTGATCGCCTACAACGTATATCTCAGCACCGGCGATGTGGACGTGGCCAAAAAGGTCGCCAAAGCGATCCGCCATTCGAGCGGCGGTCTGCGCTTCGCCAAAGCGCTGGGACTGCTGGTCGACGGCCGCGCGCAGGTCTCGATCAATATGACCGATTTCCGCTCGACGCCGCTACACCGCGTGTTTGAGCTGATCCGCGTAGAAGCCGCGCGCTACGGCGTGCTGCCGACCGAGAGCGAGATCGTGGGGCTGGTGCCGGAGGATGCGCTGCTCGACGTGGCGGAGCATTATCTACAGCTGAATCGCTTCAAGCGCGCGCAGGTGCTGGAGCGGCGACTTGCCGAAGCCGAGGCCGAGACGCCTCCTCAGGCGACGACGGAACATGAAAGCTGAGCGCAATCCCGTCGCTCGGCTCAGCAATCGCGCGCGTCTGCTGCTGGCGGTGGGCGCGCTGCTGCTGGTGATCGGCGGGCTGGCGATCTACCGCTACGGCGCGGCGCTGCGGCCCGAGGCGGTGCGCGATGTGCTGCTCAGCCTTGGGCCATGGGGGCCGCTGGCGCAGATCGCGCTGCTGGGTGGCGTGCTCACGGTGCCGGTTGTGCCCGCAACGATCTTTCAGATCGCGGGCGGCTGGGCCTTCGGTAAAACGCTGGGCTTCGTCTACACCATGCTCGGCGATGCGCTGGGAGCGTGTATCGGCTTCTGGATTGCGCGGCGCTGGGGCGATCGCGTGCTGCACCGCTGGCTGTCGCCCGCTTCCTACGCGCAGGTGCAGCGGCTGGCGGGGCGCATGACCTGGCGCGCGGTGATGGTGCTGCGTCTGCTGCCGGGTCCGGCCTACACGCTGGTCTCGCTGGCGGCGGGCGTGTCGCCGCTGCGCTTCTGGCCGTACATCATCGGCTCGGTGGTTGGTGTGGCGCCGTGGATCGCGCTGCTGGTGCTGGCCGGCGATGTCGCGCGCTCGAATCCGCTGGTTGCGGTCGGCATCATCGCCGGGATCGTGCTGCTGGCTGTGATTCTGGGCCGCGTGGCACGTGCGCGCAGCGGCGATTCTCAAGTTTAGCTATCAGTAGCTACTGCTCGTCGGCGGCGCGGCCCGTGGCGTACTCGCGGATCGCCCAGTAGATCGCTTTGGGCGTGCCGTCTGCGGCGACAAAGTTGAAGTTATCCTGGTAGCTGTGGGTGGTCGGCGCGCGAAACTGCCAGAAGCACACCGCGACTACATCCGGCCACGTGGCGCTGAGCCGGTACGCCTCCACGGTCCAGCGCAGCCGATCGGCGGGCGTGACAGCGCCGCTCCAGCGCGGATGATCGTTCCAGCCGCCCTCGGTCACAATCAGCGGTTTGGCCTGACCGGCCGCCTTGAGCACATCGCGATACACCTCGACGCGCCGGAAGTTGACGCGATCGGGGTGCGGCTCCTGGTCGGCGGGAGCTTGCGCGCCGTAGGAGTGGATCGCCAGCACGTCGAAGGGCGCGCCGGCGGCGAGCATGCCGCGCAAAAACGTGAGATCGTCAAGGCGAATGCCGGGAATCGACGGGCCGGGAGAAAGTCCGCCCGCCGCGATCTGCATGTCGGGATTGGCCTGCTTGACCGCTGGGTAGACGATCTTCAGCAGCTCGGCGTAGGCGCCGGGATCGGGCTCGCGGCTGCCCCACTCGAAGAAAAGATTCGGCTCGTTCCAGATCACAAGGTAGCGCACCTGATCGCGGTAGCGCGCGGCGAAGGCTGCGGCGTAGCGGGCGAAGTCGTCGTAGTACGCGGGATCGATCCGGCGATCAGTGGTGTTATTGTCCCTGGCCCAGGCCGGAACAATGTCCAGCCGCGCGATGATCTGCAAGCCTTGTTGTCGAGCGTGCGCCACCAGCAGATCCGCGCCACGCCAGTCGTAGGAGCGCGGGCCGCGCGGCTGGATGTAGGCCCATGGAAACAGATCCACAACCCAGGTCGCGCCCATCTCTCGCACCTGGCTGAGCTGCTCGGCCAGCGCGGCCTCGTCGCCGGTGCCGTTGAGCCGCAGATGCACGCCGATCTTTGGATTGATCGTCTGGACGGTCTGCTGCGGGCCGAGGCTGGGCGATGGGTAGATGCGCGGCGTGAGAAATTGCGCGCCCGCCGCTAGCAGCACGACGAGGGCTAGGCCAAGGCTAAGATAACGCATCGGTGGTCATATGTAGAGCAGCGAGCCGAATCCTTGATTCGTAGGGGCGTGATTTATCACGCCCAGGGCGTACCGCAATACGCGCCTACTGGACCAATCAATACGCTCATCGCTGTAGGGTTTGTATAGCAAATTTTTGTTTAACAAGTGAGGAAGGCACTTCGTGGCAAGCCTTGATCAAGCAGCAGCTTCATTGAGGTATGGAAACTCCACGACTCGATCGTCGAGATACGTTGTCGCATACGTCAACGCCTGGCGAATGTCGTCTTCTTCCAGCTCGGGAAACTCGGTAAAGAGTTCCTGGCGATTAGGGTAGATCGCCACTAGCTCGATTACCCGCCGTACCGTGAGCCGCAAATCACGCACGCAGGGCTGTCCATTCATGCGCGCGGGATGACTGGTAATTCGATCAAGTTTCATCACGAGCGTCCTCCTGCGGTGTAGTGTAACACAGCGCGTGGCTGCATCGTTTCTTGCATTCGGCCTGAGTGGCACATTTGTAGAGTCGAGAGTAGCTTAACCGCCAATTGTGTGCGGCCCGGCGCCCACGTAGAATAAGCGATATTACTCCTGTGTGTCGTTGCGATTCTCGATCGGCGCGTCCAGGATAGCCCGATCAGCCTATTGAGCAGATCCGACACCGCCGCCTATACTCGCCGCACCCGGAAGCTCCTTTAGAAGTGGGAGGATCGATCATTATGAGCGCATTTCCTTTGCGCGAGTTTACTACATCTGCGAATGTCCATGCAGCCACGCCCGGCGGAAACGGCGCGTCGGGAGGTGGCAGCACTCTGCCGCCGGAGCCGGCCTCGCTGGCCGAGACCGGCCTGAGCATGGGCTTTTTGTCGGAGCTTGTGCTCAAGCATATCTACTTCGCGGGCATGTTGTCCGGGCAGCAGCTTGCCGACGCGCTCCGGCTTCCCTTCTTGAACGTCGTCGACAGCGTGCTGACCTTTTTGAAAGAAGAAGAGTACGTCGATATTACCGGCGCGCAGGGTGGTTTCTATGAGCGCGCGTTTCAATATGTGATTACCTCGAAGGGCCGTACCAAGGTGCATGAGGTGCTGGATCGCTCGCAGTACGCGGGGCCGGCTCCGGTGCCGTACGAGTCGTATATCGCGGCCGTCAAAAGCCAGTCGGTCGGCTCGATGGTGATCGACCAGAGCACGATCCGCCGCGCCTTCGAGGGCCTGGTGATCAGCGACAAGCTGATGGATCAGATCGGCCCGGCTGCCAACTCGGCGCGCTCGCTCTTTCTCTACGGCCCTCCCGGCAACGGCAAAACCACGATCGCCGAGGGCATCTCGCGGATCTTGCAGGGCCACGTGATCATTCCGCACGCGATCGAGATCGACGGCCAGGTGATTAAAGTCTTTGATCCGCTGAACCATGAGGCCATCGATCAGCCCAGGCAGCCGGAGGAAGACACCTTCGGCATGAATCCGGGCATGGTTCCGTCGCTCAACACGCGCAAAGATCTGCGCTGGCTGCTCTGCAAGCGTCCGGTCGTGGTGGTCGGCGGCGAGCTGATCTTGCAGCAGCTTGAGCTGATCTACGATCCGATCGCCAAGGTTTATGAGGCGCCCTACCAGATGAAGGCCAACGGCGGCCTGTTTCTGATCGACGACTTTGGCCGCCAGCAGTGCCGGCCGCAGGATCTGCTCAACCGCTGGATCGTGCCGCTCGAAAAGAAGATCGACTATCTGGCGCTGCAAACCGGCAAGAAGCTGGAAATGCCCTTCGACGTGCTGATCGTCTTTTCGACCAACCTCGATCCCAAGCAGCTCGTCGACGACGCGTTTCTACGGCGTATTCGCCACAAGATCGAGGTGCCGAATCCGTCGCCCAACGAGTACCGCGACATCTTCCGCATCGTCTGCAAGGTGAAGAATATTCCCTACAGCGACGACGGCCTGCGCTATCTGCTGCAAGAGCACTACATCAAGGTCAATCGCGACCTGCGCTGCTGCCATCCCCGCGACCTGTGCGATCAGATCCTGGACGAGGCCAAGTACCGCTCGATTCCGCCGACGATGACCAAGGAATTGCTCGATCGCGCCTGCTCGGCCTATTTCGTTAAGCTGTAGCATCGTCAATGCTGAGCTATTGGTCTTGTCACGGGCCGCTACTCCTGCTACACTAGCGCTACATCCCGCATCCTGCCTCGGTTGAACGTCAACCGAGGCAATCTCTTGCTCACTCCGGCACAGCTGCTCACAGAAAGAACGAGTTGTATGGATATTCCGGCTGCCGATTTTACCAACAACGCGCGCCAGGTGATCGATCTGGCCTACCAACAGGCCGTGCGCCGCCAGTCCGAGCGCGTCGAGCCAGGTCATTTGCTGCTGGGGATTTTGGGCGTGAAGGGTAACCGCGCGCTGCAAACGCTCTCCGCGCTCAAGGTCGATCTGGATCAGCTCGTCGGCATGCTGGAGTCGCGGCTGCCGGCGGGAACCGGGTACCCTCTGGGTGTAGAGGCCGCGCCGCGCTGGGAAGGCGAGGGCAAGGACGCGCTGCACTACGCCATTAAAGAAGCGCGCCATCTCGGCCATCATCAGGTTGACACGCTGCATCTGCTGCTCGGGCTGCTCTACGAGGGTCGCGGCGTGGCCTGTGACGCGCTGGAGCACTTCGACGTGTCGTTGTATGAGTTGCGTCAGCATGTGCTGAATAATCCCGCGCTGACCAGGACCATGCGCGCGCCGCGCGCTAGCCGCGTGCCGCTGCCGAGCCTGACCTTTCTGGGCCTGCTGTCGGTCTTTGTGGTCAGCGGCGTGCTCCTGTGGCTGAATCCGGCGGAATCCTTGATCGGCGCGCTGATGCTGGTCTTTATTGTCTGCGGCTGGATCGTGTCGGTCTGTGTGCATGAGTTCGGCCATGCGCTGGCGGCGTTTCTGGGCGGCGATCTATCGGTCAAAGACAAAGGCTATCTCACGCTCGATCCGATCAGATACACCGATCCGCTGTTCAGCATTATCATGCCGGTGATCTTTCTGCTGCTCGGTGGCTTTGGCCTGCCCGGCGGCGCGGTCTATATCAACACCAGTGCCCTGCGATCGCGCTGGTGGCAGACGATCGTCTCGGCGGCTGGGCCGCTGGGCACGATCGTGTTTTGCGCGCTGATTGTATGGCCGTTCTTTCTGGATTGGCGCGATTGGGTGACCGAGAGTAACCAGTATTTCTGGGCCGCGCTGACCTATCTGGCGCTGCTTCAGATCACGGCGGTGATCTTTAATCTGATTCCGATCCCGCCGCTCGACGGCTTCGGCATTGCCTCGCCATGGCTGCCTAACGATCTGCGCAACCAGATGATGATGTTCGGCAATCTGCTCTTTTTTGTGCTGCTCTTCGTGATGTGGAACGATAATCCGTTTACGCAGGCGTTCTGGACCCAGGTCTATGACATCGCCAGCTTTTTGCGCCTGCCCTTCGATATGCTGCTGCTGGCCGGAGAGCACCTGTTTTTCTTGCAGTAGCGCTCCGATCTCGCAATCTCGCTGTCAGCGATCACCAGAGTGCGCGCAGGCTGCTCCATGCTATACTGCTCCTGCAACTGCGTGCTTTCCTCCTCTGCTCGGCTCCGCTCACCAAGGAGTGTTTTCCATGCTTACCACGATGAAGCTGCCGCTCACCTTCGATCCCGCTCGTCTCCAGGCCGAAGTCGATTCGTTCGCGGCTGACGAGTGGGTGCCGCATTTTAACAAGGCGTACTACGAAGGCGATTGGAGCGGGATCGCGCTGCGCTCGGTCGGCGGTGTTGCGCGACAGCTTTATCCCGATCCGGCGGCGCAGGAGCCGTGGGCGGATACGATCAATCTCGATCGCTGCCCGTACACGCGCGAGGTGCTGGCTCAGTTTCAATGCGAACTGCAATCGGTGCGCTTTCTGCGGCTGGCGGCTGGCTCCCATATTCGCGAGCACAAGGATTTCTGGCTCGGCTTTGAGGATGGCGAGGTGCGCTTCCATATTCCGGTCTACACCAATCCCGACGTGGCCTTTTTTCTCGACGGCGAGCGGCTGGATATGCGCGCGGGCGAGTGCTGGTATCTGAATCTCAACCTCAAGCATCGCGTCGAAAACCATAGTCTGACCGATCGTGTGCATCTGGTGCTCGACGGCTACGTCAACGAT
Source organism: Herpetosiphonaceae bacterium (assembly GCA_036401895.1). GTDB lineage: Bacteria > Chloroflexota > Chloroflexia > Chloroflexales > Kallotenuaceae > LB3-1. The sequence continues at coordinate 43,294 of DASWTW010000109.1, read as the reverse complement.
TGGCTGCGCCAGTTCTTCCCGGCCGAGATGCGCGACATGCCGATCAAAGAGCGCGTCTAGCGCAGTCTCTAAACCACGCGCGTTTGAGCAAAGCAGGCAGATTGCCTGGCTATTACCTAACTCTCTGGTCATCCCCGTAGTAGTCCAAAAGTACTACGTCATCATCTCCCTAAAACCCTCTTCACACCCGATCGCTGCTATGCCAGGATCGGGTGGCTGCTATTTGTCTAAAAAAGGTTTATTTCCTCGACAGCGTCACAACCCAAACAAGATTACTCTGGCAGCCATTCACGAAGTATGCTCCGCGGCCCCCCGGCGGCTACAAAGGAGGATGCATTTTTCAGTCGTCGCCGGCTGTTCGGCGTGTTCGATGATGGATTCGGGCTGGTTCTTTTTCATGAACAGGAGCATTGCTATGCAGCGGTCTTTTATGCGTGCGCTCACGCTAATCGGTGTGATGCTGGCGCTGGCATTCCAAATGATGGCTCAGCCGTCCGCGTTTGCGGAGCCGGGCGGCACAACCGGAATTCTGCTCTCGGCTCGCACGCCGGAGGGCAAGGCGATCGAAGGGGCGGATGTGATGGTGCGTCCGCTGGGTTTGAAAGCCATAACTAACGCCAAGGGCGCGGCCGTGTTCGATGGTCTCAAGGTCACCGAGCCGACCAAAGTTGAGGTGATCGTGCGGGCGGCGGGCTTTCGGCCCTGGGTGATTCGCAAGGCTACGGTGCTGCCCAACGATACGCTGATCATCGACGCGCCGCTCTCGGCGGGCGTCCAATCCCAGGCGCCGGAGGTGATCGACGTGCAGGCGCATCGTGCTGAAAGCGGCGCGGCCCAGACGCCCGGCCCTGCTATGCCAACCAGCGATGTGGGCGTGATGGCAACGCATACCACGCCGCCCTCGACGATTCGGGTGCACCGGGTGAGCCTGGGCCGGATCGACACCGTCGATTTCAACTACTACGTCAAGCATGTGCTGCCCAGCGAGTGGATCGCAAGCTGGCACTCGCAGTCGCTTCAGGCGGGCGCGATGGCGGTCAAAACCTACGCCTGGTACTGGACGATCTACGCCAAGTATCCGGGCTCCGGCTACGACGTCAAGGATAACACCTCGGACCAGGTCTACAATCCCAACGTGTCCTACGCGAGCACCGACGCCGCCGTAAACGCAGTCTGGGGCTACAAGATGACGCGCAACAGCCAGATCTTCCAGGCGCACTACTGCGCGGGCAGCTACAACAGCAGCCGCACCAGCGGCCAGTGCAGCCAGAATCACGGCTGGACCGTCGGCACGTACATGAGCCAGTGGGGCTCGAAGTGGTACGCCGACAACGGCTACACCTGGCAGTGGATGGTTCCGTTCTACTACGATAACGTGGTTGTCGGCACGATCGGTAGTGGCGGCGCGTCGGTTGTCGTTGACGATCAGAGCGCCGGCTTTGCGAAGTACGGCCCGTCGCAGTACTGGACTTCGGCGGCCTACGGCTACAATTCATCTATGTGGTGGACCTACTCGAACGGCAGCGTGGCCAGCAACTACGCGCGCTGGACGCCCTCGTTGAGCGGCACGGGCGCCGGCAACTACGCCGTAGAGGTGCATGTTCCCAGCAACTACGCCACCACCGTCGCGGCGCCGTATCGCATCTACCACAACGGCGCGAACAACTACGTCAACGTCAACCAATCGCTCTACTATAACCAGTGGGTCCCGCTCGGCACGTTCTACTTCTCGGCGGGCGGCGGCGAGTACGTCGAGCTAACCGACGCAACCGGCGAGTGCGCGGGCTGTAAGTGGGTTGGCTTCGACGCGGTGCGCTTTACCAAGCAGTAGATCCCTGAGTCTGCCGTGATCGCTGGCTGTGGGCGGGGCCGATTGGCTCCGCCCATGCCGTTTGTCATAGGCTGATGAGGACAAACTGGTAGCCTCCACTGCATACCACAGACCCTTGGCGGTCGCTGCGATGCTGTGTCATGATCCGGCCAGTATTGGCGCTCGCGCGTCTCCAAGTGCTGTACCAAACTTGTGGGATATTTTGCTGGAGTTGTTACTATGTCTCTGCTCAAACGTCTCAACGCCGAACCTACTCCGCCGCCGGCAGCCGCGCCGACTCCTGCCGCGACGATGCCGGCTCCGGCTCCGGCGCTCAATACGCCGCCCGCCGCTGCCGCTGCTCCGACACTGCAAACGCCGGCCGCTCCCAGCGCTGGCGTGGAGGTAGCTAACGATAGCGCCGGCCGTGCCAAAATGCTTGAGCTGTCGCTGGCGATCACCGATCGCATTCTGGCGTCGTTCGGATCGCAGACGCAGATCGAGCGCTCAGCAGAGACTGAGCGGCTGATCCAGGAGCGCTTCGCCAACTATTATCGCCAGAGCGGCACCAATCTTTCGCAGGAGCAGATCAAGGCGCTCTACGCCATGGTCATGACCGAGATCTATGGCTTCGGGCCGATCCAGGGGCTGCTCGACGACGATACCGTGACCGAGGTGATGGTCAACGGCCCACAGATGATCTATGCTGAGCGCAAGGGCAAGATCGAGCTGACCGAGGTCAAGTTTCTGGGCGATGACCATGCGCTGAAGATCATCGACCGCATTATTCGTCCGCTGGGCCGCCGCGTTGACCGCAAGTGGCCGATGGTGGACGCGCGCCTGCCCGACGGCTCCCGCGTCAACGCGATCATTCCGCCCTGCGCCATCGACGGCCCGACGATCACGATTCGTAAGTTCAGCAAGAGCAAGCTTCAGATCTCCGACCTGATCCGCTTCGGCTCGATGACCAAGGAGATGGCCGATTTTCTTCAGGCCTGCGTCGTCTCCAAGCTTAACGTCGTCGTGTCAGGCGGCACCGGCTCCGGTAAAACTACGCTGCTCAACGTGCTGTCGAACTTCATCCCGGAAGAAGATCGCATCGTGACGATCGAGGACTCGGCCGAGCTTAAGCTGGCGCAGGATCACGTCGTGCGTCTGGAGGCCAAGCCTGCGGAAGTCGACGGCACCGGCCGCGTGGCTATCCGCGACCTCGTGATCAACTCGCTGCGTATGCGTCCCGAGCGCATCGTCATTGGTGAGTGCCGTGGCGGCGAGGCGTTCGATATGTTGCAGGCGATGAACACCGGCCACGACGGCTCGCTCACCACGCTGCACGCTAACTCGCCCCGCGACGCGATCGCGCGTCTGGAGACGATGTGTATGATGGCCGGCATGGACATGCCGCTGGTGGTTATCCGCGAGCAGATCGCCTCGGCGATCAACCTGATCGTGCAGCAGACACGTCTGCGCGACGGCTCGCGTAAAGTCAGCGCGATTACCGAGGTCCAGGGCCTGGAAAGCGGCACCGTGGTGCTTCAGGACATCTTTGTGCTTGAGGAAAAAGGCATCACGCCCGAGGGCAAGGTGATCAGCGAGCTGCGACCGACCGGCGTGCGGCCCAAGTTCACGCCGACGCTGGAAGCGAACGGCTTCAAGCTGCCGCCGTCGATCTTCGGCGCGGTTTTCCCCGGACGGCGGTAAGTACGAGAACGGAGAACCAAGAACCAAGAACCAAGAACCGAGGTAATCGGTATTTGGTTCTTGGCTTTTGGAGGAAGGCAACGTTCTTAATTTTATAAACTACAGATTGTAGTTATTTACTGCAATACCTGGTGTGATTTTATCGTAACCAGGCAGAACCGCATCCTTTCTGCGTTGTTCCTTGTGCTTTGTTCTTTTGTGCGCCCAGAGGGCACCCGGTTCTTTTGTTTTCTTGTTCCCTTGCTCTCCGTTTGGTTCTAGGTTCTAGGTTCTTGGTTCTACAGTACATGGTATAATCGAAGCGCACGGGAGTTCTAACGGGAGTAGTGCGTGGCGAATATTCCGCAAATAATCGGCAACTATCGGCTTGAGCACGAGCTTGGACGCGGCGCAACCAGCCAGGTCTGGATGGGCCGGCATATTTTTTTGCATGAGCGTGCTGTCGCCGTTAAGCTGCTGCTGAGCCACGACGAAGAGAGTATTCTGCGCTTCTCACGCGAGGCTGAGCTGACCAGCCAGCTGCGGCACCAGCATATTATTCAGATCTACGATCACGCGACGCCGACGAACAGCTTTCCCTATACGGTGATGGAGCTGGTCTCGGGCGGCTCGCTGCGCCAACGCATCGAAAAAGTAGGCAAGCTGCCGATCACCGACGCAGTCTCGATCTTTCGGCAGATTGGCTCGGCGCTCGACTTCGCTCACAGCCGCAACATTATTCATCGTGATGTGTCGCCGGGCAACATTTTGCTGGACTCCAGCGGCAATCGTGCGCTGCTGACCGACTTTGGCATCGCGCGGCTGCCGGATCAACATCACACCAGCACCGACATCATCATGGGCACGCCCGGCTTTTTCTCGCCGGAGCACGCACAGTCCGCTACGGCCGTGACATCGCTCTCGGATCTGTATAGCCTGGGCGTGATCATGTACTTCATGCTGACCGGCCAGCTGCCCTGGGAGTCGCCGCCGCAGCATCCCGACTACCGCTTCGACGCGATCTTGCCGCTGGCCTATCGGGGCGTGGATCTGCCGGTCGAGATCGATCGGATTATGCAGACGCTGCTGGCCGTCGAGCCGAAGAAGCGCTATCCCAGCGCGGGCGCCGCGATCGAAGCGCTGGAGCGGGCGCTCACCCGCTCCGGCATTGCCGTGAATGAGCAGCCGCTGGCGCTGAGCGATGCCACGACGATCCGCGCGATCAATACCGCGCCGTCGTTTCAGGGCATTGGCCTGGTCGATAGCGAGGTGGAGCAGGCGCTGGCGGCGGATCTCCTGCGCGAGCCGTTCGAGCGCTCGACCACCCGTGCCGAGCAGCTGCGCGATCCGCTGGTTCTGGCCCGCATCCTCGATACCTGGAGCGGCGAGGGCAAGCGCTTTGAGTTCCGCAAGCCGCACCTGGGCCGGATCGTCAATCTGCGCGAGGTGCGCAGCCGCAACGTGTATTTTTACCAGCTCAACGTGCTCTTCGAGACACGCACCGAGCCCAAGGAGATCGAAGAGCCGGACGCGAACGCTCCCGATCTGCCGGTCCAGCGGGAAACGCCGCGCTGGGAGGTGCCGCTGCCGCCGCCCACAGATTTTGTCGACGATCCCGGCCGCGCTGAGGTGATTCCCGGCTCCGAGCGCGTGATCGCCTGCCCGCGCTGTGGCGGCGGTGGCTTTGAGCTATGCTCCGAGTGCAAAGGCTCGCGGCGGGTGCTGGTTGCGCGCTCCGTGGCCACCGGCGACGGCGACGGTGTCGCGCTGCATATGCAGCAGGTCGGGCCGGGCCGCACAGTGCCGAGTGGCGGCGGGCCGGGCCAGCAGCGCGGCGGTTCCACAGCAGTTGCCGATCCGAGCGCTCAGACGACGCATGTTAAACAGGTGTTGGTGCCGTGTACTGCGTGCGGCGGCATGGGCCAGACCAAATGCGAGCGCTGTAGCGGCGAGGGCCGTCTGGTGCAGCGCCGCGCCTTTGAGTGGAGCCGCCACGCGACCTCGGTTTCCAGCTATGATGATCTGCCCAATCTTGACGAGCAGCGCCTGCGCGAAGAGGTTGAGGTAACGCTGGTCTATCAAGAGCGGCATATGAAAGGTCTCAAGCGCGAGTGGGGAGCGGTTCCCGGGCTCAAGCGGCTGATCGAAGGCGCGCAGAAGCAGCTCAACACCGACACGCGCGTGGCGATGTCCGAGGTCACGATCCACATGATCCCCTACACCGAGGTTCGCCTCGACATGGGCCATCAGGAAGTGGCGATCGAGGGCGAGACCGAGGAGCGGCGCGGCGATGATAGCGTCCATCTGGTACAAATCTATGGCTTCGAGAACCAGGTCAATATAGGTAGCTTTGCCTATGACGGACACTTGAAATTGTTGTTGTTTTGGAGTATGTTGGCAACAGTTGCGGTGGTCCTGCTGATTGCCGCGCTGCTCATTCCAGTGTTCATATAAGCCCCGGCTGATTACTCCCCCATAGAATCAGCCCCGGCTGAACAAAATGAGTCTATCCCCCCAACGGTCCCCCCCAGACATAGGACTGGCGATGTGCCTGACTTGGTTCGATCGTGCCGTAACCTTCGGTCAGGTAGCGCTATTTAGTGAGTGTGCAATTGTGTCTTATTCTGGAATTGAGTGACTCTGGAGGAGCGTATGGCATTGTTTATTCCGCAACCCCCCGCTCATACTTCCCCCCGCACTCCCTTTATTGGCGATCCAGATACGGGACTGCTGCATCTTTGTGATTGTGCGGCACGGCCGCCGCAAGGCATCGCCTTTCGGGATCGGCAAGCAGCTGAGGCGCAGGGCTTTGACTATTGCTCCTGCGCGGCTCCGCCGCTTGTGGCGTCGGCAGATCGAATTCGGGCATTGCTGGCGACAACGTTTCCGTCAGCGCTGGCACCGCGTACCGGAAGCTATTAGCGGTCACTAACACACTGCACACAAAACCAGAGCGGGCGGAGCTTTCGCGTGAAGAACGTCGAGCGCTTCGCCCGCTTTGTAGTTAAGGTGCTCGATAGGTCTTCGGTTTTTCCCGCCTCCCGCTCGCTAGCGACCGCCGATCAGCAGCCCCAGCCACGCGGCGCAGATGCCCAGGAGCGGCTGTCCCAGCAGATTGGCGATCGCGTGACGGCGCTGGTGCCGGTGCCACAGCTGGAGGGTTTCAAAGGCGAACGACGAGAAGGTCGTGTACGCGCCGCAAAAGCCGATCCCAAACAGCAGATTCAGGCTGCCGCCGGGCCAGTCAGGATGACGAGCCAGTAGACCTGTGAGCAGACCAAGCAGAAAGCTGCCGCTCAGGTTGATCGCGAAGGTGCCCAGCGGAAACGTCGTCGCGATCCGGCGGTGGATGATGCGTCCAGCATGATAGCGGCAGAGCGCCCCCAGCGCGCCGCCCAGCGCCAGCAGCAGATAGCTCACTCCTTCCTCCGTAACCAGTGAGTGAGCAGGTGAGTCGCTCCCACGCCGGCGACGACAGCTGCCATGCCGCCCACCAGCGATAGCGCCAGGTACGTGATCGCCGCTGGTACGCGCCCGGCTTGCAGCAGCCGCATAGTCTCGACGCTGAACGTCGAGAAGGTTGTGAAGCCGCCGAGCAGGCCGACCGCCAGGAATAGCTGGATCTCCCGTCGCATCAGCCGCAGTTCCAAAAAGATCGTTTGGACGACGCCGATCAGCAGGCAGCCGACCAGATTGATGATCAATGTGCCGAGTGGAAAATCCAGCGCTGAATAGGCTTTGCTCCACTCGCCGGCTCCAAAGCGAGCGAGAACGCCGAGGATTGCTCCAGCCGCGATGATGAGATTGTGCCGGCGCGATAGCTCAAATAGACGTGGCGCCGCTACGTCTTCGGCCTGCCGATCGAGCGTGGGTGTAGGCATGCGTATCATCCTTGTTTCTAAATTATAATAGGCGTCAGGAGGCACGAGGCGCTTAGACAGCCTCGGAGATCGCACATGACAGAACAATCGAATCGATCGCTGCTGATCACCGGCGGCACCGGCGGCCTGGGCACCGCTGTCGTCCGGCGTTTAGTCGCCGAATATACCTGCTACGTGCTGTATCGCTCGGAGAAGGCGTGGCAGTCGCTGACTGAGGAAGTCGGGGCCGGCGACAGGCTGCAAGGGTTCCAGGCGGATCTGGCTGATGCCGACGCGGTGCGGCGCAGCGTGGAGCAGATCCGCAGGACAACAGGGCCGCTGTATGGCCTGGTGCATCTGGCGGGCGGCTTTGACATGGGCTCGGTGCAGGAGACGACGGCCGAAAGCTGGAATAATCTGCTGGCGACCAATCTGACCGGCGCGTTCACGGCGATCCAGGCGGTGCTGCCGCAGCTTCGGGAGCAAAACGCGGGTCGGATCATCACGATCGGCTCGTCGGCGGTGCCCGGACGGCCGGGTGGACTCGCGGGCTATGTTGTTTCCAAGGCCGCGCTGCACGCGCTGACCGAGGTTGTCGCCAATGAGCTGAAGGACACGCCGATCACAGCCAACATTCTGCTGCTGGGCTCGCTGGCCACGCCGCCGATGCTTCAGCAGATGAGCAGCGAGCAGCTGGTGCCGCTTGAGCGCGTCGCCGATACGATCGCGTTTGTGCTGAGTGATGCCGCCGCCAATATTTCGGGCGCGAGCATTCCGGTGATCGTGAAGGCCCAGAGCTGATGGGCGCAGATGCTCGGCCGCTGCGGATTGCGTTTCTGGACTCGTGGCTACAAACGGCGATGGAGGGCAGCGGTACCGCCGTCGGCATCACGGGTCTGGAGCAGGGCCTTCAGCAGCGCGGTCATCAGGTGGCGCGGATCGCGCCGCCGCCGGATCGGCTCTCGATCACGCTGCGGCGGCTGCTCTTCAATCTCAGGCTGCCGCTGCGCCTGCGCCACGTGGCGTATCATCTCGTGGTCGGCTTTGATTTCGACGGCGTCTGGCTGCGGCGCGGACGCTGGCCCTACGTCTGCTCGATCAAAGGCATCATTGCCGAGGAGCTGCGACACGAGCAAGGCTTTATTCGTGCGCTCTTCACGGTGCTGTCGCGGCTTGAGGGCGCGAACGCCCGGCGCTCCGATCGCGTGGTGACGACCAGCGAGTACTGCCGCCGGAAGATCGCCGAGCATTACGGCGTGCCGCTTGAGCGGATCGGGATCGTGCCCGAGGGCATCGACGTGGAGTACTGGCAGACGGCGCTGGCGCAAACACCGCCGCGTACGGATCACCGGCCGACGATTCTCTGCGTCGCGCGGCACTATCCACGCAAGCACGTCAACGATCTGCTGCGCGGCTTTGCGCTGATCCGGCGCTATGCTCCCGACGCGCAGCTGCGCATCGTCGGCGATGGGCCGGAGCATCAAAACCTGATCGGGCTGGCGCACGAGCTTGAGATCGGCGATGTCGTAACGTTTCTGGGCGCGATTCCTGATGCCGAGGTCAAGGCCGAGTACGCGCACGCCGATGTGTTTTGTCTGCCGAGCGTGCAAGAGGGCTTCGGGATCGTCTTTTTGGAGGCGATGGCGGCCGGGTTGCCTGTCGTCTCGACGACGGCGGCGGCGATTCCCGAGGTTGTGGCGCACGGCGAGACCGGCATTCTTATTCCGCCCGGCGATGTCACGAGTATTGCCGGCGCGCTGCTGGTGCTGCTCTCCGACGCGGAGCTGCGCGAGCAGTACGGTCAGGCGGGACGTGAGCGCGTGACCCGCTACGACTGGGCGCACGTCAGCGAGACGTTTTTACGCGAGATTGCGCCGCTAATCTGAGCGGCGCTGCCTGAATTCAATCTTCGATCTCAAAACCAGGAGCATGATATGAGCAGCGAGACGATCGAGCAGCAGCTAGGCCAGCTGAGCGGCTGGAGCTACACCGACGGCATGATCCGCAAGACCTACACCTTCAAAAACTTTGTCGAGGCGACCGCCTGGACGGTGCATGTGGCGTTTCTGGCGGAGGCGCACGGCCATCATCCCGACATCGATATTCGCTACAACCGCGTGTCGCTGGCGCTCGTCACGCACGACGCCGGAAATCAGGTCACGCAGAAGGATCTCGACCTGGCGCGGGCGATCGAAGAGATATAGAAGAACCTAGAAGCGAAGAGAACAAAGGAACAAAGGAACAAGTGAACAAAAAGCATCCGGCCCGTTTGTTCTTTTGTTCGCTTGTTCTTTTGTTTGCCTGATTCAAAGGAGTCGTACGGTGGCAGATGTCGAGGAGCGGCGGCGGACGATCGTGAGCCTCTTTCCACAGTTTTTGCAGCGGCGCAGGCGCGGCTGGCGCGGGATCGAGGCGTTTTTGGAGCAGGCGCGGCTAGAGCGTCCGCAGCTCTTTTTGCTGCGCGAGATAGTGCAGGAGACCGATCCCGACGAGGCGCTGTCGCTGGCGGATCTGCGGGCGCGGCTGTTCAATCCCTACAGCACGATCTTTCAGTGGCTCGATCTGCTGCCGCAGCTGGTGGCGGAGGGCTACGTGCATCACGACGAGGGAGCGTACACGGTCACGGCGAGCGGGCGGGCGCTGATCGAGGAGCTGGAGCGCCAGGCCCAGACGTATCTCGCGGCGCTCACACCGATTCCTGAGACCGATCTGACCCGGCTGGCGGATCTGCTCTCCGAGCTTGCGACGCGCTCCTGGGCCGCGCCTGAGCCTGGGGTGAAGCCGCATCAGGCCCGCGCTCAGCGTGTCGCGCTCACCAGCGATGCGCCGCTGCCACGGCTGGATCTGGCGATCTATGCGCTGTGGACGGCCCGCGACGATGCGCATACCGCCGCGTGGCAGGGCGCAGGCTTTGAAGGTCCGGCGCTCGATCTGCTGACGCGGCTGTGGGCCGGCGAGGCTACGACGCTGCCGGAGCTGATCGCGCGGATCGGGCAGGCGCAGCATCCGCGTGATGTCGAGCACGGCGTCACGGATCTTGAGACGCACGGCTATCTTCGGCGCGACGACGACGCGCTGATGCTCACGGCGCAGGGCCGAGAGATTCGCGACCAGATCGAGGCCGAGACCGACCGCGTGTATTTCGCGACATGGCAGCAGCTCACGCCCGGCGATCTGGCCTGGCTGCACGAGACGCTGCATACCTTGATCGATCGGCTGCCAGTGTAGTTTCTAGGCTTTGATCACAATCAAGGTTTACGAAATTGAACAAGGAGCAACGCCATGCCAACGCCATCACGCAATGAAGAACGCGAAGAGCGGATTGCCATGGAAATCATCGTCGATGCGTATGGACCGGAAGAGCAGGCGATGGGCTGGTACTACTACCTCGAACAGCAATTGCAATTCCCATTTTCAGCCAAATGTGTCAAAGAGCGTAAGATCTCGCCGCTGCGAACTGCTGAAACGGTAAAGGTCACGAGCATGGCTCCTGAAGAGGAGTGCGAGCACGAAATGTTTGTGATGATCCACTGGCAAGGCCGCGACCTAGCTGTTCCGCTGGCTCAATTAGAGGGTGTTCGAACTGATGCGGAGACAAAGCAGGGAATCGAAGATTGGCACTACTGGATCGGCCAGGGACATGAGTTATAGCGCGTTGGCTCCCCACAATTACGACGATCATCAGGACTCATCGCTCGTAGCGTGAGTGCAGGTAGAGATAGCTTCCGTGGCGGTGAAGGCTCAGCAGGCGCAGCTGGGGCGGCTGATCGTAGCCAAACGCCACGCCCTCGATCAAGCTTGGCCGTCGCCGCTCGTCGGTCTCGCCCATCATGATCGGGCTGATCGTCACGAATGCCTCGTCGATCAGGCTGTCGCGGAGGAGCGCGCCGTAGACCTGCGGCCCGGCCTCGCAGAGCAGCGTCTCGATGCCCTGCTCGCGCAGATGGTGCATGACCTGGAGCTGATTCAGCTCGGCGCCGGTATCGAAGTAGCGCACCCACTCGCGGTCGCCCAAAGTCGCATGGGCCTGGCGCGCACCCTCAGCCGTCGTCGCGATCAGCACCGGCAGCGCGGGATTGTCGAGCGTCGGCGCGTGCGCGGGCACGTTGCCGCTCCGCGTGAGCACGACCAGCAGCGGCACCTCGCGACGGCCTTCGCGCTTCCGCAGCGCCGCGAACGCCCCGGCATCTTCGGGAAAGACGGCGGCGGGCGTCCACACGTGGTTTCCCGCCGTCTCGATCGACGAGCCGCCCACAATCACCGCGTCGGCGCGAGCTCGCAGCAGCCCCATCAACCAGCGATCATGCGTATCGCGTCTGCTTATGTCGCCGCCGCCATGATGCCCCGCCTCGTTGAACGAGACGCGTCCATCATGCGACATAACGAAGTTGACATAGGTAAAGGGTCGATCGGTGGGCTGGGGCAGCGGCCAGGGAGCGTAGAGCGCGGCAAACTCGGGCGGCAGCACGCGCTCGGTGGCGTCTTGTTCGTCGAAAAGCGTTGTAAAGGCCGCGCCTGGGCCGTTGACTGTGAGCATAGTACCTCGTGTAAGGAACAAGGGAACAGGAGAACAAAAGAACAAAGCAGGTTCGAGATGTGAGGGACTATCTTTAGTACTCGATTCCCCTTTGTTCCCTTGTCCTTGGTTCTTTTGTTCCTTCGCTACAGCGCTCCCGCCACGTGTCCCAGCACGATCTCGTCGATCGAGACATGCGGTGGCTCGTCGGCGGCGCGCACAATCGCGCGGGCAACATCGGCCGGGTGCAGCATCTTCGCCCGATCCCACTCGCCGGGAATATCATCCCAGAGCGGCGTGTCGACCGCTCCGGGAATAACTGCTGTGACACGAATGCCGCGCGGCCGGAGCTCAGCCCGAATCGCCTCGCTGAAGCCGAGCACGCCGAATTTGGCCGCCGAGTACGCCGACCAGCTGGGAAAGCCGTTGCGGCCCGCGATCGATGCCATAGTGAAGATCTGGCTGCCGGAGCGCAGGTGATCGACCGCGTGTTTGCAGACCAGAAACGTGCCGGTCAGCGTTGTGCGCAGCGTCCGCTCCCAGTCGGCGAGCGCGATCTCGGCGAACGGCGCGACCACCGCGCCGCCCGCGTTGCAGACCACAATATCGATCGTGCCGCTGATGTGAGCAGCGGTCTCGATCAGCCGCCTGACATGCGGCTCAGCGGTCACATCGCAGGCTACGATCGTCGCCGTGCCGCCCGCGCTATGGACGGCCGCCGCTGCGGTCTCAAGCTCCCCCTGCGTACGCGCTGCCAGCACCACATGATCGCCGTGTGCGCCGAACGCCTCCGCCGTGGCCTGGCCGATGCCGCGCCCTGCGCCCGTGATCAGAACGACGCGCCTAGTCACAGCGCTTGCCGTCCTTGATAAACCCCAGAAACTCGCCGCGCGTCTTGGGATCGGTGCGGAAGTCGCCGCGCATCGCGCTGGTGACCATGCTGGCATTCTCCTTGCGCACGCCGCGCATCACCGAGCACATATGCACGCCCTCGGCGACCACCGCCACGCCGCCGGGATTGATCGCATCCACGATAAAATCGGCGATCTCAACAGTCATGCGCTCCTGCACTTGCAGCCGCCGCGCGAACATCTCCACGATGCGCGGGATCTTGGACAGGCCCAGCACCTTGCCTTGCGGCAGATAGGCGACATGCGCGCGGCCATAGAACGGCAGCAGATGATGCTCGCACAGGCTATAAAAATGAATATCGCGCACGACGACCATCTCGTCATAATCCACGTTAAAGACTGCGTCGTTGATCAGCGCGGCCGGATCGACATGGTAGCCGGCGGTCAGCTCGCTAAACATGCGCGCAAAGCGGCTGGGCGTCTTGAGCAGGCCCTCGCGCTGCGGGTCCTCACCGATCTCGGTCAGGATCGTGGCCATCGCCTGCTCGATCACCGGATTGCTTTGAAACTGCATCGCTTCCATCTTGCCGATGCCCAGAGGCGCTTCAAAGCCGCTGATTTCATCGTCCTCGATCAGTGCGTCGTCGGCGTCGACGACTACCGGGTTATGCAGATTGCCGTTGGGGGATGTGGACTTGTTCATGGTTCGCGTACTCCAAATTCGAAGATATTATTAGGTGTTTCCCAAAGTTTGATCCAGCGCAGACGCTCGCCCAACGACGTGTACAAACGCTGCCACAGAAACGCGACAACATTCTCGGCAGTCGATGGGCGCTCGCGGAAGAACGGCTGCTGGCGATCCAGGTGCGTATGATCGACCTCATCCAGCAGCGGCTGGACGATCGCATCCAGATCGACCAGGTTGATAACCATGCCGGTTGCCGGATCGACGGGGCCTTCGACAGTCACCTCGAAGCGGTAGTCGTGGCCGTGACCTTTGGGATTGTTGCATTTGCCGTACAGCTCAATGTTCTGCTCCGGCGTGAGCTGCGGGCTGTCTAGCCGGTGCGCCGCCGAAAACTGGTAGCTGCGGCTGAAGGTTGCCGTCGCGCCGCCGTAGAAATCGGCGAAGATCGCGGCGGTCTCGTAGAGGCGCAGCCGGTGCAGGCGCACGCCGTCGGGCAGCCCCGGCAGGATCAGCGTCCACAGCACCTGAACGATATTCTCGGTCGTCGGCTGGCGCTCACGGAAGTAGGGCGTGTCCTCATTGAGATGCTTGTGATCGAAATCCAGCAGCACGCGCCCAACGATCTGTTTGAGATCGGCTACGTTAATCACCATGCCGGTCATAGCGTCGACCTCGCCCGCGACCGTTACTTCCAGCACGTAGTTATGACCGTGGCCGTGCGGATTGGTGCACTTGCCAAAGACCTGGTTATTTTGTTCGGCGCTCCACTCTGGATTCCAGTAGCGATGTGCCGAGGAAAATTCAAATCGCTTTGTCGTCAATACTTCCATTGCGCAACCTTCCGGCTAGAAGCGTGCCAGCAGCTTCGACGTGGTATCAGCAGCATATATGACACTACGTCTCAGCGCAAGCTTCGGTTGTGTGGGTCGGCCCTCATCCCCGGCTCACTCCGTTCGCCACCCCTTCTCCCGCCGCCGCAGGCGAAGGGGTATAAGGTACTTTCGTTTGTTCTCTGCTCTTTGTTCTTTGTTCCTTTGTTCTCGCCCCGGTTCTAGGTTCTAGGTTCTCCGTCCTTCCCCGTTGACGTTCGGCTTGAGATAATGCTATCGTATGCAGCGGCGCGGCCTCGCGCACCCTACGATTGCTTTTAACACGGAGGACGAAGATGTCCAATATGACTGAAGGCGCGATTCTGTGGCAACCTTCCGCCGAGCTTCGCGAGCAGGCGTCGCTGACGCGCTATATGCGCTGGCTGGAAGACCGGCATGGAACGAGCTTTAAAGATTACGCGGCGCTCTGGCAGTGGTCGGTCGCCGACATCGAGCGCTTCTGGGCCTCGATCTGGGATTTTTTCGAGATTAAGTCGTCGGCGCCCTACACGCAGGTGCTGACGCAGCACGAGATGCCGGGCGCGCGCTGGTTCTCGGGCGCGCAGATCAACTTTGCCGAGCATGTGTTTCGCAACGCCACAGCCGAGCGACCGGCGATGATCTTTCAGTCCGAGCTGCAACCGCTGACCGAGATCTCGTGGGCTGAGCTTCAGGGGAAGGTCGCGGCGATCGCGGCGGCGCTGCGTGGCCTCGGCGTGCAGCCCGGCGATCGTGTGGTCGCCTACATGCCCAACATCCCCGAGGCGGTTGTCGCGGTGCTGGCCTGCGCGAGCATCGGCGCGATCTGGTCGAGCTGTTCGCCCGACTTCGGCAGCCCGAGCGTGATCGATCGCTTCAAGCAGATCGAGCCCAAGGTGCTGATCGCGGTCGACGGCTATCACTACGGCGGCAAGCCCCAGGATCGGCGCGCGGTGGTGGCCGAGCTTCAGCAGGCGCTGCCCACGCTGGAAAAAACGCTTCTGGTGGCCTATCTCGACCAGTCGGCAGGCACGGCCGATCTGCCCAACACCGTCGCCTGGAGCGAGCTGCTGAGCTCCGAGGCCGAGCTGCGCTTCGAGCAGGTGCCGTTCGACCATCCGCTGTGGGTGCTCTACTCCTCGGGAACGACAGGACTGCCCAAGCCGATCGTGCAGAGCCAGGGCGGCATTCTGCTTGAGCATCTGAAGTCGATCAGCCTGCAAAAAGATCTCAAGCCCGAGGATCGCTTTTTCTGGTTCAGCACCACCGGCTGGATGATGTGGAACTTTCTGGTCGGCGGCCTGCTTGTCGGCTGTACGATCCTGCTCTACGACGGCAGTCCCGGCTGGCCGGATCTTGGCCGGCTGTGGGAGTTTGCTCAGAATACCGGCATGACCTGCTTCGGCACCAGCGCGGCCTATATCGCCGCCTGCATGAAGGCCGGCATCGAGCCGAACAAAGCCTACGATCTCAGCCGTCTGCGCAGCATGGGCTCGACCGGATCGCCGCTGCCGCCCGAGGGCTTTCAGTGGGTCTACGATCATATCAAGCCCGATCTGTGGCTGATCTCGACCAGCGGCGGCACCGATGTCTGCACCTCGTTTGTGACGGGCTGCCCGCTGCTGCCGGTCTATCGCGGCGAGATCCAGTGCCGCGCGCTGGGCGCCGATGTGCAGTCCTGGAACGAGGACGGCCAGCCCGTGATCGACGAGGTTGGCGAGCTGGTGCTCACACAGCCGATGCCGAGCATGCCGCTCTACTTCTGGAACGATCCCGACGATCAGCGCTACGGCGAAAGCTACTTCGAGATGTTTCCCGGCGTCTGGCGGCACGGCGACTGGGTCAAGATTACCTCGCGCGACAGCGTGGTGATCTACGGCCGCTCGGACTCGACGATCAATCGGCAGGGCGTGCGCATGGGCACCAGCGAGATCTACCGGACCGTCGAGGATATTCCCGAGGTTATGGACAGCCTGGTGGTCGATCTGGAAGGACTCGGCGGCTCGTCGTACATGCCACTCTTCGTGGTGCTCAAGCCCGGCGTGGAGCTGGACGACGATCTCAAGAAGCGCATCAACAGCCGAATTCGCAGCTCGCTCTCGCCGCGCCACGTGCCCAACGAGATCTATGCGATCCCCGAGATTCCGCGCACGCTGAGCGGCAAAAAGCTTGAGGTGCCGGTCAAAAAGATTATGCTGGGCGTGCCGATCGAGAAGGCGGCTAATCCCGACTCGATGAGCAATCCGCACGTTTTGCGCTACTTCGTGGATTTGGCCGCCAGCCTCGACAGCGCCAGGCAGTCGGGCTAGCCGGCGCGTCCCTCACATAAGGAGCAGATCGCGATGGCAACCTTTACGATCGAGCCGGAGCAGCGCACGCTCCACGGCGTGTTCTCCCGCGAGCTTGAGCCGGTGCTGACCATCGACTCCGGCGATACGGTGATCTATCGCACGCTGGATTCTGGATGGAATCTTGAGCCGCGCACATCCACCGATATCGACGTGCCGAGTCGCCAGTTTGAGCCTCGCGACCGTGAGCGCGATTCCGGCCACGCGCTGTGCGGTCCGATCGCGATTCGCGGCGCCGAGCCGGGCATGACGCTGGCCGTGCAGATCAAGGATGTGCGGCCCGGCGCGTGGGGGCACACCTTCGCCGGCGGCTGGCACTCGCCGCTCAACGAGCGCCTGGGCCTCGACAAGCAGGGCACGATTCTGCTCTGGACGCTCGACGCCGACCAGATGACCGCGCGCAACCAGCACGGCCACACGGTCAGCCTGCGTCCCTTCATGGGCGTGATGGGCATGCCGCCTGCCGAGCCGGGCTTGCATGGCACGCCGCCGCCGCGCGTCACCGGCGGCAACATCGATTGCAAGGAGCTTGTCGCCGGCAGCACGCTCTACCTGCCGATTGCGGTGCCAGGCGGCCTCTTTTCAACCGGCGATGGCCACGGCGTGCAGGGCGATGGCGAAGTCTGCGTCACAGCGATCGAGTGTCCGATGGAGCGCGTCGAGCTTCAGTTCGATCTCGTGCCGGATCTACACCTGACGACGCCGCGCGCCAACACGCCGGCCGGCTGGATCACGTTCGGCTTTCACACCGATCTCTACGAGGCAATGGTCATTGCGCTGGAGGCGATGCTGGATCTGATGCAGGCGCAGTATCAGCTCGGCAAGCCCGAGGCGTTCGGATTGGCCAGCCTGGTGGTCGATCTGCGCATCACTCAGCTCGTCAACGCGGGAATGCTCGGCGTTCATGCGGTGCTGCCCCACGGCGCGATTCGCTAAGCATAATTTCATTGCCACGCATGATAGTCTAAGGTTATGATTCCAGCGCCGCAGGTTTTCCTCAAGCCTGCGGCTGCGCGACACGTGTTGCCGTTCCCACGCCAAGGAGACCCTGATGAACTTGCAGGAGTACGCCCAGTACGACGGTCTCGCGCTCGCCGAGCTTGTCCATCGCCGATCGGTCACGCCGCGTGAGCTAGCCGCGCTGGCACTGGAGGCGATCGCACAGCTCAACCCGCAGCTCAACGCGGTCATTGGTATGATCATCGAAGATCCTGATCAGATCGACGAGGCGGCGCTGCCCGATGGTCCGTTTCGGGGCGTGCCGTTCTTGATTAAAGATCTGGTGATCCATGCGGCCGGCGTGCCTACCGACATGGGCAGCCGCCTGACGCAGGGCGTGGTCTTTCCCCACGACAGCGAGCTGATGGCTCGCTACAAGCGCGCCGGATTCGTGACGCTCGGGCGGACCAACGCGCCGGAGTTTGGCTCGAACGTGACGACCGAGCCGGTGCTGCATGGCCCGACGCGCAATCCCTGGAACACGACGCGCAGCCCTGGCGGCTCAAGCGGTGGCTCGGCGGCTGCGGTTGCGGCGCGCATTGTTCCGGTTGCCCACGCCAACGACGGCGGCGGCTCGATCCGCATTCCGGCCTCGACCTGTGGCCTGGTTGGTCTCAAGCCCTCGCGTGGCCGCGTCTCACTGGCACCCGATTTTGGCGAGGCGCTGCTGGGCCTCGGCATCGAGCTGGCCGTGACGCGCACGGTGCGGGATTGCGCGGCGATTCTGGATGCGGTACACGGCGCCGCGCCAGGCGAGCCGTACGTCATCGCCGAGCCGGAGCGGCCCTACAGCAAAGTGATCAACGGCGGGCACGACAAATACAGGATCGCCTACACGACAACCGGCTTCAATGGGCTGGCGTCCGATCCGGCCTGTGTAGAGGCGATCCAGAAGACCGTGCAGCTGCTTGAGTCGCTGGGTCACGAGGTGGTCGAGGCCGCGCCGGAGATCGATTATGAGGCGGTGCTTGAGGCATCTGTGCCGGCGTGGGCCGGCTGGACGGCGGGAGCGGTCGAGAACACGCGCCTCTTCTTCGGTCGCACCCCGACGCCGGAGCTGATGGAGGCGACCAGCTGGGCCTTGTATCAGGAGGGATTGAAGACCTCAGGGCTGGATGTGCTGCGCGCGATCGCGATCTTCAACCAGACGAACCGTGCGATGGGCGCGTTTATGCAGGAGTACGATCTGCTGCTGACGCCGACGATGCCCAAGCCGCCGGTGGAGCTGGGCACCTACAACGCCGACGATCCGTCGCAGGATGCGCGCAGCTGGATCAAATGGCTACTCGGCGATCCCGCAGTCTTCACGTGCCTGATCAACATCACGGGCCAGCCGGCGATCTCGCTGCCGCTGTACCAGTCGGCGGATGGCCTGCCGCTGGGCTCGCATTTCGTGGGGCGCATGGGTGACGAGGCGACGCTCTTGCGGCTGGCGAGCCAGCTTGAGGAGGCGCAGCCCTGGATCGATCGCAAGCCGCCGGTCAGCATCTAGTACGCTGTTGGGTTCACGTCAGGGCGTGATGTATCACGCCCTGAACCATTGGTCGTCTGTACTTCTCACTGCATGGATTGCGACGTGTAGTGCTGAATCTGCTCCTCGATCTCGCCGAGTCGGCCACACAAACGAGTCTGCTCCCAGCTCGGCGCGCTCAAAGGGATCGCCCGACCCCGATGCTCAGGCAGCAGCGCGGCATCTCGATACCACCAGCCAGTCGCCGCAGGCTCGCGCAGCATAAGCACGCGGATTCTTCCGCCTGTACTGCTGGGAATCTCTACGATCCGCTCAACATTAGACCACGAGGTAACGACACTATAAACGCCCAGGCTGTCAAAGGCTATGCCGGCGGGCGAGATGACGAGACGTGTTGTGAAGCTATACCATAAAAAGTAGACACTTGGCAGGAGAAATAGAGCTGCGATAACCTCAGAGGACTCGTACGCAAGCAGCCCAGCCGAAACGACGAGCAGGACTCCACTTGTGAGCCACATTAATTTCCGACTCCGCGGGTAGTACACTTTTGAAGTTGCAGCCAATGGAACGTTTGTTTCCAAACCGCACCCTCCCATCTGATCTCCAAGCTCCGAAGGACGTGATCGATCACACCATGACGTTTGTGTCGTCATAGGTTGAAGATGTGTTGATGCTTGCGAAACGGTTGTAGCTTTAGAGGGCGTTCTGCCACACGCCCTCTGTAATCAAGAGTAAATGCGGTTTGGAATGTAAATCTCAGGATGCATTCAGCTGTGAGGATGATCGAGAATGATGGATCTGTTGGCGGGCGCTCACAGAAGCGATAGCTGCTCCGGCTCGGGCTCGTCCGGCGGCAGCGTCTGGTAGCCGTTCTCAGCAGCCCACTCCGCCGCCGGACCGGACCAGCGAAACCGGCGCAGATCGATCTTGTTCTGATCGTTGAACGCCACGCCCTCGTCTTCCAGCAGCTTGCGCTGAAGCAATCCTTTGGTGCTGATGCCGCCCTGCGCGTTGATGATCCGCTGCCAGGGAATCTCCTGCTCCTGGTCTTTCGGCACCTGGTTGAGCGCCTGCCCGATGGTCCAGGCGTCGATGCCGCCGCCGACGATCGTCGCAATGTCGCCGTAGGTGCTGACGGTGCCGGACGGCACGGCGCTCACTACCTCGTAGATGCGCAGCTTGAGAACTTCGGGAATATCGGCCTGACGCGACGGTCGCATGGTAGCCTCCTGATCATGATCGGGCGTAGCTTCTTGCTTCGGCGCGGCGATACGGAAGCCGCCGCGCGTTTGATTGCCCGTTCTACGTGCTTGCAGTATTATACCTGCACAACGTTGAGTTACCGATACAAGGCGGCTGCATGGCTGAGCAGGCAATATATACCAGTAATTTGCATAAGTCGTACGGCTCGTTGCACGTGCTGCGCGGCGTCGATCTTGAGGTCTCGCAGGGCGAGGTGTGGGGGCTGCTCGGTCCCAACGGCGCGGGCAAGTCCACGCTGATGCATCTGATCCTGGGCTTGCTCAAGCCCGACGACGGCACGATCCGCGTGCTCGGCGTCGAGGAGCGCGAGCAACTGAGCGCGCGCATCGGCTATTTGCCCGAGCGTCCGCGCTACCATAACCAGTTCACGGGCCGCGAATATCTGGTCACGCTGGGCCGTCTGTCGGGCATGGGCGGCAAGTCGCTGCATGATCGCATCGACACGGTGATCGATCTGGTGGGGCTCGGCCAGTCGGCGGAGCGGCGCATCGGCACCTACTCGAAGGGCATGTTGCAGCGCATCGGCATTGCGCAGGCCGTGCTGCACGAGCCGGATCTGCTGATCGTCGACGAGCCGGCGTCGGGTCTCGATCCGGGTGGCCAGCGCGAGATGGCGGCGCTGCTGCGCACGCTCAGCGATACTGGACACACGATCTTTCTGTGTACGCATCAGCTGACCGAGGTCGCGCGGCTCTGCGATCGTGTCGGCGTGCTGGTGGGCGGCAAGATTACGCATACGTCGACGCTGGCGGCGCTGCATGAGCAAGGCCACAGCGTCACGATTCGTGTGACCGATCTGCCGCTCGAAACCGCCAACGCGCTGCAAGCTATCGGCCCCGAGGTGCGCTACGATCGCCTGTCGGTCACGATCTTTCCAAGCTCGGACGCGCTGCTGGCTACGGTGCTGCGGCGGCTACTCGACGACGACGTCGCGATCCAGGCGATTATGCCCGAGGCCGACGCGCTGGAGCAGTTTTATCTCAACGCCGTGCGCGATGGGCAAGCCGCTGCTGCTGCGCCGCCGCCCGCGACGTCGGAAGACCTACTTGAAACCTTGATCGAGGATCGCTAATGCTCGCATTTCGTCGGCTTTGGACCTTTACGCGTTTTACGCTTACCGAATATATTCGCAGCGGCCGCATTATTATTGAGCTGGTCGCGGCGATCCTGTTTTGGGGATTGTTTCTGCGCGAGTGGACGGTCGGCATCGAGCAGTTTTTCTCGCTGACCGGCATTTTTACGCTGCTGATGGCGCTCTATACCACGGCGGCGCTGCTCAGTCTGGGCGAACGGCCGCAGGGCTACGTGATGCTGACCCGGCCGCTGGGCCGCAACGGCTATCTGCTGGGCCTGTATTTTGTGGCGCTGATCGTTGTACTGGTGATGTTTGTGCTGGTCAGCGCGCTGACGATCACCTTTAATCGGCCGTTCGATTTTCTGTGGAACGAGTTTTTCATGAGTGTGGTGCCGCTGCTGCTCAACGTGGCGCTGCTGTCGTCGCTGATTGTGCTGCTGTCGGCGCTGGTGCTGCCCAACGTGATGCGTCTTGCGCTGCTGGCGGTGCTGGCAATCGCGCTTTATAGCCAGGCCTGGCATCTGTCGCCGGTTTATCGGTTTATCGAGCCGCTGCAATCGCTGTTTAGCTGGCCGATCTATCCCGCGATGGCTGGCTTCAAGCTGGCGACCAGCCGCGACTGGACCGGCGGCGGCTATTATATTCCGCTGTCGCAGCTGGCGTTGACGGTGCTGCTGATCAGCCTGGCGCTGATCTCCTTCAAGCGCCGCGACGTGATTCTGCGCAACCAGTAGCGCCGCTTCGCATCGGGCGCTACCACGATACCATAGCTTCCTCTTCCGATCGGAATGCTGCCGGCGTTCCGATCGCGCCATATTCGCAGGCTCAAGTGTGCATTCGCGAAGGAGTGTTCTATGGCCGTCACCTTCCGTAGCCAGCCGCGCATCTCACAGGCTCAGTTCGTCCGTGTCCTCGAACGGTTTCACTCGCCCTGCGCGCCGATCGCGGCCGAGTGCTACACCATTGTGCGCAACCACGGCATCGATCCGGCGGTGGCGCTCGGCTTCTTTGCACATGAGTCGACCTTTGGCACCAAGGGCGTGGCTGTCGAGACGCTGAGCTGGGGCAATGTGCGCAAGGCGTTTCGGCCCGAGCGTGTGGTCGGCACGCATCCGCGCAACTTTGCGATCTTTCGCAGCTGGCAGGATAGCCTCAACGACTGGTGCGAGCGGATCAACAAGCGCTATATCGACGAGCGTGGCCTGGATACCGTCGAAAAAGCGATCCCGGTGTATGCGCCGGCCGACGACAACAATAATGTGCAGCGCTACATCCAGCATGTGAACGAGTTGATCACTGCCTGGCGCGAGGAAGATGGACAGCAGCCACAGCCCGAATCGCCCAACGCGCTGCGTGATGCGCTGCTCAATGCAACGTTTGCGGCGGCTCAGGCACAGTATCATCCTGAGCAGGCGTTTCACCAGTATATGCTCAGCGAGCTGCGCGCCGGTCGTTCGCTTGGCAATCCCTTGTCGGAGCAGCAGCGCGTGATCGTCGACGGCCAGCCGTATGTGATCCAGGTCTTCGCGCTCGATACGATCTATGCTCCTGTCCCGCGCTGGACCGAGATCGGGCGGCTGAGCGCGCTGTTGAAGGCCTAGCTCTGCGATTCGTCTTGCACGATTAGTACGTCTGTGCTACGCTCTCACGCAGGTGAGAGCGATTTTCGTGGGAGGCTCTGGATCATGGCAGGTTACAAGGCTCTACTGATTGTCGATGCGCAGGTCAACATGTTCGATTCGCCGCCGTCGCTGTATCGTGGTGAGGCGGTGCTTTCTACGCTGCAAGCGCTGATCGCTCAGGCCCGCGCCGCCGGAACGCCGATCGTCTACGTGCGCCACAACGGCCCGCCAGGCGATGTCGACGAGCCTGGATCGCCGGGCTGGGAGATTCACCCGGCGATCGCGCCCCAGGCCGAGGATACGATCGTCGACAAAACGCGGCCCGATGCGTTCACCGAGACGACGCTTCAGCAGGAGCTTGAGTCGCGCCAGATACAGGAGCTGATTCTGGCTGGCATGCAGACCGATATGTGTATCGACGCGACCTGCCGCCATGCTGTCGAGCTGGGCTACAATGTTACGGTTGTCGCTGATGGTCACAGCACCTTCGACGGCGACGAGACCGCCGCGACGATTGTTGAGCGCTATAACCGCGACTTTAGCACGCTGGCCCGGGTGGTTCCTGCCGGCGATCTCCGTTAGCCGGGAGCTGGTATGGCCGAGAAAAGTGTGGCTCAGAGACGATTGGTCGGCGCTGCGGCTCAAAGTAGTCTAAAAGCCGCTGCGATTGTCTCAAGCCGTATGCACGAAAGCAGGTTTTGTATGCGCATGCCGACGCTGGAAACCGAGCGACTTTTGATTCGCCCGTTTACGCTGGACGATCTTGATGCGCTCTACCAGATTCTGGATGTGGAGCTGAGCGACGCCGATTTTGGCACCGAGGGCGCGATGACGCGCGATGAGCGGCGGCGCTGGCTGGAGTGGAGCGTGCTCAACGAGGAGCAGCTGGCCAAGATGTATCAGCCGCCCTACGGCGACCGGGCAGTGGTTCTGCGTACCGACGGCACGCTGATCGGCGCGTGCGGCTATGTGCCCTGCCTGGCTCCGTTCGGTCAGCTGCCGGGATTTCAACCGACGGGTCAGGAATCGACCGGGCTCAGCACAACCGAGTTTGGGCTGTACTATGCGTTCTCTCCCGCCTACCAGCGCCGGGGCTACGCCAGCGAGGCGGCTGGCGCGCTCGTCCGCTACGCCTTCGATGTGCTGAAGCTCAAGCGGGTTGTCGCGACGACGACGTACGACAACGCTGCATCGATGGGCGTGATGCGACGGCTCGGCATGCGGATCGAGCGCAATCCGTTTCCCGAGCCGCCCTGGCTGCAAGTGGTGGGTGTTGTGGAGCAGTGAGGTGGCCGTCACCGGCCAGGAACAAGGGAACAAAAGAACAAGAGAACAAATAGAGCTGGTTGCGACAGGCGAGGGGGAAGATCGGTGCTTCTTTGTTCCTTTGTTTGCTTGTTCCTTTGTTCTAGGTTCTAGGTTCTGGGTTCTAGGTTCTTCGCCTACCCCATCTCCTCCCAGTTGCGGCCAGTGCTGATCTCGACTTCGAGCGGCACGCTCAGCTCGGGATACACGCCCTCCATGATCTCGCGCACCAGCTGCTTGACCTCGTCTAGCTCGTCGTCGGGAACTTCGAGCAGCAGCTCGTCGTGGACCTGAAGCAGCATCTTGGATGCAAAGCCGCGCTTGTTCAGCTCGTCAAAGAGCCGGATCATCGCCATTTTGATCAGGTCGGCACTGGTGCCCTGAAGAGGCGCGTTGATCGCCTCGCGCTCGGCCGCCTGCTTGCGCGGCCCTTTGGTGGTGAGCGCGTTGTCGCTGCCACGGCCAAAGTAGCGGCGCCGCCCGAAGAGCGTCTCCACGTAGCCCTGCTCGCGTCCAAACTGTAGCGTCTCGTCGAAGACGCGCTTGATGCCGGGATACGTCGCGAACAGGCCGTCGATCAGCTGCTGCGACTGCTCGCGGTTGAGATCTGTGCGCGCCGCGAGGCCAAACGCCGAGATGCCGTAGATCGTACCGAAGACCGTGGTCTTGGCGATCCGCCGCTGGTTCTTGGTCACCTTGTCCATCGGCACGCCGAAGAGCCGCGCCGCCGTAGCCGCGTGAATATCGCGACCTTCCCGGAAGGCTTCCAGCAGACCAGGATCTTGTGTGGTATGCGCCAGCAGCCGCAGCTCGATCTGCGAGTAGTCCGCCGACAGCAGGTAGCAGCCATCCTCGGCGATAAACGCGCGGCGAATCTCGCGGCCCTGCTCGGTGCGCACCGGAATGTTCTGTAAGTTGGGCGCGGTGCTGCTTAGCCGCCCGGTCGACGAGCCGATCTGGTTGTACGAAGTATGCACGCGCTGGTTTTCGTCCACCAGATCCGGCAGCGCGTCCAGATAGGTCGATTTGAGCTTGGTCAGCTGGCGATACTCCTGGATCAGCGTGATGATCTCATGCTGGCCGCTCAGCCGCTCCAACACCTCAGCCGTCACCGAGTACAGGCCGGTCTTGGTTTTGCTCAGCCCCGAAGTCGGCACCTTGAGATCTTCGAAGAGCACTTTGTTCAGCTGCTGCCCCGAGCCGATGTTGAACTTGCTGCCCGCGATCTCGTAGATCTTATTCTCCAGCTCTTCGATTCGCCGCTGCATATTAGACGAGAGCTGGTGCAGGATCTTGACGTCAACTTTGATGCCCTGCCACTCCATATCGGTCAGCACCGGCAGCAGCGGCATTTCGATCGTCTCGAAGATCGTGCGGATCTTGGGATACAGATCCAGCTCTTGATCCAGCCGGTCACGAATGCGCAGCGTCATGTCCGCGTCGGCGGCGGCGTAGGGCGTGGCCTGCTCGATCGGAACCTGATCAAAGGTGATCTGGTTGCGGCCGGTGCCGATCAGGTCGGTGATCTCGGTCATCGGATCTTTGAGCTTCAGCAGGTTGAAGGCCAGATCTTTGAGTCCGATGCCCAGGTTGCCCAGTAGCTGCGCCGCGATCATCGTGTCGAACTGGACGCCCTGCGTGTTGATGTCCAGCGTGCGCAGCGCCAGCAGATCGAACTTGGCGTTATGCCCGGCCTTGAGCTTGCTGGCGTCTTCCAGGAGCGGCAGCAGCGCCTCGCGCACAACCTCGCGCTCAAGCTGCGGGCCGTCGTCGCCGCTGTGGCCGATCGGCACATACCACGCTTTGCCCGGCGTCGTCGCGAACGAGAGCCCAACGACATGGCCCTGCACGATGTTGAGCGAGTCGGTCTCGGTGTCGAATCCGATCACCGATGCGGCTTTCAGCTCGCGAACCATCTCGTCCAGCTGCTCACGGGTACGCACCGCTATGTACTCGCCATGCGCCGGCGTCGGCGCGGCGACTGTCGCGGGCTTGCTCTCCGGCTCGTCGTCGAAGAGCGCCATCTGTCCCGACTTGGTAGCTTTGCCCGATCGTGGCGGAGCTTTGGTCTCAGCCGGTGCGGGCGCTTCGGTTCCGGCGACGGTCATGTTCTCGTTGTCGGGCAGCTTCCGCAGCAGGCTGCCGAACTGAAGATCCTGGAACAGCGCGATCACGGCGTCGCGATCGTAGCCCGAGAGCCGGCAGCGCTCCAGATCCAGCTCGACCGGAACATCGCAGTGGATCGTCGCCAGCTGCTTGGAAAAGATCGCCTGCTCCTGCTGCCCATCCAGCGCCTTGCGATAGCGATTCTGCACCTCGTCGAGGTGCTCATAGATGTTCTCGACGGTGCCAAATTGATTCAGCAGGCTGATCGCGCCGGTCTCGCCGATGCCCTTAACGCCGGGAATATTATCCGAGGTATCGCCTTTGAGGCCGCGCAGATCGGCGAGCTGGTTGGGCTTGAGCCCTTTGTAGCGCTCGATCACGGCGTCGAGATCGTACTCTTTGGCCTCCTGACGCTTGCCGTAGGGCACAGCCAGCAGCACGCGCACATGATCGTCGACCAGCTGGAGCGTGTCGCTGTCGCCGGTGATGATGTAGGTTTCGACGTTCTGCTTGGTCGCCCGCCGCGACAGCGTGCCGATCACGTCGTCGGCCTCGAAGCCCTCGACGGTGTAGATCGGAATGTTGAGCGCCTCGACGACCTGCTTGATCCGCGCCAGCTGCGTATGAAAATCCTCGGGCGCCTCGCTGCGGTTGGCTTTGTACTCGGCGTACAGCTCGTCGCGGAAGGTGCGGCCGACGTCGAAGGCGACCGCCGCGTACTGAGGCCGGAGCTGCTGAAGCGTGGTCAGAACAATCTGGAGAAAGCCGAAGACCGCAAAGGTCGGCTCGCCGCTCGATGCCCGCAGATCGGCCTCGCGCATGGCATGGAAGGCCCGAAACGCAACGGCATGTCCATCAACCAGCGCTAATTTTTCTCGTGCCATCCACTCCTCGTTTCATATACTACCTGTCAATTATAAGCGAAGCCACTCAGCGCAGGCAACCGACGATCGACCAGTGAAATCGCACAAATTTGTCGATCTTGAGGGTTGCATTTCCGTGCTGCTTCTGGTATACTCCCCCTCGCTGCAAACGAGTGGTTCACTCAGAGTATGCACAACATGTGGTGGCTGTAGCTCAACGGCAGAGCATCGGATTGTGGTTCCGAGGGTTGCGGGTTCGAAACCCGTCAGCCACCCCACTGAAAATCACCAGGAATTTCCTGGTGGTTTTTCGTTTAAGGATCAGATGTTGTGAACCATTTCGGTATTATAATTCACCTCTACGGTTGAAATTTCACTATTTTTTGGTATTATTCGAACAGTCAAAGACACATACGGCTATCCGATGTTAAACCATCTTGGAGGAATACTGATGCGACAAGAATCGAATGCGAAACCGTTTACGCTTCGACTTCCGCCTGAGCTGTACGAGCCGATTGCGTCGATGGCTGAGCGTGAGCGCCGCTCATTGCATGGTCAAGTCCTGTATCTCCTTGATCGGGCATTGGAAGCCATCGAAGACGCCCAAGATATTCGCGATGCTCAGGCGCGATTGACGGAAGATGAAATCATTCCACTGGATCAAGCGATACGGGAGATTGAACAGCAGAAGGCGGCCCGAAAGGCTAGTTGATTGGTGTACAGCGTTAAGATTACCCGTAATGCCCAGAAGGAACTTGGGCGCTTGCCAACTAGTGATTATGAGCGTGTCCTCACGGCTATTCAAGCCCTTGCTGCAGCACCTCGTCCGCGAGGATGTAAAAAGCTGGAAGATTCTGATTTTTGGCGTATTCGGATTGGACAATATCGAGTTATTTATGAGATCAGAGATAAGGAATTGATTGTCGTGGTTATCAAGCTTGGCAATCGCCGGGATGTTTATCGCTAAGAGTTTTCAGACGAACAGCAAGCTGTGTGGCTTGCTGTTCGTGCTTAATTCCATATTCTTAAGCCTCCAACACCAGCTCTTGAAACTCGCCGGTGCAGGGCGGCCCGTCGCTGAGCCAGATGCGCCGCTCGTTGAGATCCATCACCACCGCCGTCACGGTCTTATACTGCTCGGCGGGCGGGCCATTCGGATCTTCATGGCGGCAGATCGAATATGGGTAGTCGTTGTGGTCCTGGAGGAAGCGCTGCGTGTCGGCGATCGTGAGCGGCTGCCGGGACGTGAGCAGCTCGCGCATCCGTGAGCGGCGATTGTACGAGTACTGGCGGCGTGGGTTGGGCGGCTCTTCGATGCCCGCGCGCTCGGGCTCGACAAAGTGGTTGGTGTGGACCACACAGCCGTCTTCGCAGGTCAGCAGCTGGATCTGCTTGGGAGCGGCCTCGATGTTTATAATCCGGTCGGGAGCCTGCGCGATCAGGAAGTTCGTCGAGCAGGCCCGATCGCTGCTGGTGATGATGCGCGTTGCCTCCTGAAAATCACGCGAGCGCAAGATCTCGTAGCAGCGCACATGAAACGGCTTGCTCAGCCGCGACCAGTCGTCGGCGGTGGAGGTGATGCCGTTGATTCCTAGGCCCAGCCCCTCCGAGTTCAGCCCGATCTTGCCGCCCACGATCCCGGCCTCAGTGAAGCTAATCACCTGCATGCCGTCGGCGTCGGTGGTGTGCAGGATCGCGCCCTGAACCTGCGGAATCCAATCCCAGTTCTGGCCCAGGATCAGATGCCCGCTCGCCGACAGGCTCGGATCGATCGCAAACGCGGTGCAGCCGTCGGCCATGGCGTTGACGCCGAACTGGTAGTACAAGATCTCGTAGCGCACGTTGAGCGCCACCAGCTCGATCAGATCGCAGCCGGAACCGTCGGCTACGCCGCGCAGGCCCTCGAAGTAGGCTGCATTGTGCTCTACGATCGCATCGGCATAGCGCCGCGCGCGCTCCAGCACCTCCGGCCGCGCAACTTTGCCCTCGCGCTCGAAGCGCTCAAAGTAGGTCGCCAGATTATGAACGATCGGCTCGCGCAGCGCGGCTCCATGCTGCCGGCCCTGCTCGTACGGCGTGCCTTGTAGATGAATAACGGGCAGACTCATCAGTCCTCCTCGGTGTTCTGAGCTTCAGTGCTTCGCCGAGGAGTATGATACCTGAGCCGGCAAATCGTCCGAGCAAGAGATTGTGCCGCCTAATCGTCTTTGAGCTCGTCGGGATATAGATAGTAGTTGGCGGCCGACGCGGCCATGCCGCCCTCATGCACCGCCGTTGTAATCTGGTGCGAGTGCAGTCGTGTGACATCGCCAGCTGCGTAGACGCCCGCGACGTTGGTCTTCTGCTCGACATCGGTGCAGATGTAGCCGTCGCGGCTGATCAGCACGCCGAGATCTTCGGCCAGATTGACGATCGGCGTCGCACCATGCTGGCAAAACAGCTGATCCAGCTCGATGCGCTGGCCGCTCTTGGTGCAGAGCGCCTCGAACTCGCCGTCCTTGCCAATCGCTGAGTCGATCTTGTCGTGGACCAGCGGGATCTCGGCCTGCTTCAGCCGGCGCTGAAACTTTTCGTCGATGTAGCACTCGCGGCTGTCGGTGAGCACCGTGAGCTGGTGGGTGAAACGCCGCAGCTGAAGCGCCTCGCTGGCCGCCTGATTCTTGTTGCCCACCACCACCACGCGCGCATCGCGGCAGCCGTAGCCGTCGCAGGTGATGCACCAGAACATGCTGCGGCCAACGTATTCTTCCCAGCCGTCGAAGTGTGGATAATGATCGATCACGCCGGTGCAGATGATCACGGTCTTGCCGCGCCACTCGCCGGCCTGGCCGTACGCGATAAACTCGCCGTTCTGCCGCTCCAGCCGATCGATCTTGTACTCCAGCGTTGTGACCTGCTGATACTCCTCAAGCTGCTGGCGGCCGAGCTCACGCAGCTGCCGTGCCGGAACGCCGCCGGGAAAGCCCAGGTAGTTATGGTTGATCTGGTGCCACGACGATCGGCCGCGTCCGGTGTCGAAGAGGGCCACGCTGCGATCGTAGCGCGCCAGGTAGAGCGCAGCGGAAAGTCCCGCCGGTCCGCCGCCGATCACCAGCGACTCGTACACTGTATCTGTCATAAAGCTCCATCCATTCGGATCAGTCGATCGTGCCC
This sequence comes from Herpetosiphonaceae bacterium, assembly GCA_036401895.1. Taxonomy (GTDB): domain Bacteria; phylum Chloroflexota; class Chloroflexia; order Chloroflexales; family Kallotenuaceae; genus LB3-1. Next base: position 12,836 of record DASWTW010000109.1, on the reverse strand, counting down.
TTCCAAGTATCAGGCCAAGAGCTGAGACAAAACAAAAAGACGAGCTTGATTACGCTCGTCTTTGGGCGTTTGGCCAGCGCTGCGGCTAGTGCGATTTGGCGCTGTCGCTCATCTCCGAAGAGTGGCCGGGGAAGAGCCGAGCCTTGGGATCGATGTAGGTTTTGATCGCGTTGACGGCGATCGCAGCCTGACCAAAGCCCACCGCGATCAGATCCAGCTTGACCTCGGCGGCGGCGATGTCGCCGGCAGCGTACACGCCGGGCATGCTGGTTGCAAACTTGCCGTCGACCTTGATCGAGCGCTTTTCGAGCGACAGGCCCCAGTTTTTGATCGGCCCCATGTCGGCCTTGAAGCCCAGCGTCAGCAGCACGGCGTCCATGGGCAGCTCGCGCTCTTCCTTGGTCTGGTTGTTGACGATCGTCACGGCCTCGACCTTATCCTCGCCGTGAACCTCTTTCAGCTCCCAGAAGGTCATCACGTTGGTGCGCGAGGCGTACATGTCTTTGATCGAGCCCTCGTGCGCGCGGAACTGGTCACGGCGATGGATCAGCGTGATCTCGCGGCAGGTGTCCTGAAGGTTGAGCGCCCAGTCCACGGCCGAGTCGCCGCCGCCGACGATCAGCAGCCGCTTGTCGGCGAACTCTTCCTTGGAGCGCACAAAGTAGTAGATGCCTTTGCCTTCCAGCCGCGCCACGCCGGGAGCGTCCAGCTTGTTAGGCGCGAACGCGCCAACGCCGGCCGCGATCAGCACGGCTTTGGTCTGGTACACGCCGCCGGTTGTGGAAAGCCTGATCTGCCGCTCGCCGATCGGCTCGATGTTGGTAACCTGCTCCTCAAGCTGCACCGTGGGGTTAGACTGCATCGCCTGCTCGACGAGCTGCTTGACCAGATCGCGGGCCAGAATCTTGGGAAATCCGGGCACGTCGAAGATATATTTTTCGGGATACAACACCGCGAGTTGGCCGCCCAGCTCCGGTAGCGCGTCGAGCAGGAGCGTCTTCATGCCGCGCAAGCCTGCGTAAAATGCGCCGAATAATCCAGCTGGTCCTCCACCGATAATCGCGACATCGAATCCTTCTTGGGTCGTTTCGGGCATACCGCGCCAGTCCTTTCAATAGCCTGTGCTGAGCTTTGTTATGTCTTTCACATTTTAGCGAAAACACTTGCGCCTGTCGAGTACAGGGCCTGCGGGCAAACAAAGGAACAAGGGAACAAGGGAACAAGTGGGCACGAATAGGTTTTTATTCTTTTGTTCGCTTGATCTTTTGTTCTTTGTTCGCGTCTCTGCCCTTTGTTCTCCGTCCCGTTGGTTCTAGGTTCTGGGTTCTTCTTTGTTCTATGTTCTTTTGTTCTGCGGTTCCCTTGATTGCCCTTCCCGGCATTTCGTGCTACGCTTCCTGGCGAGTTTTTGAGGGCGAAGGATCTGAGCATGAGCACAGCCTATCTCATCGATGATCGTTTTTTGCTGCACGACGATTTCGACCATCCCGAAAACGCCTCACGGCTACGTGCGATCAAACAGGTGCTTGCCGCCAGCGATATGCCCGCCGAGCTAACCCGTATCGAGGGACGCCACGCCACCGACGACGAGGTGCGGGCCGTGCATCATCGGCGGATGCTCGAACACACGCAGCGCATGGCGATGTTTGGCGGCGGTCGGCTCAACCCCGACACCTATATTGTGCAGGAATCGTGGGATGTCGCGCTGCTGGCGGCCGGATCGGTGTGTCGCGCGGTGGAGGCCGTTGTCGGCGGTGAGTTCGACAACGCCTTTGCGCTGGTGCGGCCGCCCGGCCATCATGCCACGCCCTCGACGGCGATGGGCTTCTGCCTGATCAACAACGTCGCGGTGGCGGCGCAGGTGGCGCGATCCAGCCTGGGCGTACAGCGCGTCGCGATCATCGACTGGGATACGCATCACGGCAACGGCACCCAGGACATTTTCTACGACGATCCCAATGTGCTCTACATCTCGTCGCACACCTACCCGTTCTATCCCGGCACCGGTCACTGGCGCGAGCGCGGCTCCGGCGGTGGCGAGGGCGCGACGCTCAACATTCCGCTGCCGGCCTACACCGGCGACGCAGCCTTTGAGCGCGTCTATGAGGAGCTGGTGCTGCGCGCGGTGCGGCGCTTCGATCCGCAGCTGATCATCGTGTCGGCGGGCTACGACACACACTGGGCCGATCCGCTCGCGCCGATGCTGATGAGCATTCAGGGATTTGGGCGGCTGGCGCAGATGATCTACGAGCTGGCGGCGGATGTGTGCGACGGGCGGCTGGTCTGCGCGCTGGAAGGCGGCTATAACCTGGACGCGCTGGCCGGCGGTGTGCTATCGACCTTCGACGTGCTGCTGGGCCATCCCGAGCGTATCGCCGATCCGCTGGGACCATCGCCGGAAACGCCGCAGCCGCTGAGCGAGATCGAGCCGCTGATCGCGCAGATCGAGCGCGTTCATCCGCTGTTGACATAAATTGGGTACACTACGGCGTAAAGAACAAAAGAACAAGGGAACAAGGGAACAAAAGCACAAGCGATGGAGAGCTAAAATCAGATCGTTCTTTGTTCCTTTGTTTTGTTTGTTCCTTTGTTCGCTTGGAAATACAGAGATACACCGATGATTGCAGTGATTGATTACGGCGCAGGCAATCTGCGCTCGGCTGTTCGGGCGCTTCAGCATGTAGGCGCGGATCTCACAGTCACCGATGATCCGGCGGTAATCGCGGCGGCGCAGGGCGTCGTGCTGCCGGGCGTGGGCGCAACCTTCGACACGATGAGCGAGCTGGATCGGCGCGGGCTGTCGGCGGTGATTCCCCAGGTGATCGCGGCACAAACGCCGTTCCTGGGCATCTGCGTGGGCATGCAGGTGCTGGCGCAGACCAGCGAAGAGTTCGGCGAGCATCCATGTTTGGGCGTGGTGCCCGGCCGTGTGACCAAGCTTCCCGAAAGCGCGGGCAAAGTTCCGCAGATCGGCTGGAACCAGGTTCGCTTCGCAAATCCCGATCATCCTGTGCTGAGCGGCATTCCCGACGGCACCGACTTTTATTTCGTACACTCCTACTACGTGGACACGCCCGACGACTCGATCGTCGCGGGGCGGACCGAGTACGGCGTGAATTTTCCCGCAGTGCTGGCGTTCGGCTCGGCGGTAGCGACACAGTTCCATCCCGAGAAGAGCGGTCGCTGGGGTCTGACGCTGCTGCGTAACTTCGTCCAGCAGGTCGAGGCTGCCGGCGCCGGCGTTGACAAGATCGCTGCGCTCCGCGTAAGCTAGCGCCTCGCATCGAAGCGAGAACACACGAGCCGCTGACGATCGTCGTTGGTGGCTCGGCTTTTGTGCGCAGCGGTGTAGACGATTGCCGGGTAGCGGAAAATGTGCGAAACATGCTCATGCGAGCGCCGGCCAAAGAATGTTATGATTGGACCGTCAGATGCGCGGCTGTGAGCCGTGCGGTATAATCAAAGAGCTTTCTACACTTCAAGTGGCAACGTCGCCGCATTATGGCACGGATGCCGCTCTTGAAGGAAAAAGAAATTTCTATGTCTTCTCTCGAAATCATTCCGGCGATCGACATTAAGGATGGTCGCTGTGTGCGGCTGTATCAGGGCGACTACGCCCAGATCACGGTGTTCGATCAAGATCCGGTCGATGTGGCGCGCAAATGGGCCAAGCTTGGCGCTCAGCGGCTGCATGTTGTCGATCTGGATGGCGCGAAGGCAGGCCGGCCGGTGAACGCGCAGATTGTGTATGCGATCGTGCGCGCGGTGCCGATCCCCGTGCAGCTCGGCGGCGGTCTCCGCGATGAGAGCGCGGTGGACGCGGCGCTCAACCTGGGTGTGGAGCGGGTGATCCTCGGCACGGCGGCCGTCCGCGATCCGCAGCTGATCGCCAGGCTGGTGCAGCACTACGGCGCGCAGATCGTCGTCGGCGTGGATGCCCGCGATGGCATGGTGGCCGCGCAGGGCTGGACCGAAACCTCGCAGGTGCGGACTGAAGATCTGGTCAAGCGCATGGGCGCGCTCGGCGTGCAGAGCATCATCTACACCGATATTGGCCGCGACGGCACGCTGACCGGCCCGGATGTCGAGGGCGTGGCCGAGCTGGTTCGCGCCGGTGGTCCCGAAATCATCGCATCCGGCGGCGTGGCCAGGCTCGACGATCTGATCGCGCTGGCCAAAACCGGCGCGGCGGGCGTGATCGTCGGCAAGGCGCTCTACACCGACGCGATCAACCTGTGCGAGGCGCTGGAAGTTATCAAGGCCGTCGAGGTCAATCGCTAGCTGTCGCGCGGGCTGCGAAGAAGACCCGCCGTTTATTCAATGAGCGTTGCTCACCATCATCGAGGCTGGTATGCCCCAAAAAAACGAGATTGCCGCCAAGTACGAAGAAGAAAAGCTGCGGGTTCAGGAGCAGTCACAGCTGATCTATCTGCAAAATCAGATCGACGAGCTGCGGCGGATCATCAAAGAGCAGAATAATAAATACTCCTGGGCTATGGAGCAGGTCCGGCGCGTCGAGGCGCAGAACTCGCAGCTACAGGGCGTGATCGATCGGCAGGCGCAGGAGCAGCAGGTGGTGATGGAAGCGTACAAGCGTGAGCTGTCGACGCTCCGCCGCGATATTGCCAATGCGCTCGTCAAGGCCGAAGAATCGGTCAAGCCTGTCCGCGAGATCCAGGCGGCGATCCACCAGCTCAACGAGTCGCGCCGCGCCGATCGGGAGCAGAGCGCGCCGCTGTTCAGTCGCGTCGATGAGCTTGAGCAGCGCGAGCGTGAGACGGTGGCGCATGTGCGCGAGACCGAAGATCGCTACCGGCAGCTATTGCCGCAGCTTGAGCAGCTGCGCCTGGCCGATCATGATGTGCTTGAAGAAACGCGGCGTCTCGGCGACGAGATCAAGGCCGAGAAGCAGGCGCTGCGGCGGCAGGCCGTCGAGGCGCAGCAGATGGTCTCGGATGCGCGCAACTCTCTGCACGAGCCGGTCGCGCGGCTGTCGCATCTTGAAGAGCTGCACAAGAATTTGGATGTGATGGTCCGCTCGCTGCCGGGCATGATCGAAAATGTCGGCGAGCAGCTGCCCGGCATGAAAGACGACATCCGCCGGATCGAGATCATCAGCACCGAGCGCTTCATGCTGACGCAGGAGCGTCTCGAAGAGCTGCGGCACCAGAACGAGGAGCGGCTGGTCGATCTGCGCGATACCGACGAGCAGCATCTGCGCCATCTCACCAGCTGGCTGGAGCGCATCGACGCGTGGTGCCGCGAGCAGGAAGGCCGCGTTGGCCGCGTCGGTAATCGCATGGATCTGATGTTCCAGCGCCACGAGAATCGTCTGTCGGACCTTGAGACGCAGGAGGTCAAGCTGCTGGAGCACGTCACAGGAGCCTGGACGGCGCTGCTCGAAGGCCGTCGCGCGCTGGACATGGAGCGCCGCGAGTTTGCCGAGCCTGATTCATCGTCGAGGGGCTGATGCTGACACGCCGGATTATCCCCTGCCTGGATGTAAAGAATGGCCGCGTGGTCAAAGGCGTGACGTTTGTCAACCACATCGACGCGGGCGATCCCGTCGCGCTGGCCGAGCTGTACGATCGCGAAGGTGCCGACGAGTTGGTCTTTTACGACATCACGGCCTCCTCGGACGAGCGCGCGATTATGGCCGATGTGGTCGAGCGCACGGCGGCGCAGGTCTTTATTCCGCTGACGGTCGGCGGCGGCATTCGCACTGTGGACGATATGTATCGTATGCTGCGCGCCGGAGCCGATAAGGTCTCGATCAACACGGCGGCGTTCTACAATCCGCAGCTGATCGAGGATGGCGCCAAGCGCTTCGGCAGCCAGTGTATCGTGCTGTCGATCGATGCGCGGCGTGTGACGCAGGACGGCCGGAGCGGCTGGGAGGTTTTTACGCATACCGGCGGCGCAGGTCGCGCGACGTTCAAGGATGCGGTGGCATGGGCGCGCGAGGGCGCGGAGCGCGGCGCCGGCGAGATCGTGATCAATAGCATCGACGCCGACGGCACGCGCTCCGGCTACGATCTGGAGCTGCTGCAAGCAGTGGCGGATGCCGTGCCCGTGCCGGTGATCGCTTCCGGTGGCGCGGGCACGCTGGAGCATATGCTGCAAGCGGTGACGACGGGCCGCGCCGATGCGGCGCTGGCAGCCTCGATCTTTCACTTCGGCACCTACTCGATCGCGCAGGCCAAAGCTTATTTCGCCGAGCAAGGCGTTCCCGTTCGAACACTCTAAGTCCCTGCGGGCGCTGGTCCCGCTTTAGACACGAAGAGAGAAGATGCAGGTTACGGTTCGATTCTTCGCGCTCCACCGCGATATTGTCGGTGCGAGCGAGCTTCAGCTTGAGGTTCCCGAGGGCAGCACCCTTGGCGATCTCTGGCAGCGTCTGGGCGAGGAGTATCCCGCGCTGACTCCGGCCACGCGCAGCGTGATGTTCGCGCTCAACCAATCGTACGCCGATCCTTCGAGCAAGCTGCACGACGGCGACGAGGCGGCGTTTATTCCGCCGGTCAGTGGTGGCGGGTGCCCTCTGGGCGATGCCCAGGTCGCGCCCTTCGCGATCAGTGAGCAGCCGCTTGACGGCTCACTGCTGCACGAGTATGTGCAAACGCCGCAGGATGGCGCGGTGGTGCTTTTTACCGGCGTCGTCCGCGATAACTTCGGTGGTCGCGCGACCGACTATCTGGTCTATCAGGCGTATGCGGCAATGGCGGTGCCGGTGCTTCAACAGATCGCGGCCGAGGCGCAGAGCAAATGGGAGATCGGCCGGGTGGCGGTGCATCATCGCATCGGGCGGCTGGCGATCGGCGAGACGGCGGTGATCGTGGCGGTTGCAGCGCCGCATCGGGGCGCGGCGTTCGAGGCAGCCGCCTACATAATGGACCGCATCAAAGAGATCGCGCCGATCTGGAAGCAGGAGCACTGGTCGGATGGAGAGACCGAGTGGGTAGGAGAAAGAACCTAGAACCTAGATGTACTGGTTCAGAAGGTTAGCGCACATTGCTCGTTTATTTTTCGCTTTCCAAAGCCAAAAAACGCGTACGCACCTGTGCTAACCTAGCATTCCATTACACCTAGAACCTAGAACCAAACGAACAAGAGAACAAATAAACAAGAGAACCAAGAACAAAGTAGTATCTTCATTCCCCTCGCCTGCGGCAACCGACGCCGAAGCCGGCGGAGGTTCGGGGGAGGGGTCAGGGGTGAGGGCCATTAACACAACCCATGCTGACCAAAAGAACAGAACCAAGAACCAAATGATAGCTCTTGGTTCTTGGTTCTTATAGGTTCTTCGTTATTACCACGCGATACTGAACGGCCCCTCGCGATTGGTAACGTCCTCCCACTCAACCTCAACCTGCTCGACCTGCGCGGCAGGCGGGCCGCTGTAGCACCAGCTGATCATGCGCTGCACGGCGGCGCGGTTGCCCTCAAAGACTGCCTCAACTCGACCATCGCTAAGATTACGGACCCAGCCCTCGACGCCAACTCGCTTGGCCTGATCGCGTGTGTGGGTGCGAAAGTTAACGCCTTGAACGCTCCCCGAGATGAAGACGTGCGCTCGCACGCGCTCCAAGCTCACCGCCATATGTCACCTACTATGCTTGGTAATAAAAAATCAGCCGCTGTGGCACACGTCGGCCATAAGCATGCTTGCTGTATGCTAACACACTCAATCTGAAAATGTGTCACCTTTTGGACTATTTCCCGATGCAAAAACGACTAAAGATCGTTGAGAGTAAATCCTCACCAACGCTTTCGCCGGTGACTTCGCCAAGCGCCTGAACAGCCGCAGTCACATCGATCGCAACCAGATCAACCGGCACGTTCAGCTCCAGCGCTGCGACCGCGCTGCGCAGATGATCCACGCTCCGGCTCAGCGATTCTCGGTGGCGCGGATTAGTAACTAACGTTTCGCCCGTAAGCGGCGCATTGCCGAGCAGGGTTTGTGCCACGGTTTCGCCAAGCTCGCTCAACCCCTCGCCCAGCGCCGCCGAGGTCGTGCTCTCCGCGCGAATCGTCGGGTGGCTCGCCAGCAGCGGCGCGGGATCAAGCTGAGCCGGCAGATCGGCCTTGTTATACACCGCGATCGTCGGGCGGCCATGTGTTAGGACCGCGATGCGCAGATCTTCCTCGGTCAGCGGCGCGGATCGATCCAGCACCAGCAGCACCACATCGGCGCTCGCCAGCGCGCGGCGGCTGCGCTCCACGCCGATGCGCTCGACCGGGTCGGCGGTCTCGGTGATGCCGGCTGTATCGATTAACACCACTGGAACGCCTCCCAGGTTCGCGGTTTCTTCGAGCGTATCGCGAGTCGTTCCAGCGATCGGCGTGACAATCGCGCGCTCGACTTGAAGCAGCGCGTTGAGCAGGCTGGATTTTCCGGCGTTGGGCCGTCCCACCAGCACCGCGCGCGCCCCGTAGCGATACAAAATTCCCTGGTCAGCGCCGCGATATAGCTGCTCGACTTGTGCCAGCGCGGATCGCAGCGGCTGTAGCACCTCTTGCTCGGGAACGTCATCCTCGGGAAAGTCGACCAGCGCCGTGAGATAGGCCAGTGCGCCGATCAGTTCGTTGCGCGCCTGCTGCACCTGTCGCGAGAGCCGCCCGCCGAGCTGATCCAGCGCCAGCTGAAGGCCGGTCTGGGTGCGCGCCTGGATCAGATCCAGGGTCGCCTCGGCCTGCGCGAGATCGATCCGGCCGTTGAGAAACGCCCGCAGCGTAAATTCGCCCGGCTCGGCCAGCCGCGCGCCGCAGCTCAGCGCCAGCTCCAGCGTTCGCCGCAGCGGCAGCGCGCCGCCGTGACAATGGATCTCGACCACGTCTTCCCGCGTGTAGGAGTGCGGCGCTTTGAAATAAACCGCCATCGCCTCGTCGACGGTCTGGCCTTCGGCGTCGATGATCCGCCCGTAGCGCAGCATCTGCGGCTTGAAGCGCCGGCCGCCGCGCATGGGCGTGAATAGCCGCTGCAAAATACTCAGCGCATCGGGGCCGCTCAGCCGCACGATGCCGACGCCGCCCTCGCCGACGGGCGTTGCGATCGCCGTGATCGTGTCAGTGTAGAGCATAGGCTTCCGCTTTCTGCGGCCGCTCGTCGAGCGCCCAGCCGCCACGCAGCGCGCCGGTCTCGGGCAATCCCTGACGATGGCAGAAGCCACAGGTCGGCGCCTCAGGGTGATTCATCGGCGGCGCGCTGCTGGCGCTGGCTCCCGTCGTGTGACACGCGATACATTGCTGGGTTGGAACAGTGATGTCGTGGCCTGGCAGCGTCTCGACGTCCGGTCCGATCGCGGCGGCAGCGCCCCAGGCCCAGGCGAAGAGAATCGTCAGCGCCAGCAGCAGATACATCAGACGCATCGGCCAGCTACGCATCAGCTTACGATAGCGTGCGCGCGCCGCCTCAATATCGAACTCCGGCGGCTCGTCAGGTGCCGGCTGTGGCGCCTGTGGTGGTAAATCGGCCATCTTTTATCGTTTCTCGTTCATGTTTCAAAGCTAAGGACCACAGCGCTAGCAGCAGTCGGCTCCGGCATCTGTCGCTGCGAACACCTGCTCCGGCGCGATCTCGGGCCAGTGCAGCATCAGCACCGGCAGCTCGGTGCCCGGCTCGACATGCGTCATGCCCTCGGGCACGATCATCAAGCCATCGGCGTACATCATCGAGGTCAGCACGCCGCTGCCTTGCTCGCCGGTGAGATGCGCCAGAAACTGGCTGCCGCGCTGCTCGATGCGCACCCGCACGTACTGCCGCCGGTCGGCACGATCGGTGAGCGAGCCGGTGAATGTGGCCTGGATCGTCGGGCGAACATAGCCGGCGCGGCCCTGCATCTTGAGCAGCGCCGGCCGTCCAAACAGCTCAAAGCCGACCATCGCCGAGACCGGGTTGCCGGGCAGTCCCAGCAGCGGCACGCCCTCGATGTGGCCGAACGCGATCGGCTTGCCCGGTTTCATCTTGACGCGCCAGAACTCCATGTTGCCGCGCTGCTGAAGCACTTTCTTAACAACATCGTAGTCGCCGACCGAGACGCCGCCCGAGGTCATGAAAAGATCCGCGCCCCAGGCCAGCGCCTCGTTCAAGCGATCGTTTAGCTCCTGCTCGGTGTCGCGCGCGATCGGTAGCTGAAGCGGCTCGCCACCGGCGGCGATCACCTGGGCGGCGTTGGAGTAGCCGTTGGCGTTGCGAATCTGCCCGGGTCCGGGCTGCTCGCCCACATCGACCAGCTCGTCGCCGGTAGCCAGGATCGCCACTTTGGGCCGGCGAAAGACCGCCACGTTGGCCGCGCCCACCGTCGCCAGCACGCCGATCTCGGCGGCGCGAATCAGCGTGCCCCGGCGCACAACCGTCGTGCCGGCTGTAACGTCTTCGCCGGCTGCTCGGACACTGGCTCCCAGCGCAATGCGCGTGAAAACGCGAACCTGACCCTGCGCGTGCAGCGAATCGGCGTGGCCCTCGTCGGTCTCCTCGAACGGCACGATCGTATCGGCCTGGGGCGGCATCGGCGCGCCGGTCATGATGCGAATCGCGGTGCCGGGCTCGACAGCGGTCTCGGTGATGCCGCCCGCCGGAACTTCGCCCACAATTCGCAAGATCGCAGGAGCATTGGGCGTGACACTCTGGAGATCCGCGCCGCGCACAGCGTAGCCGTCCATCGCGGAGTTGGCGAAGGGCGGCACGTCGATGTCGGCCTGCACATCCTCGGCCAGCACGCGGCCAAGCGCTAGCAGCAGCGGCACGTTTTCGCTTGAAAGTGGGGAAAAGTGGCGCAGAATTTCGTCGCGCGCTTCTTCAACTGAGCGCAGCACGATCGCGTCGGACGGCAGTATAGGCTGGTTCATGACAAATCCATGACTCTTTTTACTAGTTCTCCGGTCATAGCAGCAGTATAGCAGCGGGCCGATCGCTCGACAAGGACGGCGATCGTCGATCCGCATCCAGAGCCGTTCCAGCACATTATATCAGAACAAATGTGTCAAGCGTATTTTGTGAAAAAATGCTTCTATTCCCTAAAGTAGTACCAAAAGCTCTTGAAAAGGGATATAGTGTGGTATATAATCGCAAAACAGGTGGGGAAAAGTGGGGAAAAGTGGGGAAAGCGTACAAATGTTCTAAATCCCTACTTTTACAACATTGAAGTGGGAACGACACAGATGTTTCTTGGCGAATACGAGCATAGCATCGATACCAAAGGCCGCGTAGCGGTTCCAGCCAAATTCCGTACTCAGCTTGAGGGCGGGCTGGTTGTGACGCGCGGCTTCGAGCGCTGCCTGCAAGTATATCCCATGGAACAGTGGCAGGCGCTGTCGGAGCGCGTGAGCGGTCTTTCGCTCGGCTCGACCGAGGCGCGGCAGCTGCGGCGGCTCTTGTTCGCCGGAGCATCCGACACCGAGCTGGACAAGCAGGGACGAATCTTGCTTCCAGCCAGTCTGCGCGAGTACGCCGGGATCGGCGATACCGCTGTTGTGGCCGGAATGAACACCTACTTCGAGATCTGGTCGCAAGAAGCCTGGGAAGCCGCGATGGAATCGCTGGACGAGTCGGCGAGCGTGATCGCGGCGCAGATGGCGGAGATCGGGATCTAGCGAAAGAACAAGAGAGCAAAAGAACAAAAGAACAAGAAATAGCCTAAGCCTTTGTTCCTTTGTTTCCTTGTTCCTTTGTTCGTCCGTAGGATAAGGGCCGGCACGTTGGCAGGATTTGCGCACATCCCGGTGTTGTTTGCGGCAACGCTCGATAACCTGGCGGTTCGGCCCGGCGGCACGTACATCGATGGAACGCTGGGCGGCGGCGGGCACACGGCCGGGATGTTGGAGCGCGGCGCGGGCCGAGTGCTGGGGATCGATCGCGATCCGGCGGCGCTTCAGGCGGCGGCAGAGCGGCTCCACGACTACCGCGATCGGCTGACGCTGGTCCACGGCAACTTTCGGGATGTCGGCCGGCTGGCGCGCGAGCAGGGCTTCGAGCAGGTCGACGGCGTGCTGCTCGACATCGGCGTCTCGTCGCCGCAGCTGGATGTGGCGGAGCGCGGATTTTCCTTCGGGCAGGACGCGCCGCTGGATATGCGGATGGACCCGACGCAGGGCCTGACCGCAGCGGATCTGGTCAACACGCTGCCCGAGGACGAGCTAGCCGATGTGATCTACCGCTACGGCGAGGAAAGAGCCTCGCGGCGGATTGCGAAGCGGATTGCCGAGCGGCGCCGCAACGGGCCGATTACCAACACGACAGAGCTTGCGGAGCTGGTGATGCGCGCGCTTGGTGGGAGAAAAGACGAGCGCATTCATCCCGCAACTCGCACATTTCAAGCGCTGCGGATCGCGGTCAACGATGAGCTGGGAGCGTTAGAGGAGGCGCTGCCGGCGGCGACCGAGCTGCTGGCGATCGATGGGCGACTGGCGGTGATCACCTTTCACTCGCTGGAAGACCGGATCGTCAAGGAGTTCATGCGGCGCGAATCGGCGGTCTGTCTGCTGCCACCACGATTATTTGCGGAGCAATGCCCGCATCTGGTGGATCGGGGCCAGGGGCCGCGACCGTGCATCTACATCGGCAGTCGTGACTGCGACTATGCGCCACGGCTCGAACAGGTGACACACAAGCCGATCGTGGCGACGGCAGATGAGATCAGCGCCAACGCGCGCAGCCGAAGCGCCAAACTCCGCGTCGCTCAGCGTATCGCCGGCGGCGCAAACCAAACAGAGAAGAAAGGAGCCTGGTAATGGCAATAACACAGCAACCCCTTCCTCTTCAGACGGCGCGCGTGCGCCGCACGCAGTCTCCCAGCAGCTACATGAAGCTCGGCGACTCCGGGCTGATTGTGGGCGCG
>DASWTW010000108.1:0-6288 GCA_036401895.1 Herpetosiphonaceae bacterium | reverse complement strand
CCGCTGCGCGAAAACATCGACGAGATGAGCTGGTCGGCGGCGTGCTTCGATTACTACGCCGAGATGGGCCGCAACTCGCGCGGCCGGGTGATCCCCAGCGTGGAGCCGTCGCAGCTGGCGCTGGTGCTCAAGGAGCCCTACGGCGTCGTCGCCTGCATCGTGCCGTGGAACTATCCGATCCTGCTCATGGCCTGGAAGGTCGCGCCCGCGCTGGCCGCCGGCAACACCGTGATCATCAAGCCCAGCGAGATGACGCCGCTCTCGACGCTGGCCTGCACCGCGATCTTTGATCACCTGCCGCCGGGCGTGGTCAACATCGTCACGGGCTACGGCGATGTCGGGCGCGAGCTGGTGGTCAATCGCGGCACACAGCTGATCGCGTTCACTGGCAGCGTGACAACCGGCCGCGAGATTGCGAAGCTGGCCGCCGAGCAAATCAAAAAGGTGCATCTTGAGCTGGGCGGCAAAGATGCATTTATCGTCGCGGAAGACGCCGATCTCGACGTGGCCGTGCCGGGCGTGGCCTGGGCCGCGCTACTCAACAGCGGCCAGGTCTGCACCTCGACCGAGCGCGTGTATGTTCACGAAAGCATTCGCAAGCCCTTCACCGATCGGCTGGTCGACTATGTGCGATCGCTGAATCTGGGTCCGGGCCTCGATCCCAAAACCGACATCGGGCCGGTGATCGGCGAGAAGTATCGCGCCAAGGTCGAAGAGCATGTCGGCGAGGCCAAAGCGCAGGGCGCAAAGATCCTGACCGGCGGGCAGCGGCCTCAGCAGTTCGATCGCGGCTACTTCTACGAGCCGACCGTGCTGACCGGCGTCGATCACTCGTTCCGCATCATGCGCGAAGAAACATTTGGCCCCACGATCCCGATTATGTCGTTCTCCACCTTCGACGAGGCGATCGCACTCGCCAACGACAGCGACTACGGCCTGGGCGCGAATCTCTACACGCTCGATCCGCGCAAGGTCAAGCAGTACTACGAAGAGGTCAAGGCCGGCACGCTGTGGGTCAACGATCCGCTGACCGATAACGACGCGGGGCCGTTCGGCGGCATGAAGCTCAGCGGCGGCGCGCGCGAGCTAGGCGAGGAAGGGCTGGAAGAGTTTATGGAGACCAAGCATGTCCACTGGGACTTTGAGATGCAGCCCAAGCCCTGGTGGTATCCGTACGGGGAGAAGTAGAACCTAGAACCCAGAACCTAGAACCAAGGGAGCAGCGAACAATTTGAATAATCAAGCAATGTAAGCAGAAGCCCGTCTATTTCTGGTTCTTGGTTCTTGATTCGTGGCCCTCACCCCGCCGCTGTGGCGGCACCCCTTGCCCGAACCTCGGCGGACTTCCGCCTCGGTAGCCTGCGGCACAGGCGAGGGGAAGCGTCCGACGCGGCAAGCAGTGCCGTTCTGCTTTGTTCGCGGTGCCGTTCTGCTTTGTTCGCGGTGCTTTGTTCTTTGTTTGTCTTTAGGTTCTAGGTTCTTGGTTCTAGGTTCTTGGTTCTCTGCCTATGCGACGACGACCACAATCCAAACGTCTGCGAACAGTCCGCGCGGGTCTACGTGACGGCTGGCTGGTGCTGCGCGAGTCCTCGCGATGGCTGCTGGCGTTCATCGTAATCTGGTGGAGCCTGGGTCTGATCCTGTGGCTCTTCTACCGGCCCGGCGGCGCGGCGATCAGCTTCCCGAGCGCGCTGTATATCGCGTTCGCCCAGCTGCTCTTTCAGCCACAGCCGTTTCCTGAGAACAGCGCGCTGCAAGTGTTGTTTTTTCTGGCGCCGGCGATCGGGCTGGGGCTGGTAGCGCGTGGCGCGCTCAGCGCCGGGCTGCTGATCTTTGACAAGCGTAATCGACGGGAGGCCTGGCAGATGGCGCTGGCTTCGACCTATCGGGATCATATCATCGTCTGCGGTCTGGGCAAAGTCGGCTATCGTGTGGTGGGCCAGCTGCTGGCGACCGGCAACGAGGTAGTCGGCGTGGAGCGCGGGCCGGGCAGCGAGTTTTTGGAGCTGCTGCGCGGGCAGGACGTGCCGATCGTCACCGGCGACGCGCGGCGGCTTGAAATCTTGCAGGCGGCGGGATTGCAGCACGCGCACTCGGTCGTCTGCGTGATCAACGACGATCTGACTAATCTCGACATCGCGCTGACGGCCCGGCAATCCCGGCCCGATATTCGCATCGTGCTGCGTATCTTCAACGACTCGCTGGCCGAGAAGCTTCAGTCGGCCTTCAACATCAAAACCGCGTTCTCGACCTCAGCGCTGGCCGCGCCGACCTTCGCGGCAGCCGCGATCAACCGCGACGTGACGAACGCGCTGTATGTGGGCGGCAAATTTCTCACTACGCAGGAAGTCTGCGTTGCGTCCGGCGGCGCGCTGGATGGGCGTCTCGTCGGCACGATCGAGCAGACGCACAATATTTCCGTGCTCTACCGGCGCAGCGAGAGCGGTGAAGACCTGAGGCCACGCGGCGACTACCGGCTTGCCAGCGGTGATATTATCGTCATCATCGGCACGCTCGACAGCCTGGAGGAGATCGCGGCGCTGAACCGGGTCGGCGCGCGGCCACACATGCCCGAGTCGATGCGACGGACGTGAACTAAAGAACAAGGGAACCAAGGAACAAAAGAACAAAAAGCTATCACCGCTTCCTCCTTGTTCGCTTGTTCGCCCAGAGGGCACCCGGTTCCTTTGTTTGCCCGCAGGGCCAGCGGGTGAGGGCCTGTTCTACAACCAAGGATCAAACAGCATAAGCTTATGACCTACCAGATCACACTTGAAGAATGGCCGGCTTCCGCAGACACCGACACGATCCGCAAAGGTCTTGATGGCTACAACGAGGCGCATGTCGGCGCGACGAAATGGCAGCCATTCGCCGTGTTCATCCGCGACGACGACAACACGATCATCGGTGGGCTGGCCGGCGGGACATACTGGGGCTGGCTCTACGTGGAGCTGCTCTGGATCTCGGAAGAAGTGCGCGGTCAGGGCTACGGCGGCCGGCTGCTGACGATGGCCGAGGCCAAGGCGATCGAGCTAGGCTGTCGCTACGCCCACCTAGACACGATGAGCTTCCAGGCGCTGCCCTTCTACGAGCGCCACGGCTACAGCGTCTTCGGCGTGCTCGACGATGTTCCCGCCGGCTCCGGCGAGCGCCGCTACTGGCTGCGCAAAACGCTCACATCCCCAGATTCGGCTCCGACTACCTGACGAGGTTGTATGCAAAACGCCAAAACCCGTGAAGCCTACGCCAAAGCCCGCTCGCTGATGCCCTACGGCGTTAGCTCCAACTTTCGCTACTGGGGCGAAGACACGCCCGTGATCAGTCGCGGCGCGGGCGCCTGTGTCTATGACGCCGACGGCAATGAGTACATCGACTACCGGCTGGGCTTCGGGCCGGTTATCCTCGGGCACGGCCATCTGGCTGTCGTGGAGCGCGTGCAGCAAGCGATCGCGGATGGAACCTGTTTTGCGCTGACCGGCGAGTGGGAGATTCGCGCCGCCGAAAAGGTGCTGCGGCTGCTCAAGTGGCCGGATCTGATGCGCTGGACGACCAGCGGCACCGAGGCCACGATGCACGCGATCCGCATTGCCCGCGCGCATACCGGCCGTGAGCGCGTCCTCAAGTTCGAGGGCAACTACCACGGCAACCACGATTATCTGCTTTTCTCCACCGCCGGCGCCTGGCCCGGCTCGATGGGCAGCCGCCGCAGCCCGATTCCGGTTGCCAGCACCAGCGGCATTCCACGCCACGTCACCGATTATGTCGTCACCGTGCCCTACAACGACGTCGAGCTGCTTGAGACGACAGTTGCGCGCTGCGCCCGGGATCTCGCCGCGATCATCGTCGAGCCGGTGATGGGCAACTGCGCCGGGATCACGCCCGCAGAAGGCTTCCTCGAAACGATCCGCCGCCTGTGCGACGAGCACGGCATCGTGATGATCCTGGACGAGGTTAAGACCGGCTTTCGCATCGCCAACGGCGGCGCAGTCGAGGTCTACGGCGTCACGCCCGACATGGCAACCTACGCTAAAGCGCTGGGCAACGGCTTTCCGGTCGCAGCGATTGCCGGGCGGCGCGCGGTGATGGAGACGATCGTGCCCGGCCAGGTGATGCAGGGCGGCACCTACTGCGGCAACGCGGTTGGCGTGGCGGCGGCGGATGCGGTGCTTGAGATCCTTGAGCGCGAGCCGGTGCTTGAGCAGATCGCCGGGCAGGGCCGCAAGCTGATGCAGGGTCTCGGCGAGATCTTGAGTCAGGCCGGCGTGGCTCATCATCTGCTGGGGCACGGCGCGATGTTTGGTCTGGTGCTGGGAGCCGACGAGCCGCGCGAGCACCGCGATTGGGCCAAAACCGATCGCCAGCGCTACGAGCACCTGATGCTGGGACTGGTCCAGCATGGCGTGATGCCGGATCTGGATTCGCGCGAGCCCTGGTTTTTGTGCGCGGCCCACGACGACGAGCTGATCGATCGGACGCTGGAGCGCTTCGAGACGGTGCTTAAGACGCTGTAAGTGCAGTGTTGTGAGGTACAATCATGCGTCAGCTCTGGATCAACAACCAATGGATCACAGCTGTCGACGACGCGACGTTTGGAGTGATCGATCCGGCGACCGAGGAGGAGGTAGGGCGCGTGCCCGCCGCCAGCCGCGACGACGTGGATCGGGCGATGCAGGCGGCCCAGACGGCCTTCCGCGATTGGCGACGTGTGCCGGCCGCCGAGCGTGCCGAGCTGCTGCATGAGATTGCGCGGCGGATGCGGGAGCATGTCGAGGCGCTGGCCGTGACACTGACACTGGAAACCGGGCGGCACATCGATCGCAACCGCCGCTACGTACTCTGGTCCGCCGATGTGTTCGACTACTACGCCGAGATGGGCCGCAGCTCACGCGGCCGGGTAATCCCCAGCGTGGAGCCGTCGCAGCTGGCGCTGGTGCTCAAGGAGCCCTACGGCGTGGTCGTCTGCATCGTGCCGTGGAACTACCCGATGCTGCTGCTGGCCTGGAAGGTCGCGCCTGCGCTGGCGGCAGGTAACACCGTGGTGATCAAGCCGGCCTCTCAGACGCCGCTGGCAACGCTGGATCTGGCGCACTGCTTTTCCCACCTGCCGCCAGGTGTGGTCAACATCATCACCGGCAGCGGCGCAACCGTGGGCGATGCGCTGGTGACGCATCCCGCGACATCGGTGATCGCGTTTACTGGCTCGACCGAAGTTGGACAGTACATCGCAGGTCTGGCAGCCGAGCGCATGACGAAAGTGCATCTTGAGCTTGGCGGCAAAGATCCCTGCATCATCGCCGCTGACGCCGACATCAAGACCGCCGCGATGGGTGTAGCCTGGGGCGCGTTCGTCAACGCCGGGCAGGTCTGCACCTCGATCGAGCGCATCTACGTCGAGCGGCCGGTCTACCGCGATTTCTGCGATTGCCTGGCCGAGCTGACTGCGGGATTGCGCGTGGGCTCGCCCTTCGATCCCCAAACCCAGATTACGCCAGTCATCGGCAGCCGCGAGCGCGCCGCGATCCTGGCGCAGATCGAGCAGGCGCAAGCCGAGGGCGCGCGGCTCCTCACAGGTGGCCGAAGACCGCCGCAGCTTGAGCTAGGCTTTTTCCTGGAGCCGACAGTACTTGTGGACGTGCCCTACACCGCGACGATTATGCGCGAAGAAACCTTCGGGCCGGTCGCGCCGGTTGCGCCGGTGGATGATTTTGAGCAAGCCCTGGCGCTCGCCAACGACTCGCGCTACGGCCTGGGCGCCAGCCTCTTCACCCACGATCCGCGCAAAGCCAAGCGCTTCTACGAAGAGGTCAAGGCCGGCACGATCTGGATCAACGATCCGCTGACCGACAACATCGCAGGGCCGTTTGGCGGCATGAAGCAGAGTGGCATCGGGCGCGAGCTGGGGGAGGAAGGGCTGGAAGAGTTTCTGGAGACCAAGCACGTCCACTGGGATTTCGAGATGCAGCCCAAGCCCTGGTGGTATCCGTACGGGGAGAAGTAGAACCTAGAACCAAGAACCTAGAACCAAACGAACAAGGGAACAAGCGAACAAAGGAACAAAAGAAAGTACCATAATTCCCCTCGCCTATGGCAATGGGAGAGGGGAGTCGCGATAGCGACGGGGTGAGGGCCTCGCCACGAACAAGCGAATAAAAAGAAGTCAGATGGTTTGTTCTTTTGTTTGCCCGAAGGTATGGTACATTCATCACATTGATGACGGCTTCTACTTCGAAGGAAATTGGGATGGTGGCTCTTTCCACACGTGTTGATCTTACGCCACCACTAAAGTGG